>DFKT01000098.1:310-9367 GCA_002373595.1 Lachnospiraceae bacterium UBA3638 | reverse complement strand
TCTTTGATCTTCAATAGATCTGCATCCTCACCCTTGGCTTTAAGCTCATCATATCTTCTCTTTGCTCTGACGTCGCTGCCGGCGGTGAGGAATACTTTAAGCTGCGCATTTGGAAGTACCACAGTACCTATATCCCTTCCGTCCATCACGCAGTCGCTGCTTTCTGCCAGTTTCTTCTGCAGATCAAAAAGATGCTTTCTTACCGCAGGATTCGCGCTGGTCTTGGAGGCAGCGTTTCCGACTTCCTCGGTTCGAAGAAATGCGTTAATATTTTCCCCGTTGAGCATAACGCACTGAACTCCGTTTTCATAAACTATCTCAATAGCGGCTTCAACGCACTTGGCAGCAACCGCTTCGGGATCGTCAAGATCGCATCCGCTCTTTAACAGGAAATATGCAACACCTCTGTACATAGCCCCCGTATCGACATATATCAGATTTTCTTTCCTGGCCACCGCCTTTGCAATGGTACTCTTTCCCGCTCCCGCAGGTCCGTCTATTGCTACCTGAAAACTCATATTCTCCCCTCCTGTAAACTAATCTGTCCGTGCGGCGCTCACACCTGCCAAGTGCCCCGTGGACCACGCTATCTGCAGATTAAACCCTCCGGTCACGGCATCAAGATCAAGTACTTCGCCCGCAAAATAAAGTCCCTTTATATGCTTTGATCCCATCGTCGACGGATTGATATCCTTTACGCTAACGCCACCCTGCGTGATGATCGCTTCCGCATAATCCCTTGTGCCTGAGACATGAAGCTCAAGATTCTTGAGCAGATGCCCCAATCGCTGTCTTTCCTCTTTCGTGATCTGAGAAACCTTTTTATCGGGCGCTATCTCTGACAATTCAACTATCACAGGGATCATCCCGGATGGAAGCAGGTCTCCCAATGCATTATGAAATTCCTTTGCATTCTTCTCCGCAAACTCCCTGATAAGTCTGTCATCGAGAGTCTTATCATCCAGCGCAGGCTTGAGATCTATCACGCAGCGTATGTCTTTAGATCTGCATCTTCCAATATATGAGCTCGCGGACAGTACCAGAGGACCGCTTATCCCGAAATGCGTAAAAAGCATTTCTCCGAATCCGTCATATACTTCACGGGTTCCATCATACATTTTAAATCCTGCATTTTTAAGCGACAATCCCTGCAGGTCCCTGCACCAGTTCTCCCTTGTATTAAGCGGAACCAACGCAGGGCGAAGCCGAGTCACCTTATGCCCGGTCTCGCGTGCGAATTCATATCCGTCACCGTCGGAACCTGTCGATGGATACGAGAGCCCTCCCGTGCAGATGATAACGGCATCCGCGGATATAAACTCTCCGTTATCAAGCCTCACTCCGTTTACTGCGCCTTCATCATCCGTAACAGTCTTTTTGACTTTTGTATTAAGTCTTATCTCTACACCTTTTTGCGTAAGGATCTTTTTGAGTGCGGATATGATGTCGGACGAATGATCACTGACAGGGAAAATGCGTCCGCCTCTTTCCTCTTTCAGTCTGCATCCTGCAGACTCGATCATTTCGCATACAGCTCCGTTGTCAAACGAATAGAATGAACTGTAGAGAAATTTCGGATTGCTTATCACATTAACAAAAAAATCTTCACCGCCGGCAGTATTGGTAAGATTGCACCTTCCCTTTCCGGTTATGAAGAGTTTCTTTCCAAGCTTTTCGTTCTTTTCGATCAGAGTGACTTTGGCACCCTCTCCGGCTGCCGCTATAGCCGCCATCATCCCCGCAGCGCCGCCGCCGACTACCACCACACTTCTCATTGTCCTCCGGCATCCTGCTTTCTGAGAGAATAGTTGAGTATCGGTTCATCGTCGATGAATTCTATCTCATCATTAAGATAAACCTGATAGTTGTTCCATACCTGCTCAAGCATCTCAAGATCCGATCTGACAGCTTCGGGAGCCTTGAGACATATAGCTACAACCAGTGCATTGATGACGCTCAAGGGTGCGACAAGACTGTCTACAATTGAGACCATATCACTCCTGGCGTAGAGATTACATGAAGAATACATACACATGGGAGAGAACTCAGAATCGGTGATCGTTACGATCCTTGCTCTCCTGTCATTTGCAAACTCGGTAGCCTTAAGTGTTCTCATCGAATATCTGGGGAAACTGATGCCGACAAAACAGTCCTTTTCATTAATGCGAAGCATCTGCTCAAAAGTCTCCGTTACGGAGGTCGTATTGATGAGAACTACATTCTTTCTGACCATATTCAGATAGAAATGCAAAAAAGCAGCCAGAGGTTCATTGCTCCTAAGGCCCATGATATACACAGTCTCCGCTCCGAGCATCGCATCGACTGCGAGATCGAAGGCTATGGGATTTAAGTTTTTGATAGTATCCTGGATCTTTTCTATGTCCGAAGTAAGGACTGAAGTAAGTATCTCGGACTGGGACGAACGTCCGTATTTTTCATCTATTCTCTGAATGCCCGAGAGTTTTCCTCTCACGCACTCTTCCAGACTTTTCTGAAATTCGGGATAGCCGCGGTATCCGAGAGAAGCCGCAAACCTTACTACCGTGGACTCACTTATCCCAAGCGTCTTTCCGAGCTCGGCCGCAGTCATAAAGACCGCTCCGTCCATCTCGCTTCTTACATAGTTTGCAATCTTCTTCTGGCTCTTGCTCATCGAATCATATTCGTTCTGGATCCTTATGAGCACATCGTTTTTTAATTCCGCCATATCCCCTTACTGCGCGTTAAAAGACTCGTACGCGCGCTCCAAAAGCTGCTTTGTTTCTTCATCAGTGAGATCATAGTCACCGGAAAGCGTCATGCATGCTGCGCCGTGAATGAAGATCCACATCTTCATGAACAGACCGCCGGGATCCTTGCATCCCTGATTCTTAGCGAGGTTTATCTCATATACGACATGTCCCTCGGATCCGTTCAAAAGCTCATACATACTTATACGATTGGGATTGGTATCAACAAAGAGAAGTTTGAAGAGGTACTTTTCCTTACGAGCAAATGCTACATATGCCATTCCGAGATTTGCGAAAGGAACTTCTCCCGATCTCTCGAAACCTGCGTAGTAATTGCGGAAAAAGTCTACCGCACGCATATAAACAGCTTCTTCAAGCTCTGCCATATTCTTGTAAACTCTGAATATAGGCTGAGTGGAACATCCTGCAGCAGCCGCTACCTTTCTGGCGGTGATTACTTCTGCGCCTTCTGTTCTGGTCATTTCAAATGCCGTGCTTAAAATCTGTTCTACGGTGATACTTTCTTTGCGAGCCATTAAGATTCCCCTTTAATTTTCTGGAAAAAACAAGCGTCTGCCTTGTGGCGTGACGCTTGTTATCTTACCCCTAGAAATCCCGTATTGTCAAGGTTTTAAGCCCTACATAATATAGGGTCTTGACATATGTATTTAATACAACATCTTGTTATTTTATGTCCGTTTTCATATATGGACATTCATATCGGGATCAAACAGGATATGCTTTGTTATCGGTATCTGCCTTGCTCACATCGACCTGCTCCTGCTGAGCCTGACGATACTTGAAGAAGTCGGTTGCTACCTGAGGGAACAGAGCATAGCTGAGGACATCCTCGGGCTGCTGCTTCCACTCGCTCATCTCCTTCTCGAGCTTATCCATCTCGTTGTCAAGAGTATCAGCAAATCTGCCGGTAAGTCTGGTCTCTCCGGGGATGACCTTATCGATGACTTCCTGGCTCATAGGCTTAACGGTCTGACCATACTCTCCGCGAAGAACAGCCTTGGTCTCCTTGGTAGCCATCTTGTATCTCTCGCCCATAAGGACATTGAATACAGCCTGGGTTCCGACGATCTGTGAAGAGGGAGTAACAAGAGGCGGCTCACCGAGATCTTTACGAACTCTGGGGATCTCCTCAAGCACTTCACGATACTTGTCTTCTGCATTCTGCTCCTTGAGCTGGCTGACCATGTTGGAAAGCATTCCGCCGGGAACCTGATAGAGCAGAGTCTTGATATTAACGCCGAGAACCTTGGTGGACATGAGTCCGGACTTAAGGCACTCGTCGCGATAAGGAGCAAAGTAATCAGCGATCTCTGCAAGGAGATCCTGATCGAATCCGGTGTCATAAGGCGTACCGCGGAAGGTCTCGACCATAACCTCGGTAGCAGGCTGCGAAGTACCCATTGCAAACGGGCTCATAGCGCAGTCAATGACATCTACTCCGGCCTCAACAGCCTTGAGATAAGTCATGGAAGCTACACCGGAAGTATAGTGGGTGTGGAGCTGGATGGGAAGCTTCGTATTCTCCTTCATAGCCTTGATAAGATCGGTAGCTCTGTAAGGGAGGAGAAGTCCTGCCATATCCTTGATACAGATGGAATCTGCACCCATCTCCTCGATCTGCTTTGCCATATTTGCCCAATACTCAAGAGTGTAAGCATCGCCGAGAGTATAGGAAAGTGCAACCTGCGCATGTCCTCTTCCCTCGCGCTCCTTGATCTTGTTGGTGGCATTTACAGCCTCCTGGAGGTTGGGCAGATAGTTGAGACAGTCAAATATACGGATGATATCGATACCGTTTGCAATAGACTTCTCAACGAAAGCATCTACAACGTCATCCGCATAAGGACGATATCCGAGTATGTTCTGTCCGCGGAAGAGCATCTGAAGCTTGGTATTCTTAAACTTATCACGGAGCTTTCTGAGTCTGTCCCAGGGATCTTCCTTGAGGAATCTGAGGGATGCATCGAATGTTGCTCCTCCCCAGCACTCTACGGAATGATATCCTACCTTATCCATCTTCTCTGCAATGGGAAGCATAAGCTCGGTCGGCATTCTCGTTGCGATAAGTGACTGGTGTGCATCACGCAGCACAGTCTCCGTAATCTTTATCGGTTTCTTTTCGATTTCAGACATATTACTGTTTCCTTTCTTTAGCCGTATAGCTGTTTATTTAGAACACCCCGAACATTGCCATAAAGGTTCCGGCCGCAACTGCGGTTCCGATAACTCCGGCAACGTTGGGACCCATTGCATGCATGAGAAGGAAATTGGTGGGATCTTCTTCCGCGCCTACCTTCTGGGATACACGAGCCGCCATGGGAACTGCGGAAACTCCGGCGGATCCGATAAGGGGATTGACCTTGCCGTGAGTAGCAACGCACATGATCTTTCCGAAAAGGACTCCGGCTATGGTTCCGAAGCTGAATGCCACGAGACCGAGGATAACGATCTTGATGGTATCCCAATTGAGGAAAGCCTCAGCACTCGTTGTAGCACCTACGCTCGTGCCGAGGAAGATAACTACGATATACATCATAGCGTTGGATGCTGTCTCGGTGAGCTGTCTTACAACTCCGCTCTCCTTGAAAAGGTTTCCGAGCATAAGCATTCCTACAAGAGGAGCCGTAGTCGGAAGAACCAGACATACAACGATGGTGATAATGATGGGGAACAGGATCTTCTCGAGTTTAGATACCGGGCGAAGCTGTCCCATCTTGATAGCACGCTCTTTCCTGGTGGTGAAGAGCTTCATGAAAGGCGGCTGAATGATCGGAACAAGGCTCATATAGGAATAAGCTGCAACAGCTATGGGTCCTAAGAGTCCGGTCTGTCCGAGCTTACCTGCAAGGAAGATGGAAGTAGGGCCGTCTGCTCCTCCGATGATGGAGATGGCTGCAGCTGCTTTGTCGTTAAAGCCCATGAGTATCGCTCCGAAGTATGCGACAAAGATACCGAACTGTGCTGCTGCTCCAAGCAGGAAACTCTTGGGGTTGGCGATCAGAGGACCGAAGTCCGTCTGCGCACCGACGCCCATGAATATCAACGAGGGCAGTATCGCAAGCTCGTCGAGCTTGTAGAAATAATAGAGCAATCCGCCCTGTCCGTTGGGCGACTCCTCATATGCAAGAATGATATCCGGATAAATATTTACCAGCAACATTCCAAACGCGATCGGCACAAGGAGCAAAGGCTCATATCCGTGACGAATGGCCAGATAAAGGAAGAAGCATGCGACCAATATCATCACGTAATTGCCGATTGTGAGGTTGAAAAACGCTGTCTGGTGTATCAGATTATCCAGCGTGGTTAATATGTAACTCATCAAAAACCTCCATGTGATCGGCTAAGTTCAGTTAAGAGTAGCAAGAAGTGCGCCTGCTTCAATAGCATCGCCAACTGCAACGTTGATGCTTGCAACGGTTCCGTCAGAAGGAGCAACAACGGGGATCTCCATCTTCATAGCCTCGATGATGACGACTGCATCACCCTTCTTTACTGCGGTACCTACAGGAGCCTCGATCTTGAATACCTTTCCTGCAGCTCCTGCCTCAACCTTGATGCTGCCTGCTCCCGCTGCGGGTGCTGCGGGCTTAGCTGCGGGTGCGGGTGCTGCTGCAGCCTTGGGTGCTGCGGGTGCAGCTACGGGTGCGCTTTCTGCGCCCTCTTCTACGGTTACTGCATATGCGGTTCCGTTTACGGTAATAGTGTAATTTTTCATCTTATATTCCTCCGTGTTTATCTCTTTATCTTTCGAATGGATCTGACTACATATCCGTCAGCACTTCCGCTTCCCTCGTACGCCGCGATGGCTGCCGCGATGACTGCTACGAGCTGTGAGTCTCCGGCAAGTTCAGCACTTTCGCTGCTTTCGATCTGAGCTACAGCCTTGTCGATACCTTTCTCAACCTTACTCTTCTTCCTGCCCTGTCCGGAGAATACTCCGAAGAGGGATATGATAAAGCTGATAAGTATGAGCATTACAAATACGGTACCCATTCCGATAACGGTGTTGAGTCCCGCCTTTTCCATCTTTTCCGCAAAGCTGTACTTGGGATTGAGTGCGGCTGATTTGAGAGTGACGAACATGTCATTCGTATAGATAATCTCAACGGATGCTTCTCTCTTTTCGCCGACAACATCAAAGTTTACAAATATCTCATTTCCTTTAACCGTGGATTTGACAAGATCTGTACCGGGATCCGCGGGAGGAACATATCCCATAGAAACATAGTAATCCTGAGTCTCCTCGGGAAGGAGTGACCACTGGAGATAATTGACCTCTTGGTCTATCGCTTCGGGTATCGTTATCTCTCCGACTTCATCATATCCGGAACAGAAATTGGATATAGCATTCTTAAATCCGTATCCGTCTGCATTGAAGTTAAAGGTCTGAGATGCTCCGTACTTCATCTCTTCATTGGTAAACTCGCTTATGAGCTCGGGTTTAAATTCCCCATTAAGGAATTCGCCGAGTTCTTCCTGTGAACCGTTCATGAATTTCTGAAGAGTCGGAACAACATACAGGACCGATCTAGCCTCCGCGTCCGCAAGCTTATCCTGCTGGAAGGAGGAGTAATTCGGCTCGCTTCCGCATGCGGTAAGTGAGAGGCAGAGCAGAGCGGCCGATATTAATCCAAAAAACTTCTTCATCGTAAGTCGCCCTTTCTACACTGTTCCGTGCTTCTTATCGTAATAAACATCCTTTGAATAGAGCATCTCGAATGCGCCGATCACGTACTTGCGGGTATCGTCAGCACTGATGATCTGATCGACATATCCGCGTCTGGCGGCTCCGGAAGCTCCGTTCATATCACTGTCGAGTTCTGCTATAACAAGAGATCTGTCTCCGTTTCCGGGAGTGATGATCTGAGCTGCAAGCTTGCTCTCCATGATACCTACTCTCGCATTCTTCCATGCGAAGGTGATATCTGCGCCGATAGCCTTGGCGTTCATTACATTTGCAGCATTACCGATAGCATCGCCAACGATAACATTTACCTTGGGTACGTCAGCTCCTGCAAAAGCATCCACAAGCTTGGCAGCGCTTCTTGCGATCCTCTTCTCATTGTCGAGAGTAGCCGCAAATCCGTCTACATTGGTAAATGTAAGAACGGGGATATCAAAAGCATCGCAGAACTTCACAAAATCGGAAGCCTTGTCGCATCCGTCTGCGGTAAGCTTTGCATCAAACTTCTCTGCAACCTTGCCGTCCTTTCCGATGACTTCGGTACGGTTAGCCACAACACCGACGGTCTGTCCGCCGAGTTTGATAAGTCCGGTAACCATCTCCTTTGCAAAATCTCTCTTGGTCTCGAAGAAGGTTCCGTTATCTGCGATATTAGCTATAGCCGCTGCGGTATCACCCTTGAATGCTTCAAGGTTTGCGGTCGCGCGGTTAAGGTCATCGCTGCACTCTGTGAGAGCGATGTCGTCATTATTCTGAGGAAGTATGGATATGAGCTCTCTTACGCTAGCGAAGATCTCGCTCTCGCTTCCAACCATATCAACAAGTCCTGCGCTCTTTGCCTGGAACTCAGCGCCTGCGGTATTGCACTTCTCGGTGCGGTTACCGGCGAGGGTGTTGGGAGCATTAACGAAAAGCTGCGCATCCTCTGATGCCATAAATGTAAAGTCCGTAAGAGTCGGGAAGAGTGCCAGTCCACCGCCGCAGTTGCCTGCGATAACAGTGATCTGAGGAATGATCCCGCTTGCGGATGAGATCTTGGAGTAGATCCTTCCGAATGCATAGAGAGCATCGGTAGCCTCCTGAAGTCTCATTCCCGCACAGTCAAGGATACCGATAACAGGTACTCCTGTTCTGATCGCGAGATTGTAGATGTTTAAGATCTTTCTTGCGTGCATTTCGCCCACGCTGCCGCCCAGAACGGATGCATCCTGGCTGTAGACATATACAGGCTTCTCTGCTATAGCAGCATAACCTGTGATACATCCGTCGGAGCTTTCCATCTTGGGTTCCTGATTAAAGTCGGTCGATCTGGCCGTTACCAGCTCGCCTATCGGGGAAAAACTCCCCGGATCGATCAGAGATTGTATTCTCTGATACGCTTTGGAAGATGTGCCCATATTTACCTCCGTAATAATAAAAAATTTGAAGTTATTCTACCATATTTTGGCGTTTGTTGCAAACGAGCCCACTACTGTTTTGAGGAGGAAAAAAAGTATTTTTTCGTGAATAATAAGAGTATAAGAACAATATAGAAGCAGCCTGTGCCATATATTTCCAAGACCGGAGCTCCGCGTCTAAGCTCGCTTGTGTGGCTAGGGGCAAAAACGCCCTCGCTTAACT
>DFKT01000098.1:0-229 GCA_002373595.1 Lachnospiraceae bacterium UBA3638 | reverse complement strand
CGCTCGGGACCGTTTTACGCCACACGTCGCTCGCTAAGAGCTGCGCAACGGTCATGAGAAATATATGGCACAGACTGCTTCCCGGACCTTACTATTTTTCATTTTATGGATACTTTTGATTAGAATCAGGAAAATGATCTCTTCCCATTTCCTCTTTCGAAATGCAAAAATAATCCCACATGATCAATCCGGCTCCACCTGTATAAGGATCATCGAAGGTTAGATCGCA
>DFKT01000093.1 GCA_002373595.1 Lachnospiraceae bacterium UBA3638 | reverse complement strand
CCTCTCCTATCTCACGTCCGGTTTTGGGGCCTATTGATGATACAATGGATATGCGATCCGAGCATTTCTTAAGTCTGCCGTCCTTAAAAGCCGCTTTGAGTTCGGAATTTACCTGTGCGAAGAAGGCTTCCTTTTCCTTGATGCTCGAGCACACACCGCTGTCATATATGGCATCCTGGAGCGTCCAGGTGAGGAAATCTCCGTGAAGGGGATGTTCGTCAATATTTCCCTCCACCCAGAATGAAGTATAAATAGCATCCTTAAGCTCGGGATGAGCTTTAAGAGTATCAGATACTTCAAAAGCCTGCTCTATGGCATCCTTGGGAGCCCATATTTCATTAGTCCTGTCGGGGGAATCGATCTTGTATATATACTCAACAAACTTTCCGGATTCGCCGGATGAGCGCACATTGGTCTCAAATACACCGAAATACTTATAATTTATGCCTTTATAGGCTACGGTCACCAGGATAAAGACAACAAAAGGAATAACAGCGATCACAAAAGCGCGCAGTAAAGAGTCCTTATGGGTAACGATGCAGGATATGATCCAGAATACAGCAAACATAAGAAGAACCGGAATGAGCCATATTCCGTCCTCTTTGACATAATAAGTAAATGAAAAGACAAACGCTGTGAATACGGATAGCGTGATAATGCTCTTTTTCTTTGGATCCTTAAATATCAAAAGCAAAATGATGAAAAGAAGCTCAAATACCATGAGATACATGGGTCCGAGGATTCCTGCGCGGTAAAGCCTGGTCCCGCAGAACATATCAAATGCGCAGGGCGTAAAGAGTGTAAATATGTATGCTGCGAAAGGTACTGCAGATCCGGCTTTGACATTTCTCGCATTGAGGATATTTACGCAGATAAAGGCCATAAGCAGCGCGCAAGCCACCCAAATGAGGGATATTACAGCCGGATATGATATTCCGGAAGCATTTACAAGCTGTAAAAAGAGCGGCATTCCGAGTTCTTTATGCATGCAAAACGAAGGGTCCGCACCCCTGAAATAATTGGGAAATGCGGAATACAGGATCATGAGCGCATCATCCGCACCCTGCTCACCCGGAAACCAGACGCCCAGCATCTGCCCTATCCAGAGCCTGAAAAGGGCTGCAATGCCGTAAACTAAGCCCCATCTTATCTGCTTTTTTGTTAAAGTAACCGTATCTTTTATCATATCAAACCAAAGCGTAAGCTTTCATAACCACGAAGACATAATAATACAAAAACAGTCCGAACAAAACACCGGTCAGTATATAGGGAATATAATTCGCACCTTCCCATTTGCTCTCCATACGAATCGTCAGTCTCTCATATCCTTTGCTTACTATCATGAACATCGGAATGGCCGCAGGAAGCAGGTATCTGCCCTGGAACTGATAATCAAAGGCATAGCAGTATATATACCAAAGTCCGTATGTGATCGCGATATCGAGTATGAGCATGCCGTAAAAAGAGCTGTATGAGCTCTTTTTTCCAAATATCACGAATAATACGGCTCCTGCAAAGAAAATCGCCAAATAAACAAGATAAAAAAGCTTGTTCGCAAATATATTCATGCATCCGTAAACGCCCACAAATGAAGCGAAGAATTGGTACATAAGCCCCTTGATCGTAAAGAGCGCATATATGGGCTGTCCTTTTGAGAAAGGCGTGGGTGTGGGATAAACTCCCGTGAGCTCTCTAAAGAGCGTCTGAGCCTCACGTAAGGTCCTCATGCCGAGGAAATCCCCGTTA
The DNA here is from genome assembly GCA_002373595.1 of Lachnospiraceae bacterium UBA3638. GTDB lineage: Bacteria > Bacillota > Clostridia > Lachnospirales > Lachnospiraceae > AC2028. The sequence continues at coordinate 11,026 of DFKT01000093.1, read as the reverse complement.
TGAAGGATCGCGTTCCTGACAAACCACCATAGCGCACCGACGCACCATACTCCCACTACGATCAGTCCGAAACGGACCATCTTCTTAGTATCCGATCGGGACTTCCTGCCTTCAGTATCAGCATCACCCTTTATAAACAAAAACGGGAAGAAAAGAGCCGCTCCGAGTATGATACCGTAAGTATTGTAATAAGACAGCGTGGCAAGCACTATACCGACAGCCAGACCGACAGTACTTCTTACGCTCACACCTTTTTTCTTCATCCCAAGCAGGAAATACAATATGACTGATATCGCACAGATAGCAATAGAATCGAGATTTACATAGGTATTTACATATACGATCTGCGGAAGGAACATCGTCATGGCAAAGAACATCAGTCTAAAAGGACTCTTCTCAAAAAGCAGCTTTCCGATATTCCAAACAAAATGGCAGGTAAACAGTCCGATGATAAGGTTTACAAGCCTGGCTGCGATCACAAGACCTGCTTCTCCGGCGCCAAAAAGCGAAGCGATCTTCATAAAAAGCGCCATAAATATATAGCTGAATCCCGGAAAATACGCATACGAACCGCCGTATCCGCCAAGGATGACATCAGCCTCGTCCCCGTGAGGAAGATAACCGTTCTCAAATATGAACCTGGGAATGGATATCCTCGTAGGCTCATCGGGTGGAACGATTATATATTCGGGGTTTATCGATACAGGATTCTTAAACACAAGAATGGCTGCAAATACAGCAAATGCAGCCATTAAAAGCATATGAAGGAAACGCACTTTGGAACTCAATTATTTCTTTCTCCGTTCAAAGTCCTCTACGTACTGACAGATGAGATGGACAGTACCGTCAACACCGAGGATGCTGGAATTGATGCACAGGTCATAGCTGTCGGCTCTTCCCCACTTCTTGGAGGAATAGTAATTGTAATAGCTCTGACGCTGTTTATCCTTCTTGGCGATCATATCCTTCGCTTTATTCTCATCAAGCGAATATCTTTCCATTATTCTCTTGATACGGCACTCTTCGTTTCCGTAGATGAAAAGATCGATCTTGTTCTCAAAATCGGTAAGTGCATAATCAGCGCATCTTCCGACTATTACACAAGGTCCCTCGGATGCGATCTTCTTGATAGTATCGAACTGAGCAAGGAAAACCTTGTGTGAAATAGGCATATCAACAAATGAAGAGGAATTGTAACCGAAGGAATAAGTGTCCATAACGAGATTGTAGAGAAATGAATTGGTAGGTCTCTCGTCATGATTCTCAAGCATCTCCTCACAGAATCCGCTCTCTTTGGCAGCTCTGGAGAGAAGCTCCTTATCATAGCACTTAATGCCGAATCTCTCGGCAACCTTCTCACCTATCTCTCTTCCTGCACTTCCGAATTGTCTTCCTATCGTGATTACAGTATCCATATATCTCCTCATAAAGATCCGGAGAGCATACGCCCTCCGTGCCCGATCAAAACATTATACTCTGAAATAAGCTTTTAAAGAATATAAAAAGTTTATCGTTTTAGCAGGGCAATGTCAATAAATGTCACGGTTTTAACATACTTTTGATCAGATGTGAAGCCTGCTCCTGATCTCGGACTCAATGGCATCCTTGTTATCTTCGGCAACAGCTATAGCGCGCTTTTTCATACCATCCTTCATATTGCTGGATATCACGGCCATATCCGGGAGTCTGATCGAAGTCTTCTCGGTATTTCTCTTGAGATTAAATATATCGGCTATAACCTCTCCGGGAGCGCCCTCGCCGCACATAACGCCAAATCCGTCGCTTACCAATACGGAATTACGCTCAATAAAGCGTCTCCTGCTCTCACCGGGATAGCTGAGGATCACTTTGTACTCTGATCTGAGGAGATCTTCATATCCTTCGAAGATGTCATCGAGGTCTATCTGTTCCTCTTCAACAAAAGTCTTTCCTTCTTCATTCTTAAAATATGCGTCAACATATACAATATTGGACTTTACGGAAGTGATATTTCTAAATCCCACAAGATTGTCATCACTCTCAAATGAGAACATGACTTCTCCGGCGTATACGCATACCTTGCTGCCGTCATTATCGAGATAAAATACACGGTTTGACGAATCTCCAATGTAAAGCTGCTCCATGCTCATATCGAGTGCCTTGGAGAGTTTATAAAGCACTGAAGCCGATACGCTCTGAATGGCAGTCTTGCCCGTAACGATATCGGTCACGGTCGAATAAGGAAGTCCGGTCTCCTTTGACAGTTTAAAAGCTGTCAGTCCGCGTTGTTCAAGTATACTTTTTATCATAATGATACACCTCCGTCATATTTTTATAAGCCACTTAAAAAGTATAACGGTTAATCGTTATGATGTCAACCAAAAACAGCCGTAAAACCCTTATAAATCTTAGTTTTTACCCCCCTGATTTTATTGAATATAGCATATCACGGGAGTATAATATCCATATGCCTTTAAGGCATAAATATTAAAAAAAGGAGACTAATCAAATGGCAGGCAACTTCAATTCCAAGAAAGACATCAAGCTTATGGCCGGCGAAAAGGAATCCCATGCAAGGCTTAACATGAGAGCCACTCTCATCATGTTTGCTCTGATCCCTCTTTTCGTAGCTTCGATGGTTATCGGTACAGTAACCATCGGCATAAGTAAGAAAGAGATCGATGAAAACACTAACGAATCCTTCGTTCAGGTTATCAGCAATGTAGGAACTTCCTTTGACGAGATCGTAAAAGGAAACGAAGAGATCCTCAAAGGATTCTCTACCGCTCCCATCGTAAAAGAGGTTCTTGAGAATCCCGATGACAGTGAAATCAGTGCTAAAGCTCAGCAGTATACGCTTGATTACTTCGGTAAGCTTGAAGGCTGGGAAGGCTTATACATCGCAGACTGGAATTCTGTTGTACTCACCCATCCCAGTACCGGCGTTATAGGAAAGCAGCTTCGCGAAGGCGATAGCCTTACTTCCCTTCAGAATTCCATCTCAGGCGGCAAAAACGGTGTTTACAATGCAGGCATTATGGTAAGCCCCGCATCAGGTCAGAATATCATGTCCGTATATGTTCCCGTCATGGATAACGGAAAGCCTATCGGATATGTAGGATGCGGATTCTACGTACAGGCAATCGCTTCCGAAATCTCTGATGTAACCACTCTCGATTACAGTTCGGCTTATATCTATTATGTTGATGCCAAAGGAACCATGCTCTATCATCCCGACGCGTCCAAGATCGGTAATCCCGTTGAGAATGCAGCCGTTAAGCAGCTCCTCGGACAGATCGGTTCAGGTCAGCATCCCGCTCCCGATGTTATCAAGTATGTCTTCAAGGGAGCAAATAAATATGCCGGATATTATATAGGTGCCAATGAGAATTATATCGCAGTACTTACCGCAGATGAGAAAGACATACTTTCAACCATAAATACCCTTCAGAAGGTAACTCTCATCGCCATCCTTGCTTGCATCGTTATCTTTACCGCACTTGCTGTATTTGTTGAAAGGGTCATCTCCGTTCCCCTTATCAAGATCTCCAAGTCGCTTGACGAACTCAGCACCGGTGAGGTCGGAGCCAGATGCGATGCTACTTCTCATATAAAGGAGACTGTAAGTATCCTCAATTCCTTCTTCACTCTTCGCGGAGCGCTCCACGACTCAATGACCGCAGTTAAGGGTTCGGCAGAGTCCCTCGACAGCTCCATCGTAAGCGTTGATGAAATGACCGCTAATAATGTTGAGTCCGTATCCCAGATCAACACTGCTGTTAATGAAGTTGCCGAGACTTCGCAGAGCGTTGCCGAGAATGCACAGAATATGGCCGAGAAGGCTATCGAGCTCGGAAACAGCATCGAATCCCTCAACGAGAACGTACAGAACCTCTACAAGTCCTCACAGGAGATCAACGAGGCCAATACCGAAGCTACGAATTGCATGGTTTCCGTTTACAAGGGTGCTAAGGAATCCGTCGAGGCTATGCAGGAGATCAGCAATAAGATCGGCGAGACCAACTCCGCCATATCCGATATCAGCACTGCTATCCAGGCTATAGAGTCCATCGCTGCGCAGACCAATCTCCTCTCTCTTAACGCTTCCATTGAGGCTGCAAGAGCAGGAGAAGCAGGTAAGGGATTTGCAGTCGTTGCTGACGAGATCAGAAGCCTTGCAGACTCTTCCGCAGAGTCCGCTAAGGAGATCAAGAGGATCATTGAGAATGTCATTGTTCAGTCGAATGATACCGTTGAGATCTCGAACAGAGTATTCGATGTAATAAGCAAGGAGCAGTCCGATATCGAAAATGCCCAGGAAAAGTTCAATATGCTCTCCGATTCCGTAGATGCTTCGATCAGTGAGATCGAAACCATCAGACATATGACCGGCACTCTTGATTCCATCAAGTCAGAGCTTACCAATTCCACAACGGAGCTCGGTGCTATCTCCGAGGAACTCGGTGCTTCCGCTCAGGAGGTTGCGGCATCCTGCCAGACCGTTACCGATTCCTGCACGGACACTCAGGCTTCTACTGCTGAGATGCGTTCCGTAAACGAGGATATGAGAACTGCCATCTCCTTCTTCAAGCTTCCGTAAGGATAAACAAAGATCTGAATATGCAAAATACCGGGGATTCGATCCCCGGTATTTTTATGTCTATGATAATTTATATTCAGACATATATGCTATCTCTTTCTTCTGTCATTCATCATATGCATCTCTTTTTTGATCTCATACATTTCCCTATCAGCTTCCTTGATGTAATCCTGGAGAGATGCATCCCTGCGGCCGACAGGATCACTGACGACATATCCGATACTTACGGTTACATTGTAAGGGAATCCGTTGGTCTCATTGTGATCCTCGAGTTCATCAAGAATGCACTGCTTAGTCGCTGCCGCTCTCTCAAGGCTGTAACCGGGAGCTATGATCAGGAACTCATCGCCGCCGAATCTGACAGCTATGGCATCATCATCAATGCTCTCATTTATGGACTCGACAACAGACTTAATTGCATAATCACCGTGGATATGGCCATATTCGTCATTTATCCTCTTCATGTAATTGATATCTACAAACATGATGAGTACGGGCGATCCTTTCTCAATACTTTCTTTGTAGAGAGGAACTGCTTTATTCTCATATCCGAAACGGTTAAAGAGCCCTGTCATCTGGTCTTTGTCGTAGAGATTCTTAAGTCTTAAATTGATACGCATAAACCTGATGGACTGCTGAAGTTTCTCCATATAGGGATACAGCATATCTTCGGATATGATATAAGGGAAATCGGTAAATACGACATATCCGTAATTGTTCTCAAAATAATGCATCGGAAGCAGGAAATATACATGCTGCTCTCCGGGATTCTTGACATAATCGGGAACTATCGACCTGAGATTAACCATGGCATCGGAAACGATCTCCCCGTTTTTAAGGGCCACCAGAACCTCAATTCCGGCTTTGCTCCCCTTTGCCCAGAGATCTTTCTCGCTCAGGTTGACATCTTTGAAGTAGAATTCATTGATGCAGATATAGAATCCGTTTCCTTCAAACTGATGATTTCTCTGATAATGATTTGAAAGCGTCTCTTTAAGCACATTGTAATTGGGCATTTCCGCCAGCCACTGCCTCATTACACGCTCATTCTGCTCTAAGAGCTTAGCATCGGACTTTCTCTTAAAAGACCGTCTGCAATATGCGATCCTGTCGGCATTATAGTCCCTGTCGCCCTTACATCTGCAGCTCTCACCGCATGTAAAACCGGATCTGACGACCTTTCTAACAACATCCCTGGCTCCGTCGATCTCATTAAATATGATCTCGCAGGCGCAACTTCCGATCTCTTTGTAATTCTGTGCAACAGATGAAAGTGCGGGATAGAATATCTTGCCGTCAGCCGCATCGTCAAATCCGGTGACTATAACATCCTGCGGAGCCAGGAATCCTTTACTTTCAAGCTCCGTGCAGGCAGCCATGGCCATGATATCGTTTGCGCAGACTATCGCATCGGGAAGACCTTTATCGGATTCTACTATCTCGTCTATGATCTCACAGGTATATCTGTTGGACCATTTTCCATACTTTATATCATTCTCATCCAGAGTAAGTCCATGCTCTTCAAGCACTTCCCTGGTCGCTTCAAGTCTTGCTATGCTGTCTACATGATCGATGGTACCGCCAATAAAGAAAACTCTCTTCACATCATGTTTATCAACCAGATGCGTAACAAGTTCCCTCATTCCCTCTTTATTGCTGACAGATATACAGTGAACACCGTCTATCTCAAGCCCGATGCTGACAACAGGAACTCCGGAATTCAAAGCATTCTGACAGATCTTTCTCGCAGTGGGCTCGGAATTGATAGCGGTGGAGAATACAATGATACCGTCATAATCGGTCGGGGTCATGAGTTCATACATATTGAGCTCACCCTGTACCAGATCATGATGCTCACTGTACGATGCAAAACTCATAAAAACAAAAGTATCAAAGTCCTCTTTTGCCGCATACTCCTGTATTCCTTTGAGTGCCTCGGAAAGGGAATCATAATTCCATCCATTGGCGATGATAGCTAGCTTTTTCTTCATTTTATCCGCTTGAAAAATCTATAGATTTCCGGCTGCATTATTGCTTCGTTTTGCTCTCTTTGCTTACACCGACAATAAGCTGCGGGCCGTCCTTTTCATTGACCATACCGGCTCTCAGATTGATCTTAACAGGTTTTCCGTCTATGACCAGTCTGTAATGTATCGTATAGATACCGCCGTTCTTTGTCTTTTCGAGAACCTGTTCCCTGGAGAAATTGCTCTCAAAATACTCAGTATCTTCAGGAACTATAACAGCTTTTGCATCTCTTATCGAATCCGAGAAAAAGTCAGTCCCGGCTTTGGAGGTCTTAAGATCAGACAGTTCCTTGGTAGCACTGTACTGCATATAAGCGCCTGATTCGGGATCTACAGTATAGATACCTATAAAGTCACCGATAAGAGCTGATATTCTTGAATATGTGATCTGCTCTTCTTTGAGCCTCTCTATGGTCTCCTGCTGACGCATCTGACTGTCTATATTATTGACACCTATGATGATATGATTATCATCCTGAGCCATACGCACTGCCTTCAGATTAACGAAATTCGCTTCTCCGTTAATGATAAGCCTGTATGAGTAAACAAACGCACCCTGCTCATCGATAGTCTTAAGAACATTCTCCTTGTTGAATACCTCTTTGAAAGAAGCCCTGTCACTCTCGTAGATAAACTTTTCAGAGTCCTTGATACACTCAGCAAAGAAGTTCTCACCATGACGCTCAACGCTGATACCGGCAGTTCCGTCATCGGGCGTATACTCCGTGAAACGCTCTGTATCAACATTAACGTAATACAGGTAAATATAGTCCGATGAAAGCGCATGAGCAACATCCGCATATGTAAGTTTATTCTTCTTCTCCGGGATGATATCAAGTATAGCTATAGCATATGCAGCAACTTTTCTTACGGGATTGTCGATAATTCTCTTGATCATCGCATGAATCTCGGAACCGTCCCTCATCTTCTCATTAAGGAATATACGGTGTCCGTTATCTCTGCATTCATTTATAGCTTCCGCAAATTTATGTCCTGTCTTGCTGGTAGTGGTATCGATCTGCTCTTTGCCGCCGACGGAATGAACCTTGAAGTATCTGCGTACGAAATCCCTGAAAGATTTGTTACTCCTGGTGATATTGATCGTCTCTCCGTCATATTCAATGATGGATATCGGCATGGTTTCAAAATACTTGCTGACAGTATCCTGCTCCTCATTGGTTATGGAGTTTATATCGTACATATTGATGGCGGATATAGCGTTGTGATATTCGCTCTCGCCACTGTTTTCGAATCCGATCTGCTTACCGTTCTCATACCTGGCCCATATATCCTCAGCGGGAATGGGCTTGCAGAAATAATATCCCTGCATCTTGATACATCCGATCTCATTAAGGAAATCAGCCTGTTCCTCGGTCTCAACACCCTCGCAGACAGTCTCTATGCCCAGGCTCTGAGCCATTCTCATAAGTTCTCTTAAGATGATCCTGGATCTCGGGTTGGTCTCAAACTGTCTCATGAAACGCATATCGAATTTAATAAGATCGAAATGCATCTCCTGCAGCAGATCAAGCGAGGAATATCCGCTTCCGAAATCATCCATCCATACCTTGAAACCGTATGACTGGAACTTGCTCACCTGATCTTTGATAAACTCAAAATTGGAACCTGCTACGCTTTCGGTGATCTCAATCGTGATCAGATCTTTTGAAAAACCGGAAGCAAGGACGCGGTTATTGATCTCTTCAACTATATCGCAGCTCTCAAAATCAGTCCTTGAAAGGTTGACCGAAACAGGAACAAACTCAAGACCCTTTCTCTGCTGGAACTTAAAACGCTCAAGTATCACATCGAGAATATGAAGGTCTACCTTGTAGATAAGTCTGGTCTCTTCGAGGATCGGGATAAAGTCTGCCGGTGAGAGCATTCCCTTCTCGGGATCTATCCATCTGGCCAAAGCTTCCTCGTCGCAGACCTTTCTGTTGGTGGTTCTGACAATCGGCTGATAGAAAGGCCTGATCCAACCTTCGCTTATCGCTCTGTCGAGATTATCGACGATATACAGTCTGTTAGCCTCCTGCGAAAGCATCTTGCCGTCGAAATATCTGAAATAACTTTCATTTTCATCCTTTCCGGCACTTCTCGCAAATGTAGCTCTGTCGCACGCAAGTGAAGTCTCTACGAGACCCATGGAATCAAGATATATTCCGACTTTAACGGGGAGCGAATTACCGTTATTGATAAGTTTGGCTTCCCTGAATACCTTCTTTATCCTCTTCTCCAGGAATTCTTCCTCGGTAAATACAGCGAAATGATCCTGTCCGAAACGGCTGCAGTTCTTCTCTCCAAAAACATCCTTTATGATCTCGGCAAACGCCTTGATAAGCTCATCGCCCTCTGCAAATCCGTACTTCTTGTTGTAATACTTCATGCCGTTAAAATCCATAAAGAGAACGGCTGAAGCAATACCTGCCGAATGCATATTATGTCTGCCCACCTCGGCAAGCTTAAAGAAATATGTCATGCTGGGAAGTCCGGTCAGATGATCGAAGTTCATCTCACGGAAGAGGCTTCTCTCACGGAACTTCTCATCTGCATCTATGCCGCCGGTTCGCTGATCATTTTTATTCTCTCCAAAGGCCTGATGAGTCTCATAGAAAAGCTTCTTGTCCTCATACATGGCTTCGTCAGCGCGCCTTAACGCTACCCGTACATTCCTTCCGTCTTCCTCAACTGCTCCTCCCAGAGCAAAGAATACATTTTCGTACTTCGTACAGGCCTTTCTGATCTCTTCGATCTTACAATCGAGTTCTTCCTGTGTGATATCGGAAAGTATGATAGAGAATTCATCTCCGCCAGCACGGAAAATACGGTCTTCATCGACCACTTCACGAAGTGCTTTAGATGCGTTCTTAAGAAGGAGGTCTCCTGCATTGTGGCCTTCGATATCATTGACAGCCTTAAGGCCATTGATATCAGCAAAGATAACTCCGACTGACTTTAAATTCTTCTCATCCGCATGGCAGAGACTGTCGACGAAGTTATTCATCTCATTACGGTTCATCACTCCGGTGAGAAGGTCCTTGGAACTGAGCCTTCTAAGTCTCTCAACCAGCATGTAGTTTCCGAGTTCGGAACCGACGATGAATGTGGTAACTTCAAGAGTCTCCTTGATGACTGTCGCACGCTCTTTGTTGAAATTAAGAGCCCACATGAATCCAAGGAGCTGTCCTCTCGACTTAAGCGGGAAAAGAACAATATTGTAAGCCCCCGCAGATGTGAGCGATTCGTACCATATGGGATTACGCTCCTTAACGACCTGCATGTCATTTTCATCCTTGGCGATAAGGCAGTTACTTCCTGCTATCGTCCCAACCCAGCTTTCAGCTATATCGTAGAATTCATCATTGACGTAATTCTCCATCGGAAGGAGCTTTGAGCCTTCCGCAAAAGCCTCACCAAGTACATAGCATGATCTCTCAAGCTCATTTATAACAAGGATACAGCAGTGCTCCGCATCGCAAAGGTCTCGGACATCCTTGATCACTTCTTTCATAGCGGCATTGAAATCATTCGTACCGCGAAGTCTGATACAGGTATTCAAAACAGACGAAGCAGTCTCGGATGAGATATCGGACATATTCTCAACCTGAGCTTCGAAATTGATCTCCATTATGTAAATGCAGTAATGAAGATTTTCCTCTTCTGAGAAAAGAGGGATGAACATCATATTGAACCATACCTGCATCCTGTCAGGATGAACGTATGAGTGAAGACATTTATTTTCAACTGCGGCGCGGTAACAATAATCTTCGAAATTAAGATCTCTGGTCAGATAATCGGTATATAGAGAATTCGGCACAAACTTATTCGAGAGCATCGCAGTCCCGGGAGCGGGTTGCTCTATCGAATCGATATAGGCCTGATTGCCGGCGACAATCCTGAAATCACCGGTCTTTCCATCGGGAAGCGTCTCAACAGAGACGACGCATGTCATTGCAGTAAAACTGTCAACGATTGCTTTAAAATCCATGCAGTATACCTCCGATCAACAGCTACAATCAGAATACCACATTCTTGGCATTTTTTGTACATTTTTCGCATAAATAATAGGACCTTTCGGCCCTATAGACATCCCGTAGTCAAGTAGTACATTCCGGCATAAAGAAATCCAACCCCGAAGGACCGGACATCATTCTTCTGTACTTACAATATCTTATTCTCGTAGTCCTGCAGTTCGTGGAATATGTTGTCCACAATGGCAGTATCTCCCTCAATTCTGTATAGCAAAAAGTAGTCATGAGACAGGAAATTCATTCTCCGGTAGCCAAGCTCTCTAAGCCGCGGATTATCACACAGTTTTAAGCTCCCGGCCACTCTGGAGAGACTGATCTTTGTAGCTTCAAAGTCATCCAGTACAATAGAAGCAGCCTGATCGCTTTTCTTCTCAAATAAAAGATAT
>DFKT01000028.1 GCA_002373595.1 Lachnospiraceae bacterium UBA3638 | reverse complement strand
ATATCCATCTGGATAGCGGTGATTCCCTCGGTGGTACCGGTTACCTTGAAATCCATGTCTCCGAAGAAGTCCTCGAGTCCCTGGATATCGGTAAGGAGTACGAAATCGTCATCGGTATCTCCGGTAACGAGTCCGCAGGAAATTCCTGCTACCATTGCCTTTATAGGTACACCTGCTGCCATAAGGGACATGCATGATGCGCAGGTGGAAGCCATCGAAGTGGATCCGTTGGACTCAAAGGTCTCGGATACGCAGCGGATCGCATAAGGGAACTCCTCGGGGCTGGGAAGCACAGGAAGGAGTGCACGCTCAGCGAGTGCTCCGTGACCGATCTCTCTTCTTCCCGGTCCGCGGCTGGGCTTGGTCTCGCCTACGGAGTATGAAGGGAAGTTGTAGTGATGCATATATCTCTTCTCGGTAACGTTCTCATCAAGTCCGTCCACCTTCTGAGACTCGGAAAGAGGTGCGAGGGTACATACATCGCAGATCTGAGTCTGTCCTCTGGTGAACATTGAAGAACCGTGAGTGCGGGGGATGAGATCAACCTCTGCTGCAAGAGGTCTGATCTGGGTGATCTCTCTGCCGTCAGGACGCTTGTGATCCTTGAGGATCATCTTACGTACGGTCTTCTTCTCATACTGATAAATAGCCTCTCCGAGGATTGCGAGCCAATCTTCCTTCTCTGCAAATGCCTCCTCGAGTCTGGCAGTGATCTCGCGGATATTCTCTTCTCTAACCTGCTTCTCGTCGGTGAAGACAGCCTTCTCCATCTCCTCGGGAGGAACAAGTCTCTTCATCTCGTCAAAGAGCTCTGCAGGGACCGCACAGCTGGTATACTCATGCTTCTTCTTGCCTTCCTTAGCAACAATATCGTCGATGAAAGCAATGATGGTCTGGTTGACATCATGAGCCTTGTAGATAGCTTCGATCATCTTGGCCTCGGGAACGATATTTGCTCCTGCCTCGATCATGATGACCTTCTCACGGGTGGAAGCAACGGTAAGCTTGAGGTCTCCCTCTTTCCACTGCTTCTGTGTGGGGTTAACGATAAGCTCTCCGTTAACAAGTCCCATCTGAGTCATAGCGCAGGGACCGTCAAAAGGAATATCGGAGATGCAGGTCGAGATAGCTGCTCCGAGCATAGCTACGAGCTCGGGACGGCACTCGGGATCAACGCTCATTACCATGTTGTTGAGCGTTACATCGTTGCGGTAATCCTTGGGGAAGAGAGGTCTCATAGGGCGGTCAATAACACGGCTGGTAAGGATAGCATTCTCGCTTGCCTTGCCCTCTCTCTTGTTGAAGCCTCCGGGAATCTTTCCTACGGCATACATCTTCTCCTCATACTCAACGGAAAGAGGGAAGAAATCAATGCCATCCCTGGGCTTGTCGGATGCGGTTGCGGTTGAAAGAACGGTGGTATCACCGTAGTGCATAAATGCGCATCCGTTTGCCTGCTTGCCCACGCGGTCGATATCGACCTTAAGGGTTCTGCCGGCGAGTTGCATTTCATAAGTCCGGTACATAGTTCCTCCTTTGCCCCGAACCTTAAGGCGACTTCCGAAACCACTCAGATACGTATGAAAAGATCATATGCATTTGAGTAATTTCGGTCATCCTTTCGGTCCGGAAAATAATGATTTATAAGTTTTTTAATATGAAAAGAGGGAACCGCGGTCCCGCAGTCCCTCTTTTATTAACTTATTACTTTCTGAGTCCGAGCTTCTCGATAAGTGCTCTGTATCTCTCGATGTCCTTCTCCTTGAGGTAATCAAGAAGTCCGCGTCTCTGTCCTACAAGCTTGAGCATTCCGCGTCTGGAGTGGTGATCCTTGGGGTTTGCCTTAAGGTGCTCGGTGAGCTCGCCGATCCTTGCGGTAAGGACTGCCACCTGAACCTCAGGTGATCCGGTGTCGCCGGGAGTACGAGCGTACTCATTCATGATTGCTGTTTTCTTCTCTTTGTTGATCATTTCTTTTCCTCCTATTGATCTTAAATATGCCACGCACTGAGAGAGGGTCGGAGTTTCCGTTCCCTAAGTGCGGGTAAACACACACTCGGCTATTATATCACATTTGTTTTTATTGTCAAACCCTTCGCTATTCCGGGAAGAATCTCACAAATTTAACCGGTTCGCGGTAGTTATACGCACATCTTACTATGCCTCTTTCCGGCGAACTGGCGCTTATGACCTCTCCGTTTCCTATATAGATGGTGACATGCTGTATACCGCCTCCGCGTGCATAATAGATAAGGTCCCCGGGCTGAAGTTCCTCGAATGTGACGGACGTGCCCTGCGTAGCCTGAACAGCGGGAGAATGACTGATATTGATGCCGTACTTGGCGTACAGAGTCAGCGTGAATCCCGAGCAGTCACAGCCGTTCGTAAGGCTCACTCCTCCGGGTACATAAGGGTTCCCAACGCAGGCGATCGCACGGTTACAGATATCCGCTCTGATATCGGAGATTCCCGCACCGTACATTGCCTCGCTAAGGGTAAGAGCCACCGTAAGCTCTCCCTCCTTATCATTAACTTCCCGGGCTCTCTTTATCGCATTGGCTCCCGTAAGAAGATATTCGAGGCTCACATATCCTTCTACTTCTCCGGACTTGATGAGCGCCCATCCGTCGTCAGATTCCGAGATGACTTCACATGCCGCATTTGCCAGCATCCTTCCGACTATATCCGCAGATGTGGATCCTGCTGCCCTCACATTCAGGAAGCTCTCCACATCACTTATTCCTATATTGGTATATCCAAAATAATCTCCCTGCTTATCCTGCGCATACCTTAGGACTTCCTCTTTTGTGATGGTCTCGGGGACGGAGAGTCTGAGTCCCGCAGATGCAAGCTCCCCGGAGTCCGTGGCGGGAGTCGCCGCCCCGGCGGTTATGGAAAAAGCAGGCGTAAAAACAAGAACGGTCCAAACTAGACACGCAAACATAAGCCTGACCAAAGCAGCTCTCTCATCGTAAAAATCAGTTTTCTCTTGCTTTCTGAATATCATGAATAACCTGTGCCTTTAATTCATCTACCGAGTCAAATTTCATCTCAGGTCTGATGAAATTACCGAGGCAGACCTCTATATCTTCACCGTATATATCACCGTCAAAATCATATATGAAGCATTCCGCCGAAGGTGTCTCCGGATCCGAACCTTCTATCGTCGGCTTTACTCCGATATTTACAAGCGCTTTGTATCCTATTTCCGCGATCCGTACATCAGCCGCATACACTCCGTATCCCGGTATTATCTTATCATCGGAGATAGGGATGTTCGCTGTAGGAAATCCGAGCGTTCGTCCCAGTGAATTGCCGTGTACTACTTTGCCGCAGATAAGATACGGCATCCCAAGGAGTTTTTCCGCATTGCCCATATCAGACTTTTCTATGAGCGATCTGATAAGAGTCGAGCTTACTGTCTTCTCCTCTCCGTCCACATCGCATTTTACTTTTTCGACCTCTGAGACGGTGATGCCAAGTCCCCCGGACATCTCTTTTAAGAGTTCGATATTTCCCCTGCCTCCGGCTCCGAATGACAGATCGGGGCCTGCCGCCACAAAGGAAGCTCCGAGCCTCCCGGCAACGATATCTCTTAAGAAGATCCCGGGATCGGTATCCGCAGTTTCCTTGTCCATCGGATACTCAACAAGAATATCTATTCCCATTCTCTCGAGAAGGAGTCTTTTTTCTTCAGATGTCGTCAGGCGTCCGTCACTCCTACCAAAGAGAACTTCGGGATAAGGATCGAATGTAAAAACGAGAGCTTTCAGTCCGTCCTTCTTTTTCTTGATGATCTCATCGAGAAGCCTCCTGTGTCCTATGTGAACACCGTCGAACTTTCCTATGGACACCGCCGTATCATGTTCTATTATGAATTCTTTTGTACCGGTTATTATTTCCATCGTCTGTCAGATAAACATCTTTTCGGGCTTATACAGTCCGCCCTCAGCTTTCATATATACCGCTGCGAATGCTCCGTTCGGGAAATAGACTCTGATACGGTCTCTGTTGTCCTTATCATCGGATCCCATATCGGAACGCGCTGCCGCAAAACCTTCCACATCCGAACGTTTAAGTTTATTGCCGTTCTCAAGTGCGGATACAGCATTCTCCTTTACTTTGACTGCGGGCAGATCGTAAAAGACCGAATCCGTACTGTTTATATATTTCGAAGAAGCAATCGCTTCCTTTCCGTTCTCTTGGGCAAAAGATTCAAGCTCGGAAATCTTTACCGCATCCACTATCGCATAGGGTCCCACTTTGGTACGCACAAGAGATTTCATGCATGCGCCGCATCCGAGATCATATCCTATATCATCACAGAGGCTGCGGATATAGGTGCCCTTGGAGCACAGAACCTTAAACCTGACATCAGGTATATCGATACTTAATATTTCTATCCTCGGAATGCTGACTCTTCGGGGAGTTCTCTCCACTTCTCCTCCGCTCCTCGCTATATCATAGAGTCTCTTGCCATCAACTTTAAGTGCGGAGTACATGGGAGGCATCTGATCGTATCCTCCCAGATATTTCATTATCGCTTTCTTTATCTCACTTTCCGAGACACTTACTTCCCTCTCGGAAATGGTAGTCCCCGTAATATCGAGCGTATCCGTAGTGCGGCCGAGAAGCATTTCCGCTTCATACTCCTTGTCCCAATCCGTGATAAGTGAGCACACCTTGGTAGCTTTTCCGAATGCTACGGGAAGTACTCCTGTCGCCATAGGATCGAGCGTTCCTGTATGTCCGCATTTTCCGGTACCGGTAATACCGCGAAGTATCGCTATAACATCAAAGGAGGTGTAGCCCTCCTCCTTATAGATGTTTATTATTCCGTTTAGTCCCGATACGTCGCTCAAATAATTATCCTTAACTTTCCTTCTTCAGCTGCTTCTCGATCTGCTCGGAGATATTGTTTACGCAGTCATAGAAAGTACCGTGCATATTGCATCCCGCAGCGCGCACATGTCCGCCGCCTCCGAAGTACTCTCCGATCTCAGCAACATCCACTGCCTCGGACGATCTCATGCTCACCTTGAACTCAAGCGGGCTAAGCTCATACATAAAGATCGCGCAGTCCACGCCCCTGATATTTCTGAGCTGGTTGACGATACCCTCGAAATCCTTGCTCGATACGCCATAGAATTTCTGGGTCTTGAGATCGACAACACTCGCGATACATCTGCCGTTCATAAATCTGATGCTCTCCATGAGGCATCTTCCCATTATCTGTGACTGCAGATACGTCTTCTCATAGAATGTCTTTAAGATGATATTGGGGAAATCGAAACCGTATTCCATAAGGTCTGCGGCACGTCTCATAGTCTCGGGTGAAGTGCACGAATACTGGAAGACTCCGGTATCATGTATCATTCCGATATAGAGAGCTTTGGCGATCTCCGCATCAAAGTATTTCCTGTCGAGTATCTTTACAAGGAGCTCGGCGGTAGAGCTTATCTCGGGCTCTGTTACATTGATATCACCCACTCCTCCGTTGCTCACATGATGATCGATATTGATCCTCTTTCCGGCATTCTGGAAATAGGGCTGTGCCTGTCCGAGTCTCTCGAAATTGGTATCAAGTGCAAAGTAGACATCATACTTCTCTTCCTTCTCGGGAAAATCCGTATCGATGGTATCGTACCCCCATATCTCACTGAATATCGAAGGAAGCGGAAGCTCAAGATTTACTTTTACCGTAGCCTTCGGAAAAGCATTCATCAGATACTTTCTCAGCGCAAGGCAGGAGGATATCGCATCCCCGTCCGGTCTGATGTGTCCGCTAAGACCTATTCTCTTCGCTCCCTGACATTCCTTAACTATATCGATCATATAAATCTCCAAATAAAACCTTTACGTCCGTCAATCTTCTTCGTCATCCGATGCATCCGGGTCTTCGACTGCATCCTCATCTTCCTCTCCGCGCGCTTTCCTTGCCTCGTCATCTCTTGCGATCACTTCATCGATCTTGTGTATCATATCGACTCCGTGTGCGATGGATGTATCCATCAGGAAAGTGATCTCCGGAGTGTTTCTGAGGTTCATGGTATGAGCGAGTTCTCTCCTGATAAAAGGCGCCGCACTCTTCAGTCCCTCTCCGGTATTCCTGGCATCCTCATCACTTCCGAGCACGCTGATCCATACCTTACAGGTCTTGAGATCAGGTGCGACCTCGCACGCAACGATGCTTGTCCAGGGACTGATGCGGGGATCCTTTATCTCATCCCTGATTATCTCGGAGAGAACCTTCATGACCTCGCCGTTAAGACGGGTATTTTTTACACTGTTCTTTCTCATCTTGAAACCTGTTCCATGACATATGCTTCAACTATATCGAGTTCCTGCATCTTGTCGAAATCTTCAAATACGAGTCCGCACTCGAATCCTGCCTTTACTTCCTTGACATCATCCTTAAATCTCTTGAGTGATCCAAGGTTTCCTTCGAATACGAGATCCTCGCCTCTCTTTATCCTTACCTTACATCCGCGCTTGATCTCACCGTCAAGCACATAGGATCCTGCGATGTTTCCGATAGCGGATGCCTTGAATATCTGTCTTACCTCCGCATGTCCGATGATCCTCTCCTCGAATACGGGATCAAGCATACCCTTCATAGCAAGCTCGATATCTTCGATTGCTTTGTAGATGACATCATAGAGTCTTACATCGACATTCTCGTTCTCAGCCTTTTCCTTTGCGGCCTCAACAGGCTTAACATTGAATCCGATGATGATCGCATTGGACGCACTCGCAAGGTTTACATCCGACTCATTGATCGCACCTACGCCACCGTGGATGCACTTAACAATGATCTCATCGTTTGAAAGCTTGGTAAGGCTCTCCTTGACTGCCTCGACAGAACCCTGTACGTCTGCCTTGACGATAAGGTTGAGTTCCTTGAGGTTGCCCTCCTTGATCTTGGAGAAGAGATCCTCGAGACTCATGCGACCCTGAGTCTCCGCAAGCTTCTTTTCTTTATTCTCAGCCATATAAGTCTGAGCGAAGTTCTTGGCCGTCTTGTCGTTCTCGTGTGCAAGGAATACCTCACCTGCTTCGGGAACATCATCAAGTCCGAGTATCTCTACGGGAGTGGAAGGTCCTGCTTCCTTTACTCTCCTGCCCTTGTCATCTATCATCGCACGGACTTTACCGCTTGATGCACCTGCAGAAATGAAATCTCCGACGTGAAGAGTACCCTTCTGAACAAGTACGGTTGCGACAGGTCCGCGTCCCTTGTCGAGCTCCGCCTCGATGACAAGACCTCTTGCACGACGATTGGGATTAGCCTTAAGCTCGAGAACATCCGCGGTAAGAAGGATCATCTCAAGAAGTCCTTCGAGTCCCTCGCCGGTCTTGGCGGATACGGGAGCGAATACTGTGCTCCCGCCCCAATCCTCGGGAACAAGCTCGTACTCGGAAAGTTCCTGCTTTACTCTGTCAATATTTGCAGAGGGCTTATCTATTTTGTTTACGGCTACGATTATCTCTACGCCCGCTGCCTTCGCATGGTTGATAGCCTCTATGGTCTGAGGCATAACACCGTCATCCGCAGCGACAACCAGGATAGCGATATCCGTTGAATTAGCACCACGCATACGCATGGCAGTGAACGCTTCGTGTCCGGGGGTATCAAGGAATGTGATACTCCTGTCCTTAACATTAACGGTATATGCACCGATCGCCTGAGTAATACCGCCTGACTCTCTGTCCGTCACATGAGTATTTCTGATGGCATCGAGGAGTGAGGTTTTACCGTGATCGACATGTCCCATTACGCAGACAACAGGAGGCCTGGTAACCATATCTTCGGCATTCTCATCTTCCTCTTTGAGAAGTTCCTCGATCATGTTGACCTTAACTTCCTTCTCACAGAGAATGTCATATTCCATTGCGATATTCTCGGCATCCTCGTAGCTGATCTCCTGGTTAACTGTAACGACCTTGCCTGCGAGGAAAAGCTTCTTGATGATATCTGCAGGACGAAGTTTCATCTTGGCTGCGAGATCACCGATGGTAATGGTCTCGGGAAGAGTGATAACCTTGATGACTTCCTCAACCACTTCCTCCTGCTTCTTCTCGGGCTTTATGAAACTGCCGGGACGGCGCTTAACATTTCCGTCCTCGTCAAATACCTGTCCTTTATGCTTATTCTCTTTCTCTACTGCTTTTCTCTTTGCCGCTTCGCGCTGTCTCTCTGCGTCGCGGTTCTGGGGATTCGTATAGCCTGCTTTACCCGGCTGAGCGCCTCTTCCGTTTCCGAACGGAGCTCCCTGCCCTGCATTTGGTCTGCCACCGCGACCAGTATTAATGCCGCCACGGCCAGGAGCCGGAGCAGTGAAGCCGCCGCGCGTCCCCTGCGCACCAGAGTTCTGATTCGGCCTGTCGTTGTATGAATTCCTACCCGGCGCATTGTATCTTCCTCCCGGAACCTGTCCCTGTGAGTTTCCGCCCGGTCTTACGGGGCGGGTGATCCCCTGCGGTCTTCCCTGCATAGGGCGCAGAGTCTGAGTGTTCTGATTATCAGTATTTGCAGGTCTTACGGGGGCTGCCTGCTTCTCATTGTCAACGATATGTGCAGGTGTATCAAGCTTATTTGCCTGCTCGGCCTGGTCCTTCTTGACCGGAATAGGCTGCTGCTGCATCTGAACAGCAGGAGTGGGTGAAGGAGGAGTCAGAGGCTTTATCGGTCCTCTTGCGCCGCCTCTCTGAGGTCCTGCAGCAGGGCCGCGTCCTCCCTGGAATCCGGTGCCTCCTCTTCCGGGCATACGCGAATTCTGCTGATTAAGCACGATGCTTATCTGCTTCTTTTTCTTAGGAGCCTCTGTGGGCTTTGCTTCTTCCGTCCTGGCGGGAGCGGGCGCAGGAGCTTTATCCTGAGGTTTCTCTGCAGGCTTCTCTTCTGCTTTCTTCTCTTCCTTTTTCTCTTCCTTCTTCGGAGCTTCAGCTTTCTCCGGAGCAGGAATGCTTCCGCCCGAACTTAACTTACGGCGAAGGCTTTCCGCCTGATCGTCATCCACGGAACTGCTGGCCGTTTTAACCTCAAATCCCGCATCCAGAGCTGCCGCAAGCACATCTTTACTTGCCAGACCAAGCTCCTTTGCCAGTTCATGAATTCTCATCTTCGCCATTTATGATCCTCCTGAGTTCTTTGGAGCCCGTTATCAGCTCCGCTATCCTTTCCGCAAATCCCATGTCGCATATTGCTATACAGGAGCGGTAATCCTTTCCTATCGCTCTTCCCAGAGATTCCTTGCTTCCGAATGAAAGCAACGCCACCTCATAGTATGAGCACTTATCTCTGAACTTTTTCGCGGTTCCTTCCGAAGCATCCCCGGCTGTCATAACGAGTGCCGCTTCTCCGGATCTTATCGCCTCAAGCACCTGTGTCTCGCCGCTTGAGATCTTTCCCGCTTTGGTCGCCATTCCGAGGCAGCCATAGATCCTTTTTTCATCCGGATCCTTTTGCAGATCTTCCATTAAACTTATTCCTTATTACGAAGTTTTTCGTAGAGCTCACTTGGCACTGCGGACTTAAAGCTTCCGGAGATCCTTCCTTTTTTGACAGCATTCCCGATACATTCTTGCGTGTCGCAGACATATGCTCCTCTGCCGGGAGTCTTTCCGTTCGGATCGGGTTCTGTCTTTCCGTCCGGAGTCTTTACTATCCTAAGGAACTCACTCTTTTGTCCGAATTTCCCGCATGCTATGCATCTTCTGGTTCCGGATGCATGTGCGCCCTTTCGCGTGCCGGGCTTTGGAACGCTGTTACTGCTCCTGCTCACCTTCCGCATCCTCTACGGGTCCTATATACTGACCGTTCTCATCGTAGTATACCTGGCCCTCTTCATACGCCTCTTCACCCTCGTCATAGAGGTAATCCTCATAACGGAATCCGGGAGTATCCTTAGCCTGTGACTCTGACTTGATATCGATCTTATATCCGGTAAGCTTTGCTGCAAGGCGAGCATTCTGTCCTTCCTTACCGATCGCAAGTGAAAGCTGATCATCGGGAACAACGACCTTTGCGGTCTTCTCATCGGGATCCGCAAATACCGCAACAACGGTTGCGGGAGAGAGCGAATTCTGTACAAGGTTTCCGGGGATCTCATCCCATGCAACGATATCTATTTTCTCGCCGTGGAGCTCGTCTACGATCGCGCTTACTCTCGAGCCGTTCATTCCTACACATGCTCCAACGGGATCTACATTCTCATTATTGCTCCATACAGCGATCTTGGTACGGCTTCCCGCTTCTCTTGCGATGCTGCGGATCTCAACGATACCGTCTCTGATCTCGGTTACTTCATTCTCGAAGAGTCTGCGTACAAGTTCCGGATGAGTGCGGCTGACATTGATGCGGGGGCCCTTGGGAGTGGACTTGACATCAAGTACGTAAACCTTAAGTCTGTCGCCCTGTCTATAGTGCTCACCCTTTACCATCTCGCTCTCTGCAAGCATTGCATCCGCACGGCCAAGGTTGATGCTGACACCGCGTCCTACAAATCTCTGTACGGTACCGGTAACGATATTCTTCTCACGCTCAAAATACTGATTGTAGATAACGTTTCTCTCTTCCTCACGGATCTTCTGAAGGATAACGTTCTTGGCGCTCATGGTTGCGATACGGCCAAACTCTTTGGATGAGAGCTCTACTCTCAACATATCTCCTACCGAAGCTTCGGATGAGATCTTCTTCGCATCATCGAGAGAGATCTGGAGCATATCGTCCTCAACCTCTGCCTTTGACTCCACTACCTCTTTCTCTGCATAAACGACGTAATCAGCAGTGTCTCTGTCCATTACTGCCACAACATTGTCTGCCTTTCCGAAATGGTTTCTGCATGCGGTCACAAGGCTGTTCTCAATTGCCTCAAAGATAACCTCACGGCTGATTCCTTTCTCTCTCTCAAGCATTCCGATTGCTTCAAGAAGTTCGCTGTTCATTTTTCCTTTTTCCTCCGTAGTATTTAGTTTTAAAAATCAAGTGCAAGTCTTATTACTGCTGTTTCGTTTCTTTTAAAAGTTATTTCTTCATCACCGTCTCCGGTAATGGTAATGCTCTCTTTGTCATATGACTTCAGGATACCTTCGAAATCTTTGGTTCCCTTCTTGTCATCCGTCTTGCCGTCCGCGCTCCTGGGACTGAAGAGTTTGATCTCTATCCTCTGTCCGATAGCCGCATCGAAATGTCTGTCCTTCCATATCTTGCGTCCAAGTCCCGGACTGGACACTTCGAGGATGTATGCTTCGCTTATGTAGTCCTCCGCATCCAATGCATCCGACAAAGCTCTGCTCACGTTCTCACAGTCATCGATGTCGACTCCGCCGTCCTTGTCGATGTACGCCCTCAGATAATACTCCGAGCCTTCCTTTACGAATTCCACATCATAGATGCGTACTCCGTTTGCCCCGGCAATGGGCTCTAAGAGCTTCTCAGTGCGGATCTCATAGTCTTTTGCACTTCCCATTTTGTCCCCTCATAAAGGAAATTCGCAATTTGCTTCGCTACCTGCTCATATGATAAGAGATGCTTTACATCTCTTATCATAAATTGAGAGTGGCCCGAAAGCCACTCTCAAATCTTTAAACCTCTGTTACTTTACTACAAATATGCGGAAAAGTCAAATGTTTCCGCCAATCAGAATGCTCCGGGCGCGGCTGCGGCGGCTTTTGACTCATCCGATATCCTCTTAGCCTCGGAATAGTAGAAATTCTCCATAGCATAATTGAAGACACTGTCAAAGTGGACACCGTCATTGGGAAGATAGGTGCGGGGGATATAAGTGTCGCAGAGAGCATATCCGTCGATGACATGTATGCCGGGAGGGAGCTGGGTTCTCAGCATCTGATTGAATCTCTCTATTCTGTAATTGTATCCTTTGCCCTTAGGTCCCTCACCGGGATTGATAGTGGTAACGCAGATATTGCAGCCGGGCATGAGCACGGTGAGGTTTATAAGAGTCTGCTTATATCTCTTGATCATTGCATTGTAATTGCCGGTAAGGTCATTGGTCCCGAGCGAGATCACTATGGTCTTGCCCACATACGACGCGTCATTGTACAGTGCCGGGAAAGCGTATTCGATAAACCAGTCAAGTCCCTCTCCGCTCTGAGCTATCCAAGAGATGCTGTTGGTAAGATCCTGTCTTTCCTGCGGTGCTTCTTTGTCTATACCATGATAGTACATGAATACCATGCGGGAGTCACCGATAAAGACAATATCGGAATTATTATCCTTCATGAGGATGGTGCCGCGGATATCGCCGGTTGCAAGCATATTGGGGTACTGCTCGTTCCAGGTCTTGAGATACTCATCGGGAACGGTGTAGACGCCACCCTTATAGTAGATGGTATTCTCCGCCACGCGAAGGACCTGGGTATTGGTCTGCAGGATGAGATTCCCTGCGGCAACGGGTGCCGATATAAATCTTACATCATCTTCCCTGTATGCGAATCCTGAGAAAGTAAGGAATGCAAGGATGAGTGCAAGTGTGAATGCGAGTTTTCTTTTCATGATGTGTTCCTTTTTGTGTTTCAAAAGTTACGGGGATATTATATCGAGGAGACTGAAAGTGTGCAAGTCGTGGGAAATATATACGGGATCGTGGGCGATGGTATATGTTTTCAGCCCCGGTGCTCTGCTGCTAAGCTCGCTTGTCCCGCTAAGGGCAAAAACGCCCTCGCTTAACTCGCGACGCTCGCACTATGTTGTGCGAGCTGCTCGGACAAGGCGCTCGGGACCGTTTTCCGCGGGACTGCGCTTGCTAATGCGCATAGGCGCATACATGCGCCTGCAAGGGTCCGAAAACATATATTATCGCCCCACGATCCTCAACGCTCATTTAACATTGTAAGGAAGATAAGCGGTTATCTCGATGATGACGGTGTGGACACGCTGATCAATTTCATCGCAGCCATCTGCGCAATGGATGACAAGATAGATAAAAAAGAACTCCATCAATCCTTTCTTCTGGTATCGAATGAATAAATAAAGTTTCTTTCCTTTAACCTTCGTCACTTTGCAAATTTGAACACTATTGCCGTGCGCATTCCCCGCAGGTATATACCGCCGAATTTGTGCCGAGCATCGTTAATTTTCAAGTCGTCGATGGTAATACCGATTAATACAAAAGCCCAAACATCCAAAGCGGTATTCTGTTACCCCTTCCTACTTCCGCATCATCAATCGCCAAAAAGCTATCGGGGATATCCTTTATCTGATCGAACGATTTATCCTTTCCGCCAACTTCAAATATATATTTTCCATCTACTATAAAATCACCCTTGGGCGGATAAAGAACCTCATGTCCGGCTGCCTTCAATTGATTCAAAAAGAATGTTTCCCTCTTCGTCCCAACATTAATATTCTTAGTCAATGAATACATTATGTTGGGATTATCGCAATATATTTTATCCGGTCTTGCCATATTTTTAAGCGTCGCCTTCTCGGATGACAGAATGTTTAAAAGATTTGCTCTTTCAAGAATATAAAGCATTTTTAAACCTTGATTTCTATCAGTATCAAGCTGAGCATAGAGTTCTGTCATCTTAGGCGTTTGCGGACAAGTTTGCGCCAGTATATAAAGCATCTTTTTTATCTTTTGAACTGTCGAATAGTTGATCTTCTCCACAGCAGGATAATCACTTTCCAATATTTGATTGGTTATCTGAGATACTCTTTGCTCATATCCAGCATATACCTCTTTATAAAACGGGTAATAACCATACAAAAGATAATCAGAAAAATGTTTCAATATAGCCTTGTTTGGAGCGAGTTCTTCAGCTATCTTTTTATGATCTTCAAGAAGTTCCTCTAAAGACAAGTTTTCTGTATCTATGACATCCTCAAAATTCAAATATTCTCTGAAAGACAACCCTGGAAGACTATACACAACCTGTCTTCTGGACAAATCTCCGCTTTCATAGTCTATTCGTAGAAGAGAAGAACCTGTATATACTATATTCAGCTTCGGATGCTCATCATAAAGATTCTTTATGATCATCTGCCAATCTTTTAAATAATGAACCTCATCCAGAAAAATATGAGTCCCACCGTTTTTATAATGCATATCAGCCAATTCAGACAACGAATTAGTTGCAAACCACAAATTATCAAGTGACACATACAACGCGCTTTCAAGATTCTTCTCAAAAGCAGAACTAATATGCTGCAAGATCATGGTTGTTTTTCCGCAGCCTCTTGAACCGGATATGCAGATTAACCGATCACGCCAATCAATCTTATCCAACAAAAACCTCATGGTTGTGTAACTGTTCTCTCGAATTCTTCTGTTCGATAAATCCAGAATTCTGTAATATTCTTCTATTTCCATAAAAGTTCACCCTCTGCAACAAATAATGTTTACAAACATTATTATACACGTGTTTTTAGTGTTTGCAAACATTATTTAGAAGAATGAACTCATCGACAAAAATGTATAACCAACGGTATTCTATGTATAGGGCGCGAGCACGGCGGTGTATGTTTTTCAAAGCCTTGCGCCGCGCTTAGCAAGCGCAGTCCCGCGGAAAACGGTCCCGAGCGCCCTGTCCGAGCAGCTCGCACAACATAGTGCGAGCGTCGCGAGTTAAGCGAGGGCGTTTTTGCTCTTAGCGGGACAAGCGAGCTTAGCAGCAGAGCACCGGCTTGAAAAACATATGCCGCCGGGCTCGCGCCTTATAGTATTAAGCCGAGCCGTACATTCGGAAAAATTTGAAGGACAAAATTTTTCCGAATGTACGGGCTTCGCCCTATAAAAAAAGAAACCGCCATGGTCCTCTGCGTGCAAGCACGCTCGTACCATGACGGTTTCTTTTTTTCACGGCTCAGCTTACGCTCACATCATTCCGCCCATTCCTGCGCCGCCTGCGGGCATTGCGGGAGTTTCTTCTTTGATGTTTGCAACAACACTCTCAGTGGTAAGGAGTGTGCTTGCTACGCTGGTAGCGTTCTGAAGAGCGCTCTTGGTAACCTTTGCGGGGTCAAGAATTCCTGCATCTACCATGTTTACATAGGTCTCGGAGAGAACATCGAATCCTACTCCTGCCTTGGACTCACGAACCTTGTTTACGATAACGCTGCCCTCAAGTCCTGCGTTGGTAGCGATCATGCGAAGAGGTGCCTCGAGAGCCTTGAGTACGACTCTTGCTCCGGTCTTCTCATCTCCGTCAAGCTTGTCAGCAAGCTTTTCAACTTCCTTAGCAGCGTGGATATATGCGGATCCGCCTCCTGCGATGATACCTTCCTCAACAGCTGCACGGGTAGCTGCAAGAGCATCCTCAAGACGAAGCTTAGCTTCCTTCATCTCGGTCTCGGTAGCAGCACCTACACGGATAACTGCAACTCCGCCTGCGAGCTTAGCCAGTCTCTCCTGAAGCTTCTCTCTGTCGAAATCGGAAGTGGTCTCTTCGATCATCTTCTTTATCTGAGCAATACGAGCCTGGATGTCCTTCTTCTTACCTTCACCGTCAACGATGATGGTGTTCTCTTTCTGAACCTTAACGGACTTAGCGGTTCCGAGCATATCAAGAGTAGCATCCTTAAGCTCATATCCAAGCTCTGAGCTGATAACGGTACCGCCGGTAAGGATAGCGATATCCTCGAGCATAGCTTTTCTTCTGTCGCCGTATCCGGGAG
>DFKT01000061.1 GCA_002373595.1 Lachnospiraceae bacterium UBA3638 | reverse complement strand
GCTTCGCGTGCTGCGGAATATGTGATCTCGAAATCACCTAGATCATGGATGCGTCCGAGAGTGCGCAGGTGCTTGTCCATATCGGACTGGAGTCCTATGCTCAGTCTGTTTATCCCGGCTTCTCTGTATCCTTGCAATGTTTCACAGATATTTTTTTCTCGAGAAAAAGTTTCACGAGAGGTGTCTGAAACCGTGGAACATGCTTCATTACTGCATTCTTCGAAATGTTTCACGGAGGCGGATGCACCGGAAAAATGTTTCACGCCAAGCGTTCCGGGGTTGCATTCCATACTTATCTCGGCATCCCGTGAAACATTAAATGATGAGCGGATATCGCTCATAAGCCCTGAGAGTTCGGACACTGACAGCAGGGAAGGAGTACCTCCGCCAATAAAAATGCTCGTTACGATGCGGCCCTTACCCGCAGTCGTACCGAGCATTTTGATCTCATTAGACAGAACTTTCAGATATTCGTTTTTCAGACTGTGATCTGCAAAGGAGAGGAAATCACAGTACAGGCACTTTCTGACACAGAAGGGTATATGGATGTAGAGCATGAGAGGCTTCATCAATTATCCTCATCAAGTTTGAGTACACTCATGAATGCAGCCTGCGGTATCTCTACATTACCGATCTGGCGCATACGTTTCTTACCTTCCTTTTGTTTCTCAAGGAGCTTCTTCTTACGAGTGATATCACCGCCGTAGCACTTGGCCAGGACATCCTTGCGCATTGCTTTGACGGTTTCACGGGCTATGATCCTTCCGCCGACTGCCGCCTGGATAGGGATCTCAAAGAGATGTCTCGGGATCTCATCCTTTAAGCGCTCGCACATCCTGCGTCCTCGCTCATAAGCGGAATCGGAGTGTACGATGAAGGATAGAGCGTCGACTTCCTCACGGTTGATGAGGATATCGAGCTTAACGAGAGTCGATCTTTCGTATCCTTTGAGGTCATAGTCAAACGATGCATATCCGCGTGAACGGCTCTTTAATGCATCAAAGAAATCATATATGATCTCATTCAAAGGAAGCTCGTATTTAAGAAGGGCTCTGGTGCCCTCGATATATTCCATGCTGATATAGCGTCCGCGCCTTGCCTGGCAGAGCTCCATGATAGGGCCTACAAAATCCTTGGTAACGATGATCTCTGCAGAAACAATGGGCTCTTCCATATAGTCGATCATCGTGGGATCAGGCAGATTGGAAGGATTGGTGAGTTCTATCACTTCGCCGTCGGTGCGGTGTACCTTATATACAACGCCGGGAGCTGTGGTTACGAGATCGAGATTGTATTCTCTCTCAAGGCGCTCCTGTATGATCTCCAGGTGAAGGAGTCCGAGGAAACCGCATCTGAAGCCAAATCCCAGCGCGACAGATGTCTCGGGTTCGTAGAAAAGAGAAGCATCGTTAAGCTGCAGCTTTTCAAGAGCATCCCTGAGGTCGGGATATTTAGCACCGTCTGCGGGATAGAGGCCGCAGTAAACCATGGGCTGGACTTTCTTATATCCGGGAAGGGGCTCGGCACACGGATTGTCATTATCTGTAATGGTATCGCCTACCATCGTATCCCTTACATTCTTGATGGAAGCGGTGATATACCCAACCATTCCGGCTGTAAGCTCTTCGCAGGGGATAAACTGTCCGGCACCGAAAGTACCGACTTCCACAACGGATTCGATAGCGCCTGTAGCCATCATCCTTATGTTTGTTCCCTTTTTGACCACACCGTCCCTTATGCGGCAGAAGACTATTACGCCCTTATATGAATCATACAAAGAGTCGAAAATAAGAGCTTTCAAAGGTGCAGTCGGATCTCCGGCAGGAGCGGGGATCTTGTGAACTATTGCTTCAAGTACATCCTCAATGCCGATACCGTTCTTGGCGGAGATGAGTGGAGCGTCCTGCGCCTCGATACCGATGACATCCTCAATCTCATCGATTACTCTCTGAGGATCCGCGCTGGGAAGGTCGATCTTATTGATCACGGGGAAAACATCGAGATCGTGATCCAGTGCCAGGTAGACATTGGCGAGGGTCTGCGCCTCTATGCCCTGAGCTGCGTCAACGACAAGTATAGCCCCGTCGCATGCAGCGAGGCTTCTTGATACTTCGTAATTGAAATCGACATGTCCCGGAGTGTCTATGAGATTAAAGATATACTCCTCGCCGTCCTTTGCTTTGTAGACGGTGCGCACGGACTGTGCTTTTATCGTGATACCGCGTTCGCGCTCGAGATCCATATTGTCGAGGACCTGTTCCTGCATTTCGCGGCTTGTGAGCAAACCTGTTTTCTCGATTATTCGGTCGGCAAGAGTTGATTTGCCGTGGTCGATATGAGCTACTATACAAAAATTTCTGATTTTTTTCTGATCGGTCATAATCGGTATTTTAGCACGAATCGGGCTGTAGCGCCACATTAAAAGTAAAAATATACTGTTATGTAAACTTGACAATAACATTTGTTAATGATTTATAATCGCAAAAAAGATTTAAGTTTTTTTCATTTTCGCGAAAATTTTTATACGGGGGAGTTATTTGCAATGAAGTTCTTTAAGACGTCACTTAAGTTCTTTTCCATTGCTGCTCTTGCTTTGGCATTCAGTCTTTTTAATCCTGTTAAAGCAGAAGCGGCCACTAATGTAAAGGCGTATGCCGCAGTCTTTGATGCACAGTTCTATGCTTCCAATTATCCCGACCTTTATGCCGCATTCGGAAATAATGAAAAAGCCCTTTTCGATCATTTCCTCAACAACGGAATGAAAGAGGGAAGAAGAGGAAATGCAGCTTTTGATCCCAGGTATTACAAAGAGAGATATACAGATCTTCAGGTTGCGTTCGGTGATGATTATACCCAGTACTACATGCACTATATCACCTGCGGATCCGTTGAGGGCAGAGTAGGAAGTGACGGAGCAGTCGTTCCCGTCAAGCCTGTAACGACTGCAACTGCGCAGACACAGACGCCTCAGCCCCAGGCTACGGTTACCGCTGCCAATTATGATTTCAATGCACAGGCTGATCAGAAAGCAGACATCATTCTCGCAGCTATAGGATATGATCTGCATGCAGCATATAACTGGTCCGCATCTCTTACCTATTACGGACACGGAAAGGCTGATATGCCCGAGGTACCCACTCCCGGAACCGGATTCTTCGCTGATTACGGATTCTCATACGGTAAGGGTAATTGCTATGTAATGGCTGCTACTTTCGTAAAGATGGCACGCAGACTCGGATACACCGCCCGTCAGATTACCGGATATGTTCCTCTCAGATCAGGCGGACTTACAGTTCACTCATGGGCTGAGGTCGATATAGACGGAGTCACTTATGTATGTGATCCCAACTGCACCAATGAGACCGGTATCAATGCTTATCTCATCCAGTACGGACAGAGAGGCACATGGAGATATTCAAATTACAGTGTGATGACTGATTGATTTTAAGGAGACCTTATCATGGTATTCAAAGAGCTGGTTTTAAGTTTTGCATTTCTCATAGTTTCGCTCGGAGGTATTTGCTATTACGCATCAGCTGTACCGGGAGACGGAGAGGGAACACAAACAGAGGAATCTCTCATAATGCAGACTGCGGAACTGGATGAAGCGCAGGAAGAAGCAACGATCGCAAAGAGCGAAGCGAGTGCGCTCGGCTCGTTTACCATAGAGGCTCAGGCTTTGGAATACGACGCAGAGGATGAAGCAGTTGCTGATGCTGCATCTGAAGAGTCCGCTGATGCTGCATCTGAAGAGTCCGCTGATGATGAAGAACAGACCGCTGTACTTACTTCAAATGTTGCGGAAGAGGATGAGGGAGATGCAAAAGCGGAAGAAAAACCCGCTCAGGCAAATATCCAGTCTGCATCCGCTCCTGTAGCAAAACAGCCGGCAGCGCAGACACCGGTCGCAGATCAGACACCGGCACCACAGCCTGCGGAACCTGCACCCGCCGCTCCGGAATCTGTTGCATGTACCACTGCACCTGCACAGACTTTGGATCAGGGGTGTGTCGGAGATTACGGTCTTGTCTGGTAAGAGTTCATCCGGAAATAAAAGGATCGCAGGATTCTCGTTATTAAGGATCATAGGGTGCATTGCCATTGTGGTGATGCACTCTGTTAATGCCGCGGAAATGCTCTACAGGAGCACTATAAGTGCAGCTCAGATCAGGAATTCCATGGCAGTTGTATATTCTCTCATGTGGGCTGTTCCCTGCTTTCTCATGGTTAGCGGAGCGCTCCTTCTTGATCCCGAAAGGGAAATGCCGCTTAAAAAAATCGTTACGAAGTATATCCTGAGGATGGTCATCGTTCTGACCGTCTTTGTTTTTTTGTTCAGATTCTTTGATATGTTTATGAACGGTGAGACCTTCGGCGAATATATCATCACCGACGCACTGCATAAGCTTTTTACCTGCAAAAGCTGGGCGCATCTGTGGTATGTATATGCTCTGATCGCACTGTATATCTGCACTCCTTTCGTCAGAGCGTTTATTTCCAAATTTGGTGAAAAGGGCATTAAGAGAGCGCTTCTCATTTATTCTGCGATCATGCTCATTCTTATATGCACTGTTCCTTTCGGTGGAGAGACTGTTTTCGGTGTCGTCTCCGTATCGATATATCTCTTTTACTATATTCTTGGATTTGCTATCCGCAAAAAGATCATTAAGACCGATACGATCATAAGCGGGTTTATTTTTGTCATGAGCGCTCTTCTTATCCTTTTGCTCTCATTCTACGCGTATTCGGGAGAGCACGCTTTTCTTACGAGGATCCTTTCAGGTTATGCTTCGCCCCTTACCGTTATTGAATCGGCATCCCTTTTTGCGATATTTGCAGGGATCGGGAAGGAGGAGACGAAGCTTATCTCGTTTATCGATTCCAGGTCTTTCGGCATCTATCTGACTCATATGTTCATAGTCAGGCTCGTTCTCAGATATTGCGGCGTTAATCCCTATATCGAGAAATGGTGGGTGATGCCCGCTCTTATAGTGACCGA
>DFKT01000025.1 GCA_002373595.1 Lachnospiraceae bacterium UBA3638 | reverse complement strand
GGTGTCGAGGGTTCGAATCCCCCCCTCGCTACGAAGAAGAGAGCCGTTAGGCTCTCTTTTTCGTAGCGGAGCGGAGATCGAATCCCCCCTCGCACCCAGAAAACTAAAAAGCAGGTGGACAATATGTCATCAAGATCAAAAACCCCCAAACAGAAACCCGCAGGTAAAGACAAGATCAAGCCCATGCTCTTCAGCACTATGAAGCATTACAACGGCAGGCAATTCGCTACGGACGTTGTATCGGGTATCATCGTTGCGATAATAGCGCTTCCCCTTTCCATAGCACTCGCGCTCGCATCCGGCGTAGGTCCCGAGGAAGGTATCTATACCGCGATAGTCGCAGGTTTTATCATCGCATTCCTCGGCGGATCGCGTGTACAGATCGCAGGCCCCACAGCGGCTTTTGCTACCATAGTTGCCGGCATCATCGCCAAGAGCGGTATGGAAGGTATGATGACAGCGACCATCATCGCAGGTATCATGCTCATCCTCATGGGCGTCTTAAGGCTTGGAGGACTGATCAGATTCATCCCCTATACCATCACGACCGGGTTTACTTCCGGTATCGCACTTACTATAGTCATCGGACAGCTTAAGGATTTTTTCGGACTCACTTACCCTCAGGGAACAGTAACGATAGAGACATCCGAGAAGCTTGCCGCTTTTGCTAAGAATATCACCACCTTTAATCCCTGGGCATTTCTCGTAGGCATGATAAGCCTTGCGATACTCATCATATGGCCCAAGATCAGCGAGAAGATTCCGGGATCCCTCATTGCCGTAATAGCGGGTATACTTATAGTTAAATTCTCCGGCATGAAGGTCAATACCATCGGAGACCTTTATACCATCAGCAATTCACTACCCGTTTTCCATATGCCACACTTTACGTTTGCTTCCATAAGCGCTGCTCTTCCCGACGGATTTACCATCGCGATACTTGCAGCTATCGAATCGCTCCTTTCGTGCGTGGTTGCGGACAGTATGATCAATTCGCATCACCGCTCCAATATGGAGCTTATCGCGCAGGGCGCAGGTAATATAGGTTCCGCACTCTTCGGAGGCATCCCGGCTACCGGAGCTATCGCCAGGACTGCGGCCAACATCAAGAACGGCGGACGCACTCCCATCGCGGGCATAGTCCACTCGATCGTACTCGTTCTCGTGCTTGTGATACTCATGCCTTATGCAGCCCTCATTCCGATGCCCACCATCGCGGCGATCCTCTTTATGGTTGCATATAATATGTGCCAGTGGAGGACATTCACGCATCTGTGCAAGACTGCACCCAAGAGTGATATTCTTGTACTCGTTGTTACCTTCGTCCTTACCGTAGTATTTGACCTCGTTATCGCTATTGAGATCGGTATGGGACTTGCAGTTATCCTCTTTATGAAGAGGATGAGCGAGGAGTCGGGTATCGAGAGCTGGAAATATTACGATCCGGAGGAAGATCCCGATGGCATGAACCTCAAGCCTCTTCCGAAGCATGTAAGAGTATATGAGATCTCCGGTCCCATGTTCTTCGGCGATGCCGAGACTATCAGCTCGATCGAGATCAGGGACGATATCAAGATAATAATCCTTCGAATGAGGAGCGTACCCGCACTTGACGCTACCGCGATGCATTCTCTTGAGGAATTCTACAAAAAGTGCAGGAAGAACGGCATAGAAGTCGTATTCTCGCATGTCAATGAGCAGCCCAGAAAGACCATGGAAAAGAGCGGCTTTATCACTCTCGTCGGAGAGGACAATTTCAGGCCTCATATCGACGATGCTATAGAGTGGGCAGGCAAGCTTACGGATAAAAAAGAAGAGATGTAGTTTTCAAAACTACGTCTTGTGGAACAAGTAACTATTTACAAATAAACTGTATCTCTGTATAATTTCAGGGTACTTGTTTTATTTGTTGAAAGGAATCAGTGCTATGTTCAAGATCATCACGGATAACGGGTCCGATCTTCCCGTTTCATTTCTGAAGGAGAAAGACATCGATTGTATCTTTCTTTCCACCATTCTTGACGGAGAGGTAATAAACGGAAAAGACAAGCAGCTCCCTGCAGAAGAGTTCTACAAGATGCTCAGTGAAGGAGCAAAGCCTACCACATCACAGGTTAATCCCGAAGACGCAAAAGAATATTTTGAAGAGCATATAAATGATGCTGATGAATTTCTCTTTATCGGAATCTCATCAGGTCTGTCCGGCACTGTAGGCAGTGTTAAGATCGGTGCTGAGGAGATCATGGAGAAGTATCCCGACAAGAAGATCGAGGTCGTAGACAGTCTCACCGGATCTCTCGGAGAGGGACTCCTCGTTTGGTATGCTGCAAAGCTTCGTGACGAGGGCAAGAGCTTTGAGGAGACTGCCAAGTGGTGCAAAGAGAATGCAAAGAACTGCCTCCTTGCCATCACTGTAGACAATCTTTTCGACCTTTGGAGAGGCGGAAGAGTATCAAGAGGAAGCGCTGTGCTCGGCACGCTTGCATCGATCAAGCCCTTCATCATCGTAGACAATGACGGTACCCTTAAGGTTACCAAGAAGATAAAGGGACGTAAGAAATCACTTGGATATCTCGTTGACTTCCTCGAGGAGAAGATGGGAACCCGCAAAGCCGAGAATGAGCAGATGGTAATGGTATGCCACGGAAATGTTCCTGAGGATGCGGCATATGTTGAGCAGCTTATCAGAGAGAGACTTGGATTTAAGAATATCATGATAAGCAATGCCGGCCCCATGATCGGTACTCATACAGGGGCCAGCCTTGTTATCATCGCTTTCTTGGGAGATAAGAGAGATTAATTCTTATAGGACTTACCGCAGTCCTTACCGTTTACTTTGACCGATCCCATATCGGATTCGAGATCGAGTTTGGCATTCTCGTTATCGGTATTAACCACTACAGAACCCATAGAGCAATCTGCTTCGAGGCTTCCGATCGTACCGGAGGCCTCTATTTTTCCCATTGAGGCATCACATTCGGCCGATTTGCAGGTTATGTCAGAGAGAGTGATACTACCCATTGAAGCGTCGAAATCTCCGGAGCCAAAGGTTACGGATTTGAGGTCGATCGATCCCATTTCTGCGGTGATATTTATATTTTCGCATGCGATACCGGATAGCTTGACGCTGCCCATATCGGCATCGAGATCGATATTCTTAAAGCTCATATCGGAGAGCCTGATGCTGCCCATATTGAGGTCCGCTTCCAGATCGATCATAGTTCCCTTGGGGATCGTGATCGTAAGGCGTGAATCATCCGAAGGGAAAGCACCTACGCCGAGAGGTCTCCATACATATTCGTTTTTCTGGGTGACAGTCAGCTTGTTCCCTGAAACCTTCCATGTAGGGAATGTTTCTTCGGTATATCCTTTGGCATCTATCGAGAAAGTGTCTCCGTATACGATCTCAAGATCTCCGACCGAAAGGTTGATATCAGCCTTGACGAAGGAGTCGAGAGTAGCACCGCCGTCCTTATCGGTAGCGGCATTTTTGGAGATGATACCGCCGAAGAATCTGGTAGTTCCGACTGCAGCCTTACCGATGAATCCACCGATATGAACTATGGATCCGACTACGATGCAGACTATGGTCACTATATTGAGTATGCTGAGGTACGCCTTGCCGACCCCGCTGTTGTTCTTATTATTGATATCGCTCATTTTGCTACCTCCTCATTATCTGCTGTCTTTACAACTCCCTTAATGATTGAGTGGATCACTGCTGCGAGAGGCCAGATTATCCATGTTCTCCACCATGCGAAAGTAAGGAAGCTCCAGATCAGATATATTGCACGGACTGTGGGCCAGTAGTACTTAAGGACAGTGCCTGCAGCCTGATTGCTGTACCTTTCGGTGAACTCGGGAACATAGCTGCCTCCTACGGTATCGCGGTCGTTGAGCTTAAGGAGCTTCTCATATCCGCCCATGATGAGGCTGGAGTGGATGATGAGGAATACACCGACAGCTACGAATACGAGGAGCATGACAGCGCTCAATGAATCCGCAAATCTCGAAGCACTGAGCATTCTTGATTCTCCAAGTACGGCGGCAGGGATCCAGCATGCTGCGCAGAGGATGATACCGATCGTAAGCTCTGCTGCGTGATTGAACTTGAAGCGTTCACGCTCATTATTTACATAGTTTGCGGTAGAGTAATCAATTGAGCAGAGCTCCTTGTCGAGATGCTTCCAGGAATCGCCCGCTGTTCCGATCAGGATAAAGATTGCGATCGCAACAACCAGCATTCCGAAGAGTGCGATCACACCGAGCGCGCCGGGGATACCGGGGATGCCGTCCGCCATGATGGGGCCTGTTGCGCAGAGTATGCAGAGTGCAACAGCGATGCCGATGCCGAGAGCTCTCATTGCGGTGAATCTGATATAGGTCTTTGCTTCGTCGAGTCCGATGAATCTGCGGGGGGATGCCTCCATGAGAGCACGCTCCTCCTCAACCTCTTTCTTGAGTCCGAGATCCTCGGCGAGCTCGTCGAGATTGCCGAAGTCTGCGATGACAGCTCCGACAGCTTCGTTCTCACTCTTACCCTCGGATATGAGCTCGTTGTACTTATCCTCCATCATCTGTCCGAGTTCCCTTTTTGCGCGGAGGACTTCTGCAGTATTGGGAAGATTCGCGAACATTGTTTCAAGATAGTTTTTAATGGTTTCCAATTTTATTTCCTTTCCGGATGCTTACAGCATCCTCTTTTTGTCATTTAAGCGCCTTATACGAAACTGTCGACTACTTCTTTGGTGAGCTTCCACTCCTCACATTTCTCGTTATAGTAGTTTTCTCCTGCGGGTGTGATGCGGTAGTATGTCCTTTTCTTACCGTTGCCCTCCAAGCCTTTGTCTGCCTCGAACGATTCGATGAAGCCGTTTTTTTCCATCCTGGAGAAGGCTGAGTAGAGTGTGGTCTCCTTGATGATGTACTTTTCGTTCGACAGGCTCCTGATCTGCTTGGAGATCTCATAGCCGTATGACGGCTCTCGTCGCAGGATGCAGAGGATCATCGTGTCGTTATACCCTCGTATGACATCGCTGCTGATACCTTCGTTTTCGCGGATCATATATCTCCTTTCCCGGGACCGGCCCGTGATATGTTACTATGTCTGCCGTACTATGACAGCCGTGCTACGAGTGGCGTACTATGTTAGTCGTACTACGACTGTCGAAGTAAATATATCACCGGTCTTAATTCCTGTCAACACCTTTTTTCAAAAAATGGCAAAATCGCTGAAAATATAGTAAAATAAGGGTGTTGTGAAAAGGAGGCTTTGTTATGGGTAACGGATCGTCCGCACAGAATCCCGCAGTTTCAAGAGCGGGAAAAAAGATAAAACTTCTTTTGATCTACCTGATCTTCGTTTTCGCAAATATTTCAGTAAACAGGATAGTAAAAGCATTCGACCTTCCGCTCTATGTCGATAATATAGGCACTCTTCTCGGTGCGGTGCTGGGAGGGTATCTTCCCGGTATATTCGTCGGATATATCACCAATGTCATAAATGCAACTGCAGATATCACTAATCTTTACTATGCGGGTATCAGCGTCCTCATAGCCGTATCCGCCACGTTCATGGCCAGACGCGGAATGTATGAGAAATTCTGGAAAGCGCTTCTCACAGTTCCCGTGCTTGCATTTATGGGCGGAGGTATAGGCTCTGTCCTTACCTACGGACTTTACGGTTCGGAGATAGGATTCCAGGCACAGATTTTCTACGATTTCAAGATAGATCTCATAGACAAACTGATAACTGTAGTATGTTTCTATGGGATAAAGAAACTCATTCCCGAGAAAGTGGCACAGTCATTCGAATTTACCGACTGGAGGCAAAAGCCCCTTAGCCGCAGACAGATCAAGCAGGCGACGACGAGCTCCAGGAAGGGACTGTCCCTGAGGAACCGCATCATACTTATCATCAGCGTGATCATGGTATTTGTGGGTGTATTTACAACAGCTATCAGTTATTACATCTATCACAACTCTGCAATGCATTATTTCACCGAGACGGGCAGAAGCGCAGCCAAGATGGTCGCTCAGAATATCAACGGAGACAGGGTTCGAGAGTACCTTTCTGAGGGGGGGACTGCAGAGGACTACCTTGAGACGAAGGAACTCTTAAGAGAGATTTTGGACGATTCCGATTATATAGAGTATGTATATTCATATATTCCCGAGTCCGACGGATTTCGAGTTGTATTCGATCTGGATTCCGAAGATGTACCTGGGGATGAGATAGATTCTGTCATCGCTTACGATGATGATTACGACAAGGTGATCCCGGCCCTTCTTAAGGGCGAAAAGGTTGAGCCCTTTGTGACTGTCGATAAGTACGGATGGCTCATAGTAAGCATGGAGCCCGTCTATGATTCTGACGGTAATTTTGTATGTTACGGCTGCGCAGATGTGAATATGCATGATATCAGGACAAGCGGTATGGTCTTTCTCGCTAAGATACTCTCGCTCTTTACAGGTATATTCATACTCGTGCTTGGGATATGTATGTGGTTCTCGGAGTATCATCTGACATTCCCCATCGACGCTATGGCATTTGTTGCGGGAGAGTTTGCATATAACAGTGATGAATCGCTTGATACGAGCGTTGAGAAACTCAAGGGACTGGAGATAAAGACGGGCGATGAGATAGAGAATCTGTACAACGTACTTACCAAGACCATCGGAGATACTGTCGGATATCTCGAGGATGTTGAGAAGAAAGGCGAGCAGATCGCCAATATGCAGAACGGCCTTATCTACATAATGGCAGATCTCGTCGAGAGCAGAGACAAGAATACCGGAGACCATGTCAAAAAGACTGCGGCATATGTCAAACTGATACTTGATATACTTCGTGAGCAGGGTCTCTATACCGATGTGATCACGGATGAATACTACAAGGATGTCTGCAACTCCGCACCTCTTCACGATGTTGGCAAGATCAAGGTCTCCGATGTGATACTCAATAAGCCCGGCAAATTGACTGATGAAGAATTCGCTCAGATGAAGAGACATACTATAGCGGGCAAGGAAGTCGTAGAGCGTGCTATGGAGATATCAAAGGATACCGGATACCTGAAAGAAGCGTTAAACCTTGCCACATATCATCATGAGAAATGGGACGGCTCCGGATACCCGACAGGATTAAAGGGAGAAGAGATACCTCTCTCGGCGCGTATCATGGCGGTGTCGGATGTATTCGATGCACTTGTATCGGCGAGAAGCTATAAGAAGCCTTTCGAGTTTGATGAGGCAATGAAGATAATAGAGGAAGGCGAGGGGAAGCATTTCGATCCCGTGATAGCCAAACTCTTTGTCGAAAACGCAGACCGCGTTCGCAAGATCGCGGAAGAGCATAAGAGAACTATAGGATAGACACGGATGAGACTTGATGAATTAAAGACAGGAGAGAGCGCGAGGATAGTCTCGGTAGGAGGCGACGGAGCTCTCAGACAGCATATACTTGATATGGGGATGATACCCGGATGCGATGTGAGCGTAGTCAAATTCGCACCGATGGGAGATCCCGTAGAATTAAAGGTTCAGAGCTACGAGCTCTCGATCAGACTTTCCGAAGCGGCCAAGATAGAGATAGAAAAGCTTGATCGCAAAGAGGAGATACCTGAGAAACCTCTGAAGCTCACCGCACATCCCGGACTTGGTGAGGGCGGAAAATTCCATACAAAGGGTGACGGCGATCCGCTTCCCGACGATGCGATACTGACATTCGCGCTTGTCGGAAATCAGAACTGCGGCAAGACTACGCTCTTTAATCAGCTCACAGGCTCGAATCAGCACGTGGGTAATTTCCCAGGTGTCACTGTCGACAGAAAGAGCGGACCTATAAGGAATCATCCGAATACGGAAGTGACCGATCTGCCGGGTATCTATTCTATGTCTCCTTACTCTACCGAGGAGATCGTATCCAGAGATTTTGTTCTTAACGAGAAACCCACAGGCATAATCAATATACTCGATGCTACGAATATAGAGAGAAATCTCTATCTCACCATGCAGCTGCTCGAGACCGGTATACCCATGGTCGTTGCGCTCAATATGATGGATGAAGTCCGTGAGAACGGAGGATCGATAAACATCAATGCACTGGAGAGCATGCTGGGCGTTCCCGTGGTTCCGATATCCGCAGCAAACAATGAAGGTGTAGACGAACTTATATCGCATGCGATACATGTCGCGCATTTCAGAGAGAAGCCCTTAAGGCAGGACTTCTGTGATGAGAATGAAAACGGCGGTGCCGTGCACAGAGCTCTGCATGCGGTATCTCACCTGATAGAGGATCATGCGAATGCAGCGGGACTGCCGGTCAGATTCTCCGCTTCCAAAGTGATAGAGGGCGATGAGAGGATAATCGAAAGGCTCTCTCTCGATACCAACGAAAAAGAAATGATCGAGCATATCGTTATCCAGATGGAGACCGAGAGAGGCCTCGATAGAAATGCTGCAATAGCAGATATGCGCTTCGGATTCATACGAAAGGTTTGTGACGGTAATGTCAGAAAGCCGAAAGTGAGCAAGGAGCGCACCAGAAGTGAGAAGATAGACCGTATTCTCACGGGCAGATATACTGCAATCCCTGCTTTCATCGGTATCATGTGTATCATATTCTATCTCACATTCGGCGTGATCGGTGCTTTCCTCCAAGGACTTCTCGAGGATGGTATAGGAGCGCTCGGCGGACTGGCGGATGCCGCTCTTATTAAGGCCGGAGTGAGTGAGACATTTAGGAGCCTTGTCGGAGACGGTATCTTCGCTGGCGTGGGCAGCGTTGTATCATTCATGCCGATCATCGTCACGCTGTTTTTCTTCCTTTCGCTTTTGGAGGACAGCGGATATATCGCGAGAGTTGCTTTTGTTATGGACAAGCTCTTAAGACGTATAGGACTTTCCGGCAGAAGTATCGTTCCGCTTCTCATGGGATTCGGATGTACGGTGCCGGCAGTGATGGCTACGCGTACTCTTCCCAGTGAGAGAGACAGGAGAATGACTATACTCCTCACACCTTTTATGAGCTGCACAGCCAAACTCCCGATATATGCATTCTTTGTCATGGCGTTTTTCCCGAAGTATGCGGGACTTATCATGGTTGGACTCTATCTGCTCGGCATAACCGTTGGTGTGATAGTCGCGATCATTTACCGCAGGACGATCTTTAGGGGTAAGCCCGTTCCTTTCGTGATGGAGCTTCCGAACTATCGTATGCCGAAAGCGAAAAATGTCGGACTGCTCGTTTGGGATAAAGCAAGGGATTTCCTTCAGAGAGCGTTCACTGTAATATTCGTGGCTACTTTGGCAGTATGGCTCCTCCAGTCGTTTGATGCGAGATTCAATCTGACAGCCGATCCGGAGAACAGTATGCTCGCGACGATAGCGGGACTCCTCGTTCCGATCATGAGACCTGCAGGACTCGGAGACTGGAGGATATGCACTTCGCTCATCAGCGGATTTATAGCCAAGGAGAGTGTGGTATCCACCATGCAGATACTTTTTGGAAATAATGTAGCCGGAGCATTTGGTACCGGAACTGCGGTATCACTTTTGATATTCTCGCTTCTCTATACTCCCTGCGTGGCAGCAGTGGCTGCGATCAAAAGAGAACTCGGAGCCAAGTGGGCAGTGGGAGTTGTATTATGGCAATGTGCGCTGGCATGGCTGGCGGCTGCGATAGTTAACCTGTTTTTCTGATAAGGAGGGGTACATGATCTACTATGTTGATTGCAGATCCGGACATGATGGGAACGGCTCGAAGGATATGCCTTTTAAAACGATAAATGATGCGGCGCGTATCGCGAAGCCCGGAGACGAGGTCATTGTTGCTCCCGGTATATATCGCGAATATGTCAATCCCCGCAATGCAGGAACGAGCGAGCAGAGGATAGTATATCGCTCCGAAGAAAAGCTCGGTGCTGTCATCACCGGCGCGGAAGAGATAAAGGGCTGGGAGAAATATAAGGGAACGACCTGGACCGTCAGAGTTAAGAACGGCATCTTCGGTTCATACAATCCTTACACTACGAGAGTATGCGGAGACTGGTATTTCTCGCCCAAGATCCGTCACACGGGTGCGGTATTTATCAACGGCCTGATGATGTACGAGACCGATTCCGTGAAGGAATGCGTAAAGGGAGACTCCGATGAATTTGCCTGGAACGATGAGGAGTCCCAATATAAATGGTTCACAGAGCAGGACGGAGACGAGACTGTGCTCTATGCCAACTTTAAGGGAAAGGATCCCAACAAGGAGAATGTAGAGTTCCTCGTCAGACGCAACTGCTTTATGCCCGACAAGGTCGGTGTCGGATATATTACGGTCAGCGGATTCAAGATCGACAAGGCGGCTACAACATGGGCACCTCCCGCTGCATACCAGGACGGTATGATAGGTCCTCACTGGAGCAAGGGATGGATCATCGAGGACTGTGAGATCTCCAACAGCCGTTGCTGCGGTATATCTCTCGGCAAATACCTCGATCCCGAGAACAATATGTACTTCTCCGAGAAATTCGTAAAGAGCCCCACACAGATGGAGCGCGATGCGGTATGTCGCGGCCAGTATCACGGATGGCTCAAGGAGAGAGTCGGAAGTCATATCATCCGCAGATGCGATATCCATCACTGTGAGCAGACGGGTATAGTCGGAAGAATGGGCGGCGTATTCTCGACCATAGAGGATTGTCACATTCATCATATCTGTAATTCACAGCAGCTTGGAGGAGCGGAGACTGCGGGCATCAAGCTTCATGCTGCGATAGATGTAACTATCAGACGCAATCACATCCATAACTGTATCATGGGCGTATGGTGCGACTGGCAGGCGCAGGGAACAAGGATCACCGGCAACCTTATGCATGACAATCATCGCCCCGATGGCAAAGAGCAGGCAAGAGGAGCTATGTTCAACTGCGATGTGTTCATTGAGGTAAGCCACGGTCCCGCGCTTGTTGATAACAACCTTCTCCTGTCGAAAGTATCAGCGGTCATTCCCAGCGAGGGACTCGCTTTTGTACACAATCTGATGTTCGGATCCTTCGGACTGGTCAACTCCGGTGTCGACAGTATCGTTAACGGTCAGCGTGAGCCCAGATATACACCTTACCATATCCGCCACAGGACGGAAGTTGCCGGATTTATGACTATACTTCACGGCGATGACCGTGTCTACAACAATATCTTTATCCAGAAGTATCCGATAACGGACAAAAAGAAGACTCCTCAGGATGCGGACTATCAGGTAGCGGGAACCGCCCCCTTCGATATCTTCCCGACTTACGAGGAGTGGAGAAAGCCTTTTGACAGAGCGGAGAATCGCGATATGGGCGGACTCGCCGAGGCTCACTTCGGTCATCTTCCCGTATGGGTCGAGGGTAATGCATACTTTAACGGTGCGAACGTCTGCAGGCATGAGAAACACAATCTGGTCAACAAGCGCGCCAAGGTCAAGGCTGATCTCGTCATAAAGAACGGAAAGTATGTCCTTGAGACCAATGTTTACTCGTATATCAAAGATTTCTCGGATGAAATGATAACAAGTGATATTCTTGGGAAGGCTTTTGAACCGGAGCAGAGATTCGAGAACACTGATGGTACGGAGATAGTGTTCAACAGGGACTATTTCGGCGATCATCGCGGAAATGTCGTTCTTCCCGGACCCTTTGCCGATGC
Source organism: Lachnospiraceae bacterium UBA3638 (assembly GCA_002373595.1). Taxonomy (GTDB): domain Bacteria; phylum Bacillota; class Clostridia; order Lachnospirales; family Lachnospiraceae; genus AC2028. Next base: position 16,462 of record DFKT01000025.1, on the reverse strand, counting down.
GGGAGAGAGCTTCGAGCTGATCTGACGCCGGATTCGCGACTTTAAAACCGGGTGATCCGTTTCGAAAGCCGCGAAAATATGATATAATCATTGTCTGTTTCTATTGCAAAATGCTTTAAAACAGTCGGTTTACTCCGGGGGGAGGTAAGACTAATGAATAAAGAAGCTGCCGGTAAGGGGACAAAGCCCGCAAAACAGCGGTCTTTTACCGTATTACCGGACCATAATACTGTCCCTAAAAGCGGATATGTGCTACTGCTCCTTTTGTTTATTGTAGCGGCATATTTTACCAGATATACAGCAAATCCGGGCAGACCGCCCATTATTGTCATGGGTAGCCCGGTGCCTCTTACTGCGTTTACCGGCGTGTTTTCATGGCTGTCCAGTATCTGCATCATCTTCATGGTGGTTTTTTATGGAAAGTTCGGATTCATTTCCGCTCTTTTCATACAGATCGCACAGATTCCGATGCTGCTTGTCAATGTGTTTGTCAGGCATATAGTGACCAGTATCCCCGGCATCTACTCCAATCTATTCACTATCATTGCTATACTGATCATTTATTTCAATGTCAGGAAGGTCAACAGTTACCAGAAAAAACTAAGGGATCAGGCTGTTAAGGATTCACTGACGGGCCTTCCCAACGGATTTGCCTGCAGGGAACTGATGAAGGATCTGGTCAGGAGGAAAGCGAGGTTTGCTGTTGTATCCGTTGATCTCAATAATTTCAAAAATATCAACGACACGATGGGCCACGCGGTAGGCAATAAGGTCATACTCGAAGTCTCTGACAGATGGGTCAGGCTCGCCGAATCATGGAAGACCGGTACATATGATTTTATCGGACATCTCGGCGGAGATGAATATAGCATCGTCATACAGGGTTTCTCATCATGCGAAGATGTGGAGAACAGCATAAATGAGTATGAAAAGGAACTCGAGAAGAAGATCACGATAGATGACTGTGATTATTTCATGACAGCATGCTTTGGATATGCGATTTACCCCGAGGATGCTGCCAATATTGAGAATGTTGTCTCCGGTGCGGATGCGGCGCTTCATACCGTCAAGCATCAGAAAAATGCCGATCATGTCAAGCACTTCACTTCGGACCTTCTTAAGACAGAGCACAAACTCGAGATGGAGAGGAAGATCCGCGGCGCACTCGACAATGACAGAGTATTCTTTAATCTCCAGCCGCAGTATGATATAAACCACAAGCTCCGCGGGTTTGAGGCGCTCGCGAGAATGACGGATGCGGAAGGCAGTCTCATAGGACCGGGAGATTTCATCCCCGTCGCTGAAGAGACGGGTCTCGTTGATCGCATTGACAATCGGATATTTATCAAATCAGCGGAATTCGTATCAAGGATGATAAGGGAAAAAGGTGCGGACATAACCCTCAGCATCAATGTCTCCGTCAGGCACCTTATGAAGAATAACTTCCTCGATGAGATAAAAGAGGTTATCACATCGACCGGCATTCCCGCCGATCATCTCGAGATAGAGATAACGGAGTCCGTTATGATCGATTCGATGGAGGAGGCGCTGGCCAGATTAAACGAAGCAAAAAAGATGGGTATCAAGATCGCTATCGATGATTTCGGAACGGGATATTCATCACTCAGTTATCTCAACAGTTTCCCTGCCGATCTGCTCAAGATAGACAAGTCGTTCATCGATGTTATGAATACGAGCGAGTCCTCCAAGCAGTATGTATCGACGATCGTATCGATAGGTCATGTGCTGGGACTTGAGGTTATATCCGAGGGAGTCGAGATGCCGGATCAGCTTGAGACCCTTAAGGATATAGGATGCGATTACATACAGGGATTTATCTGGGGACGCCCGCTGTCGGCTGAAGACGCTGAGAAGGTCGTAGAATCCTCAATCTGAAAACAACACGGATGATGGTGAAGTATGGATAATACCACAGATTTCAGGAAAGCAAACGAATACTCTCTTAAGTGTATGCGCGTAACGATGATAGTAATGATCATCGCGTGGGTACTTAATGTTCTGCATATCTTCATACTCGATCAGAGTATCATGAACCATACTTTCCTCGGACTGATATTATTCTTTGCGGGAGGATATTTCGTAAAGTATCTGATCGGTTTTGAAAAGCCGGTCGCCAATTATCTGATGCTCTTTCTCCTGGTCGGAATGATATCATTTGCCAATGCACAGGTTGCTTATCACGGAACGCTCTTCATGCTCTTCCCGATGGTATGTTCCATCCTCTACAATTACAACAGATATGTAAGATATACATTTGCACTCACCTGCCTTGGATTCTTATTCTCGGTAGTCGTTGGATTCAAGATCGGTCTTTGCGATGCAAATATGCTGATACTCACGACTTCCACTTCGGCAAATGAGATAGCAAAGCTCGTCGGAAACTCATATGAGATCAACTCGGACATCGTCAGTCTCGTGCTCTTCTATGTGGTTCCCAGATGTATGGCGCTGATCGGATTCACTTCGGTTCTTAAGTATCTTAAGAACAACATTCAGGAAAAGACACTGCATGAGCAGGAGAGTATGCAGCTGGCAGAGACCGAGAGGCTTGCCAATCAGGCCAAGAGCCATTTCCTCGCACAGATGTCGCACGAGATCAGGACACCTATCAATGCCGTGCTTGGCATGAATGAGATGATCCTGCATAAGGCCAAGGACAGAGAAATCCTCGAGTATTCCGGAAATATCAAAAAAGCAGGCAAGACGCTCCTCGTGCTTATAAACAGTATCCTTGATTTCTCGAAGATCGAAGACGGAAAGATGGAGCTTTTGCCCGTTAAGTACAAAGTCACCGATATGATAGAGAACCTGAAGATATCGGTTGAACAGCGTGCCAAGGACAAGGAACTTGAGCTTATCGTTAAGGCGGATGAGAATCTGCCGAGTGAGCTCTACGGGGACGATCTCAGGATCAGTCAGGTGATCATCAATCTGCTCACCAACGCGGTCAAATATACCAAGTATGGTTCGGTTACTCTCGATATAAGTGCCACTGAGCGTAAAGATGACAAGGTCACTCTCCTGGTCCGGGTTATCGATACGGGTATCGGTATCCATGAAGAAGATATATCAAAGCTCTTTAACTCTTTTGAGAGACTTGATGAGAATAAGAACCGTACGATAGAAGGAACAGGACTCGGACTTGCGATAACGACAAAACTTCTCGAGATGATGGGAAGCAAGCTCGAAGTAAAGAGTACATATGATGTCGGTTCGGAATTCTGCTTTAGTCTCGTTCAGACCGTTATCGATGATACTCCGATAAAGGATACTGTCGGGAAAGCGCCTTTGGAATCCGAAAAAGAGGATGATATCGCAACGGATCATATCTATCCCGATGCCAGGATACTCGTTGTAGATGATAATGAGATGAACCTCAAGGTTGTACGCAATCTCCTGGGACTCTTTGAGATCGATCCGCATACCGTGAATTCCGGGATGGGTGCTGTCTCCAAGATGACTGAGAATGAATATGACATAGTATTCATGGATCATATGATGCCTGAGATGGATGGCATAGAGACACTTGCCAAGCTGCGCGAGGAGAATCTTGTTCCCGAGCATACGAAAGTGATCGCACTTACTGCAAATGCGATCGTAGGTGCAAGAGAACTGTACCTGCAGGCTTCGTTCGATGATTATCTGACCAAGCCCATCGAGATGGACAGACTTTCGGCTTGCCTCGAGAAGTATCTTCCGGATGAGAAAAAACAGGATGCACATCCCAAGGTTACATATGTGGAAGAGGACGATGATGAGATAATGGAATTCCTTCCCGAAGGTGAGGACTCTGATGCCGATGAGGACAAGAATGCCGAGATGATAAAGCAGCTTAAGAGCATCGGCCTGGTTACCGATGACGGACTGCGTTATTGTGCCGGAGATGTCCCTTTCTATCTCGAGATGTTAAAGGACTTCGTGGCAGCACATGCGGAGAAGGAGCAGACAATTAAGGAATGCTACGCCAAGGAAGACTGGAAGAATTACAAGATATATGTCCATGCACTCAAGAGTAATCTCAAGTCCATAGGAGCGCCTGAAGTTTCGGAGCTGGCCAGAGCGCTTGAGAAGGCTGCGGACGATGGGGATGTTTCATTCATAAAGGACAATCATGATACCTTGATCACGAGATATGACGATCTCGCTAAGAAGATAAAGACTGTTTTCGAAATGTGACCTTCACGGAGGGTGAAAGGATAAACATATGCGCAGAAGTAAGAGAGAAAATACAGCGATAATCATATTTGTATCTTCACTGATACTTATCCTACTCATATGTGCGATGAGCATAATGAGGACGAATGAGTATAACAGAGAAGTTCATTATGAGCTTTTCTCCGGAGATGAGCTGTACTCTGAAGAAGTGGAATCCGAAAAGGAAGTAACGATCAAAGCTATCCCGAGGAGCAATACCTGGACCAAGATATTCGAATCGGACAGTAACAGGTATGTGGAAAAGACGTACAGAGCTTTTACTTATGATTTTTCGGTTTCCAACAATACCGGAGATTCTGTTTCCGATTTCAAGATCAAAGTGATGTTTGATAAGGAAGCTTATCTGATGTCGGCATGGAACGGATCGCTTGAGATACACCAGAGCATGACCGGAGGAGAGTATGTCGCAACGATCCCTGATCTGCGTGAGTTTAAGAAGGAGGATTATTCGTTTGATACATATACGATAGACGGAGAGACCCTGATAAAGATGAAACAGGGAGATTATCTCATCTATATTCCCTGTGCAAATGTAAGCGCATTGGAAGTTCCGATTGAAGCTTATGAAGGAACTGTGCCGGGAATCATAATGTACATAGCCGATGGCGAGGATCTTACAGGCTCCGATGTTGAGCTTCAGTATACTTTTCACAGGCTGATCATCAGCGACAGATGGTTCTGGATCTCGATGACAGCGCTTCTGGCGTGGTTTGTCGCACTGACCATATATGTGATCACTTCGTTGCAGATCAGGAAGTACAAGCTCCGTCACGAGCGCGACAATGAGATAATCATGGAGTCCATAGAGACATTCACGGGATTCATCGATGCCAAGGATCCGTATACCAACGGACATTCAAACAGAGTTGCAGAGTATACGAAACGGATAGCATCAGAGATGGGATATTCCGGTGAAGAACTCGACAGAATTTACTACATAGCACTTCTTCACGATTGCGGAAAGATTGGTGTTCCCGACAATATCCTCGGAAAACCTGCCAAACTTACGGAGGATGAGTTCGAGGTCATCAAGTCTCATACCGTTTGCGGAGGTGAGATACTCAGCAGTTTCAAGAGCCTCAAGGATGTGGGAGAGGGAGCACTCTATCATCATGAGAGATATGACGGAAACGGATATCCGGAGGGAAGAGCGGGTGAGGACATTCCTCTTATCGCCAGAATGATATGTGTAGCGGATTCGTATGACGCAATGAATTCGGACAGAGTCTACAGGAAGAGACTCTCTAAGGAAAAGATCATCGAAGAGATCACGGAGTGTAAAGGAAAACAGTTCGATCCCAAGATCGCCGATATTGCCCTTCGGCTGATCAAAGAAGGAAAAATCTAAAACATTATATGAAAAAAAGTGTGATGCTCCTGGGAAACATAGTGATCGTACTTGTCATCCTGGGACTGACGCTGTTCGATGTGAGCAGCGAACAAAAGAGGATACTTACTTCTCAGATCGAAGGGTTTGAGAATATGACGGTGGCCATGGAAAGAGTGACCACCAATTATCTTTTGGGAGAACAGCAAGTCTGCAACAGTTGGGCTTCATATATCAATTCGAATGACATGACTGCGGAGGAGGCGATCGACTTCGTTCGCGAGTCCATAGCAGTACCCAATGTCACCGCACATATCCTTTTGACGGGGGATGGCGAGCTGGCCGGTCTGTCCACGGCGAGCAGAAATGAGGGAACAGACGATTATACCGTCTCGTATGATAATGTCAAAGCATTCGATGAAGGGTTTGAAAGCCTGCTCGACGAAGACAGCAATCTGAATGTTACCAGAGCATATACAAATCCCGTAAATGCGATCCAGTCGATCGGCTTTTGCTGCTCTGTCCATGTGCGCGACGAAGAAACAGGTAAGATGCAGGATGCCGTATTACTGCGTATTGTTCCGCTGTCGCTGATTGAGACGAAGTGGGTATTCCCCACCAAGGAATACGAAAAAGCTGAGATATCTTTGATAGATAGTTCCGGAGACTATATTGTCAGAGGACGTTCGTTCAAAAATTCCAATTTCTATGAATTCTATCAATCATATAATACTTCTGCACCGGATGTACTCGAGGGCGTGAAAGAAAGCGTGAAAGGTGCACCGGGTGTGTTTGAAATGTTGAACTCAACCGGGCAGAGGAGCATTTTGTCCCATACGAGGGTCAATTCGACGGATGACTGGATCATCGTTACGATGATCCCGATATCTGAGTTTGACGGAGCGGTCATCAATTGGACCATAGTCGGCATTATCACCATAGGATTGCTTTTCCTTTTGATATTCAATCTGGTCATCATGATGGGATTCAATCGTAAGCTCAAGACTGCCGTTGACTCGGCGGACAGAGCCAATCGTGCCAAGACCGATTTCCTCTCCACAATGTCGCATGATATCCGGACTCCCATGAATGCGATCGTAGGTCTTACGATCATTACCGAAAAGAATGCCGATGATGCGACTGCCGTGCGGGAGAATCTGCACAAGATAAGTACGGCAAGCAACCATCTGCTTACACTTATCAACGATATCCTTGATATAACAAAGGTTGAGAGCGGCAAGATCACTCTTAATCCTGTCACATTCTCTCTGGAAGAGTGCAGGGAAAACCTCATAAATATCTCCCAGCCCATGGTCAAAGAGAAAAACATAGAATTCACTTTCAATACTGATAAGTTCGAGCATGAATATCTCTATGCGGATCAGCTTCGCCTCAATCAGATCTACATTAACCTGTTGTCGAACGCCATCAAGTATACGGAAGCCGGCGGAAAAGTAGAAGCTGAGATGCTTGAAGAACCCGGAAGTACGGACAGGACTGTCAGGCTGACCTATACGGTAAGCGATACCGGTATAGGCATGACGCCTGAATTCATGGAGAAGATGTATCAGCCTTTTTCCAGACAGATCGACAGTAGGGTAGATACGATACAGGGAACGGGACTCGGACTTGCCATCACCAAGAAGATGATAGATCTGATGGACGGAACCATTGACTGTGTCAGCGAGGTGGGAAAGGGAACCACGTTCACCGTGACACTGGAGATAGCTATATCCGACAAACCGGCATACCTGACAAAGCAAGAGGCCGGAGAGGGCGAAGCATCCGGTGACGACACTCAGACTACGGAACGCGATGAACTGAGCGGTATCGAGGGAATGAAGATCCTTGTTGTAGAGGATAATAATATCAATTGGGAGATAATCTCCAATCTTCTTCAGATGCACGGCGTCGAAACCGAGCGTGCGGAGAACGGTAAGCGTGCGGTAGAGATCATGACATCTGCAAGTAAAGGAGATTACGATCTCATATTTATGGATGTCCAGATGCCCGTTATGAACGGAATAGAGGCAACCAAAGCGATAAGAACACTTGATGATGAATGGGCTGCAGGTATCCCCATCATAGCGATGACAGCGGATGCCTTTTCCGAAAATATATCCGAATGCATGGCTGCGGGTATGAACGGTCATATCGCCAAACCTATAGATCTGAAACTGGTTCAGAAAGAGATAATGAAAGCCAAGGAGGGAAAAAGATCATGAAAAAGCATAAGAGAAGGCTCGCATTGTGTTCACTGATCGTGATGCTGGCTTTGTGCGCTTCGGGATGCGGCAGGAAAACCAACGAAGGATCCGGTAAAGTAGGATTTACGCCGAGGCTGGATACATCAACTGATTGCTCCATCACCGTAGCGGGACATTATGAGAATTTCGAAGCGCTCGAGACGGAGTTTAACCGTTTCTCGGAGTATTATCCCAACGTGAAGATGGATTACAAGTTTATGGACGGATACTCCAAGGCGGCCAGCGGTATACTTACTACTGCACTTGCAGGAAAAGAAGCTCCGGATATTTTCTTTACTTATCCTTGGATGAGTGATTGGGCTGATTATCAGATCATTCGCGATGCATCCGAGGATCTTTCGGATCCCACAGTGGATATTGATCTTTCATCTATCAGACCCAATCTGCTGGTGAAGGACGGATCAGACAGCGTGCTCAGCGTTCCGGTATATACCACCACATACGGTATGCTCGTAAACGAAGATCTTTTTGCAAAGGAGAATATTTCTGTTCCCCAAACATATTCCGAACTTCTCGCTTCGTGCGAAGCCTTCAAGAAGGCGGGATATTCCGATCCTATTATGGGGTATAACAAAGGAGGCGACTTACTCTATCCGATGTTCTATCCGTACTTCTGCGCACAGATATAGGGCAAGGAAGATGCTCTCGCAGCGATGAACGAGATGAAGCCTGAGGGCGGAGAGTATATGAGGAGCACTTTGGAACTGGTTGCAGACTTTATGGGACATGGTTACATCAATCTTGATCACTGCAATGAATTGGAGAATAACTACGATGCTGTCATTCTCAGATTCTTTGAGGGAGATGTACCGATGATGCTGGCTTCCGGAAATACTGTTTCGGGAACTGCCAAGAGAGAGGCCAAATCGGAAGCTTTCGGTGCCAATCCTTTTAAGTACAGCTTTTATCCCGTGCCTTCGACTGAGGACGGAGGCTACTTTGTCAATACTGTCTCTTTAGGATTCGGAGTAAACAGGAACAGTGAGAATCTGGAGATGGCCAATGAATTTATGCGCTTCCTCGTCAGCTCCGATGAACTTAACAGGATGGCTATTGCCAAGCGCATGGTGACGCCTTGCCGGGATATGTCTATGGACAGTGTGTATGCGCCTTTTGAGAAGCTTAGCTCCAAGCGGTTTATCAACTTATCGGAGCTGGGACTGAATGATGAAGCTTCATTGCAGGTGAGCAAGGCGGGATGGCAGGTGAGCAACGGGCTTATGACCGTTGACGATGCCATAGCTGCTTACGGCGAGATTGAATGACAAACTGATCAGATCTCTTTTTCTATAAACTTAGCGAATTCATCCGGGGGAACCGGCTTGGAGAAGTAGTAACCTTGGATGAGTTCGCAGCCCATACTTCTGAGCTTATCAAGCTGTGCTTTCTCTTCTACGCCCTCGGCTACGACGGGCACATCCAGGAATCTCGAAATATCCATTACGAGCTCGCAGAGTTTAAGACTCTTATCGTCATTTAGCATGTTCTTGACGAATTTCATATCCATCTTCAGTACATCTATAGGGATGGATGTCAGCATGTTGAGCGAAGAGTATCCGGAGCCGAAGTCGTCCATTTCGATACGGAAGCCCTTCTGACGGAGGGTGTTCACGACTTCGATGAGACGCGCTGCATTGTCGGAATAGGCACTTTCCGTAATCTCAAGGAGCAGCTCTTTGGTCGTCAGCTCGTTTTTCTTAAGTATACCCAGAAGGGTGTTTTCCAGTTCGGGATCATAGATATCTATCCTCGATACATTTACCGAGACAGGAACAGTGAATCCGTATTTGGATTTCCACTCTGCGATCTGTTTTCCGGCTTCTTCCCAGACGAATCGGTCAAGCTTCTGTACGAGACCGTTTCCTTCAAAGAGGGGGATGAAATCGCCGGGGCTTATCATGCCGAGCTCGGGATGCTTCCATCTGATGAGTGCTTCGGCACTTCGAAGTACGGGTTTTTCGCCCTGTATGCCGTATTTGGGCTGGTAGTATACGATGAAGTCGTGATCTTCGATCGCACGGTCTATATCGTTTATGAGTCTGGCGTGATAGAGCTGTTTCTCGTGAAGAGCGCTGTCATAAAAAGCCAGAGTTTTGGTGTAATCCCTGCGCAGTCCGTTGCAGGCAAGCTTGGCGTGGTCAAACCACTGCTCGGGAGATGCGGATTTGTCAACATTTTTGTTTATGCCGATGCGGAGTCTTATCTTGGCAGAGGAAAGGGAATCGGCGCCGATCTCCTTGTTTATATGGTCTTCCAAGGCGCTGTAGTCCTCGGTCTGGGGATGATATATGAAAAAGATATCCGCACTCGGGCGACAGGCAATGCCATAGCTCTTGTCCAGCTCGGTGCGGATCGTATTTGCAATATTGCGAAGGATGGCATCTCCTTCGTCCCTTCCGTATATCTCATTTACCAGGTGAAAATGCTCGATATCGATGACGATGGCGTCCATTGGAGAATCGTTGAACTGTTCGAACTGTCTGATATATTCAAAGAAGAAATCGCCGGAGTACAGCCCTGTGAGAGCGTCAATCTCGGCAGAATCAATGAGCGTCTTTTTCTCGTAGAGATCGATGATCCTTTCGCATCTGGCCAGTATGACTTCGGGCATATTGTATGGCTTGGTTATAAAGTCATCGGCGCCGGCGCGAATGCTTTCCACCTCGGCGTCCTTTTCCTGAGTCATTACTATGATAGGGATATTTGAAAGCATGGGATCGGATTTGCACTTTTTGAGCACTTCGTCTCCGTTCATCTCAGGCATCCTGAGGTCCAGAAGCATGAGAGAGAAGGCACCACGGTACTCGCTTAGTACATCGAGAGCGGCTTTTCCGTTTTCCGCATAAACCACATCATAGTGGCTGCTTAGCATATTTCCCAGCAGTTCGCGGTTTATCATCTCGTCTTCAACAACGAGTACTCTTCTTTTTACAGGTCCGTTTCCGATTATTCTATCCATGATTTAGTCCTTCTTATCCTGATTCTTAGAAACAATCGTTTATTTGCAAAGCACAGAGAGTGCATCCATTTTTTTGTTCAGATCTTCTATCATTTCGGAGTAATCCATATCGGTCCTCTTCCTTAGAAATTCGACCATTTGGGATACTGTTTCGTAGAGCGGGGTAAGGGACAGATTTCCCAGAACGCCTTTTAGAGCATGAGCGGCATCGAAAGCCTTGTCATAGTCCTTGGCCTCTATCGAATTCAGAAGCTCTGCATAGCAGGCTTCTTCGGGGACTGTTCCGACCAATCGGAGGTAGAGAGCTTCATTTCCCATACACAGGCGAAGACCCGTTTCCGTATCGGCACCATATTCTTTTAAAGCATCCACTGTGATCATGATTCTTCCTCCCCGGCCATTATAGCATGTGCTTTTTGTACATTGCAATTTCACATGCGATAAATGTATAATTAATCACGGTTAAGGAGTATAAATATGGACAATCACGAAGCTCAGATAAATCATAACAGTAGCGCCAGGATCCTTATCGTGGATGATATGCCGGTTAACCGGACCATAATGTCTTCAATGCTCACTTCACTCGGTATTACCTGCGATCTGGCGGGCAGTGGAAGCGAATGTATCGAAATGTGCAAAAAGTGCACTTATGACCTGATACTTTTGGACCACCGCATGCCGGATATGGACGGCGTGGATACGCTTGTAGTACTTAAGGACATCTTCAGGCGTACGGGCGCTGAGACCCCCGTGATATGCCATACTGCAGAAGAGGGCAGGAACTACATAAATCTGTATAAAGCCGCAGGTTTTGCAGATGTACTGATAAAACCGGCCGATCCGGGCGAGATCATGGTGATGCTGATGACCTATCTCCCTAATGGCGGTTATGTGCTTCCTCAGGATGAGGAGAGGAAAAATAGGGTGGACCGGGAGCTGGAGAGCCTGCCGGCCTGGTTAAAGACGGTACCCAAGCTTGATCTTAAGTCAGGTGTTGAGCACTGCGATACGGCTTCCGGATACCTGAATGCTCTTGCGGTCTTTGCCGGATCCGTTCAGGACAAGGCTGCTGATATCAAGCGTTTTGAGGTTGATGAGAACTGGCCGATGTATCTGCTGAGAGTCCATTCTCTTAAGAGTGTGGCCAGACTTATAGGAGCGACTTCGATAGCCGACAGAGCAGCGGATCTTGAGTTTGCGGGCAGACATCAGGAATATGCCCTGATCCATGCCGGAACGAGCGCGCTGCTCGAGGAATACAATGATATGTATTCCAGGCTCAAGAAGCTTATAGATATGAAAGAACTCCCCAAGGAAGAGGAGAAGCCCAAGGAAAAGAAACCCGTTGCGAACACGCGGACCAAATTCTTTGAGAAGCGCAAGATAATCCTTGTCAGTGAGGACAGGGGCATCGTATGGAAAGGTATAACCAAAGCGCTGGAAGAGGAAGACTTTGATGTCATCTCGATAAAGGATACAAGAGAAGAGATACTTGAGCATCGTGCCGATTCAAAACTGATACTTTATTATCCGTCTGAGGATGCTGATCAGACAAAGGTCATAAGCGCAATGCTCACCGAGATGTGCCGTGATGACAACAAGATACTGTGTCTGGCCGGAGATCCCCTCGATCTCAAGACGGCGCTGGAGATACACGACAAAGAGTATATCAGCTCAGTATATACGCGCCCGATAGATCTGAAAAAGATGGCTGCCGATATGTCGGATTATCATGATATGGTATCGGATATCCCCAGGACCAGGAGAATACTCGTGATAGATGATGATACGGATTTCCTTGCCATAATCAAGGATTGGCTTTCGGAAACCTACCATGTGGAATGCTCGAGATCGGGACCCAGCGGACTGGGATACCTCGATCTGAAGAGACCGGATCTCATACTTCTCGACTACGAGATGCCGGGCATGAACGGGGATCAGGTCATGCAAAGGATCCGCTCAAATCCCGTGAATAAGAGAATCCCGATCATCTTCCTTACCGGCAAGAATGACAGGGAGGGGATCATGAAACTTCTGGAGCAGAAGCCGGACGGATATCTCCTGAAGTCCATGCCCAAGGAAGAACTCCTGGATGCGCTGGAAAGATTCTTTTATTATTCCGCAAAAAAGGTTTGAAAAGAAAGGCAGCGCCGGATCTAAATGTGAAAAAATACAGCATCAATCCCGAAGGAGTTAAAAGAGGATGTTTCCACAAAGGCAAGGAAGTTATCCCGGCCATCCCTGACAATAGCCGATTAATGTCTACGGGAACCGCACTTCAGGATAATAGCATCCCAGGCCTTTTATACATATGCTATAGCGGTTGGAAGGGAAGATCATTTTTTCGAGATATTCCTCTTCGGAGCTTGATGACTTAGCGATATCGATATTTTCTTTGACAAGCTTAATATCCCGCATTACCGATTCCGGAACATCATTTCTTCCGACTATTTTTCCGGCGAATACGCCGCATTTTATGAGTCTGTAAATGGCGCAAACAGCGCAGGCATTGCTTCTGGGCATCATATCAAATACTTTCATGTTCCAGTCATAATCCTGCCTTTCCTCAAAGCTCTTTTCCAAAGTATCAACCTTGAATGGACCGTTTTTAAATGCCTGGCATAGAGCTCCGTAGTTACGGCCATGCACGCCCAGACAGTGAGAGTCGGCGAACACGCACCCGTTTCGCATCAGAAATGCTTCGAACTCTATCTCCGGATGTGAACTGCACATACTTTCTATTTCGGATAATATGAGTTCTCTGGGGAGGATGATCCGGGTGACACCGGCGTCTATGTACCGGGAGAGGATGCTCTCGTTGAAGATCCCGCACATGGTGCTGGCGACAGCCTTCATGCCATGCGACATCACTTGTATAGCCGACGCAAGTGAAGAAACGATTATCCCATCAGGACTATTGTCTGATAAATGATCAAGATATTCGTCCAGTACTATTGATTGCTCTTTTGAATACTCGGCAGCATTCATGGTTATGTATGCTTTTAAACCGGTCTCTTTTATTTGACTGATAAGATCGGCAGTGTGCTTAAAAGGTACGGCGTTTGCTCTGGATTTAAAATCCGACATTCTGTTGATGTATGAGAATTCGCCAAATCTATCGGTCCATTCATCATCGTAGAAGCCAAAGTACAGCTCATCTGCACCGGATTCTTTGAGTTTCTTGATATCAACCTCTTTACTGTATGGAGTCAGTATATTCATACATTGCCTCCCAGTAGTTCATCAACAGGAGTGTAAATGATCGATTTAAGATGATCCTCACCGGCAAACGGATTTGGACTTGTCTTGAAGCAAAGACCCTTCCCCAGCATAAATACTTCCTGACCTGTTTGAAGCTTTACTCTGTGGATGTTTCTTTCACAGGAGAGGTCGCAGGGATTGTTCGGTCTGAACTTGTGCTCGGTAGGTTGAGATGCAGAGGCGTAATAACAGCTCCTGGTGCAGCTCATATAGCAGTAGTTTTGGTGTATGTGAATATCACATGACAACTCCGGACAGCTGATATCATCGTAAATACTTTCCAATTCAATTCCGGATACTTTGTATTTATCAATCAATCTCAGAACTTCAATATCAGGAGTATATTTCTTGTCGGTGATTGTTTCGGAGTATCTGGGATCACGGATCGGTTTATGAAAAAGACGACCCAAAATAATATTATCGGTATCTTTGGAAATCGTGTCGAGGGTGCCGATGTCGTTGACAACAAAAGCCGAGATGTGATCTTTGTATTCCTTCTTTAACTCGCAAACAGTATTTCGGAAATCATCAAGATTACTTTGACTTGGAATCGGGAGAACGCATTTTACTTTGTTGCCTTCGCGTACCGGTTCGTATATCAGATTTTTTGTTTCTTTTATAAAATAGTTATCACAAAAATATGAACCTACCAGATAGTCTGAAGGTTCGTATTTTTGCTGCAGGAGCGCGATCTTTCCAAATCGGAGCAGCTGACTGCCGATATCGCATAGATTAAGAGTTAAAGGAATCTCTCTTTTCTTTGCCATAACTTTTATCCCTCCAGATGTGCACTTATCAGAGAGTCGGATTTTTTCCTCATTTCGTTGATATCATTTATTTTATAGGAGAGACAACCGCCGGTACACTTGGCTACTTTTCGATTGCTGCATCCGGCACATTCCTTGCAACTGGCGGTGTTATGTACATATGCATCGAATTCCCTCAGATAGTATTCATGAAGATCTTTGGCATTTTCGAAATCCGATATCGGAATTTTGGAAATCTCCGAAAGACCAAAGCACCTGATGGCTGTCAGATCTTGCAGGATGTCAATTACCGGACGGCATCTGACTGTGTCTACATCCTCATCTTTTCGCCTCATTTCAGGGGGTATCTTGTCGAACAGATGCTTCATGAATTGGCGTTCTTCATCGGTCAATACGCAGGATGGCATTTTATTGCAATCATAATGAGGGATGATGCCGCGATCATCCAATGCGTGAAAAAATGCAACGACGGAGGGCTTCATTTTTCTGAAATACTCTACAGAGTTAAAGTTCTTCTCCGAGTCGTTGTTGGGAACTGTGATGGATATTCTTAAATGCCTGAAATTGTATCTTTTCAAAAGGTCAATTATGTAGTCATAATTGGCATCTTCTTTATACATGTTGATCCCTAACGACATGCGATTGCCCATATATCTTTTAAGAACCATTTCGTCCAGATTATCGCATAGTTTTTTATAATTCCTGTGTCCTATGTCTTCGGGTGAGTTACAGTTTACAAGGAATCTTATCTTGCTGTTGCTAAATACATCCAGATACTTATCACAGTTGATCCCGTTAGTGTATATGGTGCATTTCTCAATCCTGCTGTCATAGATGACATCTCGAACGATATCCTCAAATCTTGAATGCAAAAGAGGCTCACCACCGATGAGCCCTATAGCTTTTTCACCATATTTTGTTAGAAAGTCTTTCGCTTTTAAATAGTTTTCGAATGAAATCTCAGAATTTGATCTGTTCACAAATTCATTAGCGAAACAATATGGACATTTCAGATTGCAGGTGTTGGTAAGAACTATGTTGGACATGGTTGGTGCCTTTCGATCTAGTTGTATCCGCCGTAATATCTGTCGATGGTATTGTAGCCATATCCGTATTCGGTGTCTCGATAGTATGACTCGCCATAATATGAATCGGTTTTGGCATCGGAATAGCTGCTGGAAGAACTATAGGAGTCATAACTGCTATAGGAGTCATAAGAGGAATACGAATCATATGAAGAGTAGGAATCATTGGAACTGTAAGGAAAAAAAGAATCCTGTGAACCGGATGAAAAGTAATTGCGGTCTGTAGGCCTGTTTTGGGAAGGACCTCTTCCGCCCCCTTGAGACGAATTGGCTTGTTTTGCGATAAATATAAATATCACGATAAGAGCCAATCCGGGGAGGCCGAAAGCTAATACTAAACGGCCTAAGAATCTGAGAATACTGATTATGATGCCGAGCACAATAAAACCTGTAATAATACCTGCAAGATTTTTTTTCATAAATCCTCCGGAATCAAGCCTATACTTTAATGTCCAATAGTATGATATCAGATTATTGAATATATGAACAGATTATTTTGGAAGAGTATTATCGCGGAAGCATTACGGAAGAAAGATAATAATGGAATTCTGTAATCCCCG
>DFKT01000078.1 GCA_002373595.1 Lachnospiraceae bacterium UBA3638 | reverse complement strand
GTGGCGTAAAACGGTCCCGAGCGCCTTGTAAAAAATCAATAAAAAACGAATACCGGCGTTCCTATATCGTAGTTGTCATACAGGAAATCAGCCGTCTCAAGTGGCACATTGACGCAGCCGTGAGATCCTCCGGATATGTATATCTGCTTTCCGAATTCATCTCTCCAAAGAGCATCATGTATACCTATCTTATTGTTAAATGCGATCCAGTCATATACAAACGCATCTCCTATAAGTCTCTGGTTATGCAGTTTGCTGAATATACTATAGTTACCGGAAGGGGTATCTCCGTAATGACTTACCCATCCTGTAACAACATCGGATTCATATACCAATTCGGAATCCATATATGCGTAGAGCTTCTGATCCGTCTTGTCTACTTCTATATAAGTACCGCCCGTATCGTCCAGACCGCGCACATTTCCTTCGTGAATGTATTTGGGTTCGTGAACATCAGCCTTGCCGTCAAATGAAGCCTTATCATTAAGAGCACTCTTCAGATATGCGATCTCAGCGGTGCTGTCGATGAGCGTTCCGTAGGTTCCTCCCTTAATGATTACCGTTTCACCGCGAGTTGCATTGAATCTTCTTGTGCCGTAAGTATTGTATTTATAGCAGATACTGCCGACGAACTCTTCTATCTTTTCGTTATCAAATGTAAATTCACCGTCAGGATTAAGTGCCGGCCAGTCTCCGACTTTAATGAGCATGTTGGCGATAGCAGCTCCTTTTACAGGGATCTGCTCAGTTCCCATATCATAAACTATGTCGCAGTTAAGCACACCCTCGAGCTTGGAGAAGTACTCTTTATCCGCTATCTCCTGCGCGGTGTAATCAATATCCGAAAGAAATGACTCCGGGACAGTTACGGTAATATCAGAACAATAAGTATATCTGTCCAGCTCGCTCACAACATGATCAAAGACCTCGTCGACATCCATTCTGGCTTTCTTGCCATCATACTCGGCAAAGCCCATCTCCGCATCTTTGACGATCTCATATACTCTGGGGTACTGTTTCTGATCCATGACATATTCGGAATTGCTGTAATATCTGTACAGCAGATCCTTGTCATAGGTGATGACGGGACTTACGGTAAGAAGCTGACGGCTCATCATCGCAGGAAGCCAGTTGTAGATATTCTGTTCCTTCATGGCATTCAGAACGCCGAGATCAAAATCCGCGTTCCAGCCGATATCTCCTGCTTTGACAGTCTTGGCGCTTCCGTCGGGAAACTCTATCCTGATGACCGGCATTTCATACTGTGCTTTAAAGATCTCAGCAGCGCTGTGAGGATCGAGACCTGTAAGGTACGTATCACCGGCCCAGGTATTTGGAAGAAATCTTCCTCTGAAAGACATGGCGATATATATATATCCGCATACCAATAACAGGACCACAGCAATAACGGGAAGGGTTATCTTTAACACCTTCTCGATATGTGTGGATTTCGCTTTTTGTGCAGCTTCCGCTGCAAGCCCGGTCTCTGTTTTTGCATTCTTATCTTCTTCGTCCAAAGAGATTATGGTCGTCGAAGAAGTCTTACTGTCCGCCATACAGATCTATACCTTATTACTTATTTTCCTTCTTTGCGAGGTCGTCACCGTCGAATACATCGCTTATGGGGGCGCCTGCGGGAACCATCGGAAATACCTTGTCATCCTCAGGGATAACGATCTCTACAAGTACGGGAGCTTTGTAATCGATAGCTTCCTTAAGCTTAGATTCAACTTCATCGATCCTGGTGATCCTTACAGCCTTGCATCCAAGCGCTTCCGCAACCTTGCAGTAATCTACCGCGTCATTGAGAACGGTCTGGGAATATCTCTTTCCATAGAAAAGAGTCTGCCACTGTCTGACCATTCCGAGCACGTGATTGTTAACAACGAGTTCGATGATGGGGATATTGTATCTCGAAGCTGTAGCCAGCTCGTTCATATTCATCCTGAAGCACCCGTCTCCTGCGATATTTACGCAGATATCATCAGGGCGTCCTACCTGAGCTCCTATACATGCACCGAGTCCGTATCCCATGGTTCCGAGTCCGCCGGAAGTGATGAATGTACGGGGCTTGGAATATCTGTAATACTGAGCAGCCCACATCTGATGCTGTCCTACATCGGTAGTGATAACAGCCTTTCCTTCAGTCACTTCGCAGAGTTTCTCGATAACGTAAGGGCATGAAAGCTCACTCTTATCATACTTGAGAGGGAACTTGCTCTTTAACTCATCGATCCTCGCCATCCACTCTTTGTGATTCTGCTTGGTGATGTTGGCATTAAGCCTGGGAAGGATATCCTTAAGGTCACCTACAAGGCCTACATCAGCGTGGATATTCTTATTGATCTCGGCAGCATCGATATCGATATGTACTATGGTAGCATTCTCGGCAAACTTTGAAGGATTGCCGATGACACGATCCGAGAATCTGGCGCCGAGAGTAAGGAGCAGATCGCACTCACTCACGCCAAGGTTGGATGCCTTGGTTCCGTGCATTCCAAGCATACCGGTGTATCTTTCGGATCCTCCGTCAAATGCACCCTTGCCCATAAGAGTATCACATACAGGCGCATCAAGCAGATCGGCAAGTTTTGCTATCTCTTCGGAAACTCCCGATATAACAGCTCCGCCGCCGACAAGTATATAAGGCTTATGTGCCTTGCAGAGAAGCTCTCCTATCTTAACGATATCAGCATCTGTGTATTTATCCTTTGACTTTGCACTCTTTCCGCCTTCGGGAACTCCTGCGGCAGGCTCGAATTCACAGGTGGCTGCGGTTACATCCTTGGTAATATCAACAAGCACGGGGCCGGGGCGTCCGGTCTTTGCAATCTCAAATGCTTTCCTTAATGTAGGTGCGAGATCGGCTACATTCTTTACGATGAAACCATGCTTGGTGATGGGCATCGTAACTCCTGCGATATCGATCTCCTGGAAGCTGTCCTTGCCGAGCATGGGAAGCGTAACATTGGCAGTGATAGCCACGATAGGAACGGAATCCATGTAAGCCGTAGCGATACCGGTTACAAGATTGGTTGCGCCGGGGCCGGATGTAGCCATGCAGACTCCGACTCTTCCTGTTGCTCTGGCATATCCGTCTGCAGCATGTGCAGCGCCCTGCTCGTGGCTGGTTAAGATATGTCTGATCTCATCCTGATGCTTATAGAGAGCATCATAGATATTAAGTATAGCTCCTCCGGGATAACCGAATACGGTGTCGACTCCCTGTTCTTTAAGACATTCAACAACGATTTCTGATCCGTTTAAAACCATTTCTCAAACTTCCTTTTTCTGTATATTGCAGGTTAATTCTTTCCGGGAACTTCAAGAACTGCGCCGCGGTTTCCGCTGGTGACGAGCTCTCTGTATCTGGCAAGATATCCGGTCGTAACCTTGGGCTCTCTGGGTTTCCAATTCTTCCTGCGCTCTGCAAGAACTTCGTCTGAAACAAGCACATCGAGCTTATTTGCCGGTATATCAACGCGTATGATATCACCTTCTTCTATGAGAGCGATGGGACCGCCGACTGCAGCCTCAGGTGATACATGTCCGATGGAAGCTCCTCTGGATGCACCGGAGAATCTTCCGTCCGTGATAAGTGCAACGGATGATCCGAGTCCCATTCCTGCGATAGCGGATGTGGGATTGAGCATCTCTCTCATACCGGGACCTCCTTTGGGTCCTTCATATCTGATAACAACGACATCTCCTGCAACGATCTTGCCGCCCTTTATCGCAGCGATAGCATCTTCCTCACAGTCAAATACTCTCGCGGGTCCTTCGTGTACAAGCATCTCAGGAGCAACTGCACTGCGCTTAACAACTCCCGAGTCAGGAGCGATATTGCCCTTGAGCACTGCGATACCGCCGGTCTCCGAATAAGGATTCTCAACAGGTCTGATGACCTCAGGATCCTTGTTGATGCAGTTCTTTATATTCTCTCCGATAGTGGTTGCATTAACAGTCATGCAATCAAGTTCGATAAGTCCCTTCTTGGAGAGTTCGTTCATTACTGCATATACGCCGCCTGCCTCATTAAGATCCTCCATATAAGTAGGACCGGCGGGGGCAAGATGGCAAAGGTTGGGAGTAACTGCAGAAAGGTCATTTGCCATATCAAGATTAAGTTCAACTCCTGCTTCCTTTGCGATAGCGGGAATGTGAAGCATGGTATTGGTCGAACATCCGAGAGCCATGTCAACGGTGAGTGCATTCTTAAACGCCTTGGGAGTCATGATATCTCTGGGACGGATATTCTTCTCTACAAGCTCAACGATCTTCATTCCGGCATGTTTAGCAAGTCTGATCCTCTCAGAATATA
The DNA here is from genome assembly GCA_002373595.1 of Lachnospiraceae bacterium UBA3638. GTDB lineage: Bacteria > Bacillota > Clostridia > Lachnospirales > Lachnospiraceae > AC2028. The sequence goes on along the minus strand of DFKT01000078.1, from coordinate 24,137 downwards.
CAGCGGGAATAGTTCCGTTTCCTTTGAGTCCCATGCCGATCGCTTCGGTTAAGCAGTTCATGGAATTTGCGGTATACATACCTGAGCACGATCCGCAGGTGGGGCAAACCTTTTCCTCAAACTCAGTAAGCTCCTCGTGAGTCATGGTGCCTGCAGCTACGCTTCCTACAGCCTCAAACATGGAAGAGAGGCTTCTCTTCTTGCCGTGAACATGGCCTGCGAGCATCGGTCCTCCGGAAACGAATACGGTGGGAATATTTACTCTTGCGGCTGCCATGAGGAGTCCGGGTACATTCTTGTCACAGTTGGGGATACAAACAAGTCCGTCAAAACCGTGAGCCATCGCCATGCACTCTGTACTGTCGGCGATAAGGTCTCTGGTTACGAGACTGTATTTCATTCCTATATGTCCCATCGCGATACCGTCGCATACAGCGATAGCAGGAAATACGATAGGGGTTCCGCCGGCCATGGCAACTCCGAGCTTGACCGCATCTGCGATCTTATCAAGGTTCATATGTCCGGGTACTATCTCGTTATACGAAGAGACGATACCGATGAGAGGTCTCTTTCTCTCCTCCTCGGTAATACCGAGTGCGTTCATCAGACTTCTGTGTGGCGCCTGTGCGTCTCCTACCTTAACCGAATCACTTCTCATGTTTTCTTCCTTTCAGTTTAGTATTTATGCGAGTCTCTCACAGATGAGATCACCCATCTTGGTGCATCCTACTTTTTCGGTTCCCTCGGAATAGATATCTACAGTGCGATATCCGTCCTCGAGTACTTTCTTTACAGCCTTCTCTATGCTATCTGCTTCTTTATCAAGGTCGAAACTGTATCTGAGCATCATGGCCGCAGAGAGGATCGTTGCTATGGGATTGGCGATATCCTGTCCTGCGATATCGGGTGCAGATCCGTGGCTGGGCTCATAGAGTCCAAACTTCGTGGTATTAAGCGATGCACTTGAGAGCATTCCGATAGATCCGGTTACCATGCTCGCCTCGTCGGAGAGGATATCTCCGAACATATTCTCGGTGAGAATTACATCAAACTGTGAGGGATCTCTTACCAGCTGCATAGCACAGTTATCTACAAGCATGTGCTCAAGCGCAACATCGGGATAATCCTTTGCGACTTCCTCGACAACAGCTCTCCAGAGTCTGGAAGAATCAAGCACGTTTGCCTTGTCGACACTGGTAACTTTCTTCTTTCTCTTCCGGGCTATCTCGAAGCCCTTGATAGCAATGCGTCTGATCTCTTCCTCGTTATACGTAAGGGAATCAAGTGCGGTGCGAAGTCCGTCAACCACCTTGGTCTCTCTCTTGCCGAAATACAGTCCGCCGGTGAGTTCGCGCATGATGAGCATATCGAAGCCCTTGGCGCTGATGCTCTCCTTTAAAGGACAGCTTCCCGCAAGCTCGGGATAAAGATATGCAGGACGAAGATTTGCAAAGAGTCCGAGTTCCTTCCTGATTCGAAGAAGTCCTGCTTCAGGTCTCTTCTCGGGAGGCAGCTTATACCAGGGTGAGGTGGATGTATTGCCACCGATGGAGCCCATAAGTACAGCATCCGCAGCCTTTGCAACAGCGACAGCTTCATCGGTAAGAGGCTCACCGCATGCATCTATCGATGCTCCTCCCATGAGGATATCAGTAAATACAAAGCTGTGGTCGTAGATGTCAGCCACTTTTTCCAGAACCTTTTTTGCCTGAGAAACAATCTCGGGGCCAATGCCGTCCCCGGGTATGCAGGTGATCTTAAATTCCATAATCATACGCCTCCGGTAGAAAAAGTTTTTTCTTTATAAATGCGTAATGACTACTTTATATGATTTTTCTTAGAAATTCAAGGGATAGAATTAATATATTTTAAGACCTGTTCATGATCTTTCTTATCTTTGAAATATCCAGATTTTCCCTGATGGCTTTTTCAAGGGTGTCGAACTGCTTTTCCCTGTATTCTTTGCGGTCGTAAGGGGATCCGCAGTCTGTTTCTTCATCTGATGTATATTCTTCGCCGTCCAGCATCACCTTCTTTTGCTTTTTACGCTCGGAAAGACTGTCCTCCTCCTCGATATCTATATCCAGGTAAGGCATAACTCCCAGAACGGGAATGCCGGTAAGCTGCTCTATCTGAGCTATACCGGGAGTAAGGATGGACCTGTCTCCGCGGAATTTATTGATGATGATCCCCTTAATGCGCGCCCTTTCGCTCTCCTCAAGGAGCATTACAGTGCCGTAGATCTGCGCAAATACGCCGCCCGGATTGATATCCGCAACAAGGAGTACGGGAGCATCAAACATCTCTGCGATGCCCATATTTACTATATCATTCTGCTTAAGGTTGATCTCGGCCGGACTTCCGGCACCTTCGATGACTATAGCATCGTACTCATTTTCAAGTTTTTCAAATGCTCCTTTGATATCCGGGATGAGCTTTGTCTTGTAAGCAAAGTAATCAACGGCTTTCATATTGCCGATGGACTTGCCGTTTACGATCACTTCGGAGCCCACTGTGCTGTCAGGCTTTAAAACTATCGGGTTCATCGCATAGGTCGGCTTGATCCCCGCAGCCTCCGCCTGAACAGCCTGCGCACGGCTGATCTCATCACCGTTCTCGGTGATATAGGAGAATCTGGACATATTCTGTGATTTAAAAGGAGCGCATTTAATGCCATCTTTGTATAGAAAGCGCAATAATCCCGCAGTTATTATGCTCTTTCCCACTCCGGACATCGTCCCCTGTATCATTATCCTGTCAGCCATTTCTTATCTCCCGTATCGATTCTATGAGTTCATCGTTTTCTTTGGCACTCCTGATCCCGATCCGGTAATATCCATTCTCGGGTATACCCCTGAAATTATCACATTTTCTGATCATGATCCCCTTTTCTGTAAGGCGCTCGCAAAGATCCGCAGCCGCTTCGAAAAAGATATAATTAACATCGGTCTCAAACACTCTGCATCCCAAAGACGCAAGAAGGTCCGATACTCTCTTAGTCTCCCCGGATACAAAGGAAATACTCTTTGATATAAACTCCTTTTCCGATACGGCCGCGATCCCCGCATACTCGGAGGGAGATGAAATATTCCACTCCGGAAGCATGTCATGCAAAGAAACAGCAGCCTCAGCATCGGAGCATAAAGCATATCCGAGCCTGAGCCCTGCCGCGCAGAAAAGCTTGGTAAAGGATCTGAGTATATATACAACTGTAGAACCTGTGTCATTTAGGATACTCTTTATGGAGCGAGTAGCGCATTCAGCCGAGAATCCCAAGAATGCTTCATCGCATATTATGTCGCAGCCCGTCTCTTTGCAGGCTTCTGCGATCGATTCCAGGATTTCCCGCTTAATGATCCGGCCTGTTGGATTTAAAGGGTTACAGATGATAAAAACATCCGGTCTGATATCAAGGATGGACCTAACTGTCTCATCTGATGCATCAAAGCCGTCCCCGGGATCCGCATAATACAGATCACAGCCTGCGGCAGCAAAAGCTCTCTCATATCCTCCGAAGCAGGGAGATTGGATAAGCACTTTCCTGCCTGTATATATACGCGCAAGACCACAGATAAGTTCACTGACACCGGAACCCGGAACGATGCGATCTGCCAGATCACCATTGTCTCCGGATGAATATCTGTAACTTTCATAAAGAGATAATGATTCGTGCAATCTGTGATATAAAGGATCCGGGTATCTGCCGCTGTTAAGGATGCCATTACATGCAGCATCAAACACAGACTTAGGAATGCCAAACGGATTAAGGCTTGTTGAAAAATCAAGCCTGATATCCTTACCATATGTATTTCCGCCATGTTCAGATACTGATCTCACTTCAAGATCACTCCATAGATCAAAATCATTATCGCTGTCCTTAGGATGGCGCCCGTGACCAGAGCAAGAAATGCCGTGACGAGCATCATATCATTGGCACGCTTAACATCCGCTCTTTCTATATCTCTAATATCGTCCCCGATATATTTCTTTTCTTTCATCACGCCGAAATAGCTGGCATTACCGCCAAGCCTCAGTCCGAGTGCACCGGCACATGCGCTTTCGGTCTGTGCGGAATTGGGACTCTCATGATTCCTTCTGTCCCTCATCCATATGCGGAATGCATCCTTCCCATTACGACCGCAGATAAATGCAGAGACGCAAAAGAAAAATCCGGCTATCCTCGAAGGGATGAAATTAAACACGTCATCGATCCTGGCAGCTGTCCTTCCGAAGTAGAGGTATTTATCGCTCTTATACCCTATCATCGAGTCGAGAGTATTGACCGCTTTGTATGTAAGTGCCAATACCGGTCCACCGATAAAGAGATAAAAAAGAGGCGAAACGATTCCGTCTGTTGTACTTTCTGCAACTGTCTCAACCGCAGCCCTCAACACTCCCGCTTCATCAAGCGCCGCCGTGTCCCTTCCCACGATTGCGGAAACAGCTTTTCTCCCTCCGTCGATCCCTTCGGCTGCAAGAGCCCGGACCACATTCATGCTCTCCTTCTTAAGGTCTCCCATTGCAAGCGTGGTATCTGCAAGTATCACTGATATTGCAATATACGCATAAATTCCCAGATATCTGTATGTCAAAAACAGCAATCCGCCTGAGACTGTAAATGTGACGACTATAGTGATGATCGCGGATACGGCTCCCCTTATAAACAGCCTGCGGGGCGCAGCGCCCGGTTTATTTAATCTCTTATCAAAAAAGCTTATAAGCCTGCCTATAAAACACACAGGATGGAATCTTCCGATCGGATCTCCGAAAAGGATATCAAGAATAAATCCGACAGAGATGATGATGCATAAGATATATGTATTATCAAGAGGTCCCGTCATTTGATCTTCATCCCTATACCGCAGACCACTCTTATCACTTCATCCGCTTTGCCGGAAAGCCTGCACATGATCCTTCCAACGGTCTCTCTGTAGAGATTCTCCTTCTTATCAAGAGGAATAATACCGCTCCCCACTTCATCGCAGATAATGACTATATCGGGATTGATGCCTGTAATACGCTCTATAAGCGGATCCGGATCGGCATCGTTAAATATGCAGTCTCTGATAAATAAGTGAAGACCTGAAATGCATTTAATATCGCTGTCGCAGATATCCGAAAGCCTTTTACCATCTCCGAAGCTGACTATATCGCATTCTTTAATGCCAAGCTTCGATATGGCATATTGTGTTTTGCCCTGATACGCTCCGCCCGTTATCACTTTCATATCAGATAAATCCTTTCAAGATCATATATACCGCAATCGCAGCTGCGCCAAGAGCTTCCGACATACAAAGTAACCATCCCGCAGTATCTCCCGTAACTCCGCCGAACGCAGTATCAGTCATCCTGTAATACCTGATAAACAGCACTCCCTGTAAGAAAAAAAATACAAGTCCAAGTATGATATCGTAAGCGAACAGAGTTCCCATCGAAGCTGTCATAAACAATACCGGAAGGATCGATCTCTTAAGAGTGCCCGATGCAGTGATACCATAGAGCATCCCTGATCTCTTTGCTTTGGGAAAAACAAGAGATGTATATGCACTGATGGACCTGGAAAAAACAAATACAGACACGATGACCGCAGACTTCAAAAACGCTGCAGTACTCATATCCGCGAAATCACTTCCCGCAATATACATTACGCAGGCAAATGAAAACAGGATATATACTATGATACCGATAACCGCAAAAGCCCCGCAGTGCGGATCGTCCATTATCCTGATCCTCTCATCTTTGGGCTTATATGACCTCAGCGCATCGGTCGTATCCATGAATCCGTCTGCATGAATGCCGCCGGTATAAACTATCGGTAATATGATACAGAGTGCGGAAATGACTATAGGATCAAAAGAAAGCACCGCGCTTAGGAAAACAAGCGCAGCCTCAATTATGCCAAGGACCAGCCCTACAAGCGAAAAAAAGCAAAGAGTATATGAACTTTCCTTTTCGGAAGTTTTGAAAAACGGCATCGGTATGCGTGAATATAGCGAAAAAGCAAGAATAAGCGATCTAAACACCTGATCCTCCCTTGATGCAGACAGGTATGCCGCATCTCATCTCATATACCGCATCTGCGATCTGAGCGATCATCTGCATGAGTTCACCGAGATTACGGATATAGTCTTCCGTCATCTCTTCATATATGCAGCCGTCCGAAAAGACATCATTGCTCACGATGATGATATTATCGCATGAATCCGCCAGCTGTTTGATGTCTTCAAATACCTTGTCAAAAATCTCGGGACAAAAGCCATTATCAAACATCTCATTGGCGACAAGAGTTGATAAACATTCAAGAAGAACCGTAGGACTCGTCTTACCTGCGAGCAAACCGATATCGGTCTTTTGCTCGCACAGGTCGAATCCCTTTCCGGCTCTTCTCCTTTTGTGATCCGCTATTCGTTTCTTTGCAGCTTCGGAATCCGATTCCATAGTTGCAAGATATGTTCTTTCTCCGGCTCCCGAAAGATCCAGGGCCAGCCTTTCAGCGTATTCGGATTTGCCGCAGGAGGCTCCTCCGCATACGAGTATGATCATAATCTCTCGTATCCGTCCATATGGATGTCTTCGAAAGTTGCAGCATCTCTGTATGCTGTAAGCACCATCTTGAAAAGCATGTAAGCCATGACAGCGCCGGTTCCCTCTCCGAGCGAAAGATCTGCGTGGATGGGAGCGCTCATTCCCATCTCCTCATGTATCATGGATACAGCGGGCTCCTTACCGCAATGGCCGGGAAGGATATATGCTGCGACATCGGGGCAGAGTCTGTAAGCTGCAAGTGCCGCAGCCGAAGAGATAACACCGTCGGTTACAATGGGTACATTCCTGGAAGCTGCTCCAAGGATAGCTCCGATGATACCTGCGATATCAAGTCCGCCGAGGTTGGTGAGAAGTCTTAATACTTCTTCGTCTCCCTCTGCCTTTACATCCACTTCAAATCCGTTCTTAACGAGTCCGTATCTTACGACTTCGATCTTCTTGGAAAGACCCTTATCACTAAGTCCCGATCCTCTGCCTACGGTCTCCTCGGGCGCAATGCCGAGAAGTGCGGATGCTATCGTTGCACTGGTAGTGGTATTTCCTATTCCCGCCTCTCCGACGAGGATGATCTTTGCGCCTTTATCAATAGCCTTAACAGCCTCTGTAAATCCGCACTCTATCGCACTGATGAGTTCCTCTTCGCTCATAGCGGGAGCTTTGAGGAAGTTCTCGGTTCCCTTCTTTACATTCCTGTCGACAACGCCAATCTCAGCTTCCTCGTCTCCTCTTAAAAGGATATCGAATACGGCATCTCTGGCATCATCGGTCATACCAAGATCTATAACGCGTACTGCGCATCCGGCATCCGCAGCCAGACATCCTACGGCAGACTTTCCGGTGGCGATATTTCTCGCGATATTACCGGTTATATAACTCTCGGACTGGGTGACTCCCTCCTCGACTATACCGTTATCAGCGCAGAAAACAAGAAGCTGTGCGGGATCTACAGCTATATCTGCAGAGCGTGTAGCTCCGGCAGCTTTCTTGATCCATTCTTCAAATACTCCGAGTCCGTCGAGCGGCTTTGCGATATCATCAAGCCTTGCTGCAGCCTTGGCGATCGCACCTTCATCTGCGGGCTTAACCTGATTTCTCATTTCGTTGAGTTTTTGTACGAGTTCTTCCTTCATTCCATCCTCCGATCTTACTAATCAAAGATTTCCGAAGCACTAAGGCTCCTCAGGTAACCGTATACATCGAAGTCATAGACCTCTTGAAGTAGATTATACGACAAAATCTCCTTTTTTTCTCCCTTTTTTACAATTTTTCCGTTCTTCATTAAGATAAGAGTATCCGACAATCTGAGCGCCAGATTGATATCATGATAAACGCCTATAAGGGTATGTCCCTCCTCTGAGCCCCATTCCTTCAGATACTCGGAAAGCTCGGCCTGAACCTTGAGATCGAGGTGATTCATGGGCTCATCAAGCATAAGGATGGGCGTCTCCTGAGCAAAAGTCCTCGCAAGGAATACTCTCTGCAGCTCGCCTCCGGACAATTCCGACAGATTCCTGTCCGCCATATGAAGAGCTCCCGTTCTCTTAAGCGCTTCTTCGGCAGCTGTCCTGTCTTCGTCATTGTATCCGCCGAAGAGATCATTTCCGTGAGCAAACCTTCCCATAAGAACGGTATCAAATACGGAATAAGAGAAATAAACCTGAGATATCTGGCTCATGAGTGCAACCGAAGACGCGATCTCTTTTCTCTTAAGGCGGGACAATTCCCTTCCGCCGACTCTGATATCTCCGGAAAAGGGTATCATTCCCGCAAGAGTCCTAAGGAGAGTACTCTTTCCGCATCCGTTACTTCCGAGCACAGCAACGCTCGATCCTTCATCTATATCAAAAGTGATATCACTGATGATGGGATGAGAATCAAGGTATTTCTTATCATATGCACTTTTTACGTTTTCACACGAAAATGCTTTCATTTTCTCTTGTATTTCTTACCCGATCCGAAGTATATCCAGAGGAAGAAGGGTGCTCCGAGAAGCGCTGTAACAGCACCTACCGGGATCTCCTGCGGCGAGAGTACCATCCTGGCAGCAAAGTCAGCCAGTATCATAAATGCTCCTCCCAGCAGGCCGCTCATCGGGATAACGTATTTATGCGAAGGTCCGAAAATACGCCTTACGGCGTGAGGTGCCGCAAGGTCGATAAATCCTATAACGCCGGTAAAACAAACAGCGCATCCTGTCAGTATCGAAGCCAGTATTAAAAGTACGATCCTTCCCTTTTTGGTATCAACTCCCACTCCCTGCGCCGTCTCATCTCCGAAGCTCATAAGATCGAGTTGCTTGTGGAACATGAATGCCATAATGCAACCGATGACGCATATGGTTGCGAGTATTCCGACATGTGTCCATCTTCTTCCCGCAAAGGAACCCATCTGCCAGAGTATGAGCCTCTGCATATGCTTCGACTTGATTGCCGAAACAAGCGTAAGACATGCATTGGTGAATAGTGAAGTGATCATTCCGAAAAGTATGATCGTATGACTCTTAAGATTGCCATCGAGTCTGGATGAAAAGAATATGACCAGAAGTACTGTGCCGAGACCGAATACGAATCCGGTAACAGGCAAGAGTAAAAAACTTAAGAAAGTGCTCTGTATCTCAAGAGCGATGATGATCCCAGCGCCCAATGAAGCTCCTGATGAAACGCCGAGAGTATATGATGAAGCCAATGGGTTCTGCAAAAGGGACTGCACTATAGCTCCGCTGACCGATAAAAGTGCACCTGCAAAAAATGCCGTAAACACTCTCGGCATGCGGATCTCCCAGACAATAGATACGATCGATGCATCGACAGATTCCGGGAGTTCCCTTCCAAAAAGCTGATTGAGAATAACAGAGATCACACCGGCAGGGGAAGTGGAGACACTTCCCACTCCCACTGCCAGTACCAGAGCAAAGGCTGCAAAAACACATGCCAGACCTGCATATATTCTGTTTTTATCCTTTACTCTCTTCATTAAATTTATGCTGCGGGACGATACTGCTCAGCATCAGCGAAGTATTCAGGGTAGATTGCCTCTGCCATATCGATAAGCGCATAGATGATGTGGTGGTTGGGCTGGTTAACCTGATCGGAATCAAGCTGATATACTGCACGGTCCTTGATAGCGGTTACATTCTCCCATCCGCTCATTCCGAGAAGTACATTGATAACGTCAGGGGTGTACATATCGGCAGTAAGGATTACCTGAGGATCAGCACCTACGCAGAACTCCTCCTCAAGAGCGGGCCACTGAGAATCGCTGTCTCCTGCGATATTTTTAGCGCCTACGATCTCAAGCATCTCGTTGATATAGGTGCCGGGGCCTGCGCTGTAGATGGTAGGATAATCAGCAGAGGGAGTGAAAAGCTCGAAAAGAACAGTCTTCTTCTCTTCCTCGGGGATGGTCTTGGCGATCTCGGAGATTCCGTTTATAGCCTTCTCCATATCTGCCACAAAGCCTTCAGCCTCTTCATTCTTGTCTACGCAAGCGCCGATGAAACGGAGATCCTCTTTGATAGCTTCGATGGAAGAACTGCTGGGGATCTCGGCAACGCAGATATTAGCGTTTCTAACTGCTGCAAATACATCGGTACCGTCCTTGGAGCTCATACCGGAAGTAAATACGATATCGGGCTTAAGAGCTACGAGCTGCTCCTGATCGGGAGTCATCATGTTCATGTAGAGAACATCGTCCTTAAGCTCTGTGCCGTAAGAAGCCTGTGAGTTGGTATCTGCAGCGACGATCTTGTCAGCGAGTCCCATGTCGATGAGAACTCTGGTTACAGAGGGTGCCATGGATACGATGGTTCCGATCTCTTCGGGAACTACGATATCATTTCCGCTTCTGTCCTTGGAAGGCTTCTCTGCCTTGGCAGGCTCAGCGGGCTCTGCTTCCTTGTCTTCTGCAGGCTGTGCTGCAGGCTCGGTTACATCGGTGGTGGTCTGTGTGTCAGTTGCGGGGGTTGCAGGAGCGCTCTGTCCGCATCCTGCGAGTACGAAAGCCGAAACGAGTGCTGCGGCGATCGCTTTGGTAAAACGTTTTTTCATCTTGTCTCCTTCTTTGGCGTGCAGTCCCGTGACCGGCGGGTATACATGCCACATTTTTCTGCTGTACTGCTTTCATGATAAACACATGAAAAAAGCCGCTTTCGCGGCACACAAAAAGCAGAAGTCCATCATGACTTCCGGCACTTCTCCCTGGTCCCGGGGAGCTTTGCGTACCTGTATATGCGCTGGTATCCGGCTCGGTTTGCACATTGCAACCTGCACTACATCGCCAGTCCACGACGGTTTCATACAGTCTTAGCTCACCACACGGTAGCGGCACTGTCCGGGATTCACACCCGAGTTCCCAATTAAGCGATCCTTGGTCGGACAACCACGACCGCACACACATACGGTGAAGAGTATACAGTATCCCGCAAACATCGTCAATCCTATAAAAATGAGGGTAAATATGCATATGATATAGCGAATTGGATTCAATAATGATATACTTTTAGAAAAGATTCGCGTATAAAGGAGCCAAACACATGACTTTACAGGAATCAGGAGAAATGTACTTAGAGACCATATATGTCCTGTCACAGGAATCCGACGAAGTCCGTGCGATCGATATCGGCGAATACATGGGATTTTCAAAGCCGTCTGTAAGCCGCGCTCTCGGTATACTTAAAGATGACGGATATGTGGTCAAGGACGAAAACGGATTCATCAAGCTGACTTCAGCCGGTGAAAAGATAGCAAAAAATATCTACGAAAGACATACTATACTCACCAACGTACTCATGTCGATCGGCGTGGATGAAAAGACTGCTTCCGAGGATGCATGCAGAGTTGAGCATTATATAAGCGACAAAACATTCAATGCCATCAAGGCTCACATAAAAGAACATTCTAAATAACGAAAAGCGGCGTGGATGCTTCCCCGCCGTTTCTATATCCGTATCAGTATCTCTTTATGATGCAGCTCCGGGCTTTTCAACCTTGCTGATCGCCGACTTTTCCATAGGGATGCGGCAGTTCTTATTGTTTCCGAACTCTACGATGACCATATCTCCGTCAATGTCAATGATCGATCCGTAGAAACCGGAAGTGGTGCATACGATATCCCCGACTTCAAGATTGGAAAGAAGCTCTTGCATGCGCTTGCGCTCCTTATTCTGCGGTCTCATGAAGATAAAGTAAAGAACAGCGAAAAGTCCGCCGTAAACAACGATCATTGCGATAAGGCTTCCGCCTGCTCCTGCGGTTCCGGCAGCTGCTTCTTCAGTTAAAAGCATAAATTCATTCATTTAAGATACCTCCGTAACAAAACTATTGTAAATCATACAGGAAAAAGCCTATGTTTGCAAGGAATATTTACTCTTCTCCCGCTCTCATCGACTCAATCATCGAAGTCTTATAAGCCTTAAATCTGCCCTCATCAAGTGCATCTCTTATCTCCTGCATCATATGATTGTAGAAGTAGAGATTGTGGAGCACACAAAGTCTAAGGCCCAGCATCTCACCGGATTTATGGAGATGCCTGATATATGCTCTGGAATATCTCCTGCAGGCAGGGCATCCGCAGCCCTCTTCAACAGGGCCCATATCCGAAGCATATTTCGCATTGTTTATATTTATCTTGCCGCTGTGCGTATAGAGATGTCCGTGCCGGCCGTTTCTCGAAGGATATACGCAGTCAAAGAAATCAACTCCTCTGTCTACCGATTCGAGGATATTCTCAGGGGTTCCGACACCCATGAGATAAGTCGGCTTATCCTTGGGAAGATAAGGCGTGACTTCCTCTATGACATGATACATTTCTTCATGTGTCTCTCCGACAGCAAGGCCTCCTATAGCATAGCCGTCCAGATCCATTTCCGAAATGCGTTTGGCATGGTCTATCCTGATATCATCATACACCGCACCCTGATTGATGCCGAAAAGAAGCTGATTGGGATTGATGGTATCGGGAAGCTCCGAAAGCCTCTCCATCTCATTTTTGCAGCGTTCAAGCCATCTGGTAGTTCTTTCAACAGACGGCTTTACATATTCTTTATCCGCTTTGGCGGGTGCGCACTCATCAAATGCCATCGCTATGGTGGAGCCGAGGTTGGACTGAATGCGTATGCTCTCCTCCGGTCCCATGAAGATCTTGTGACCGTCTATATGCGAGCGGAACTCAACTCCCTCCTCCTTGATCTTTCTGAGTGATGCAAGAGAAAATACCTGGAATCCGCCGGAATCTGTAAGTATCGGGCCGTTCCAGCCCATAAACTTATGGAGTCCGCCGAGGCTCTTAATATGCTCGTCTCCCGTCCTTACATGGAGATGATAAGTATTGGAAAGCTCTATCTGGCATCCGATGGACTCGAGATCCTCCGCGCCGACTGCTCCCTTGATGGCACCTACAGTACCTACATTCATAAAAAGAGGGGTCTGCACTGTCCCGCGGTTAGTGGTGAATTCCGCGCGTTTTGCGGCCCCTTCAGTCTTTAATACCTTGTATGAAGCCTTCAAAGCTTCTCCTCCCAGAATTCCTCCAGCGTCATATTGTTATCATACATATATGTCGCGGCATTCACTCCGACATATCTGAAATGCCACGGTTCGTATTTGATCTCGGTGATATATTCCTTATCCTTGGGATATCTCAGGATAAAGCCGTACTTGTGTGCATTCTCCGCAAGCCACTTTCCGCCTCCGGTCTCACCGAAACCCTCGGAAAGAGTATCATATCCGTCAGCCAGAAGATCAAGTGCCAGCCCTACCTGATGCTCACTGGCTCCGGGTATCGTTATCGACTGTGAAGAAAGGTTATAAGCATCGAGGTATGAATAACCTCTCGACATATAGCTCTTGATCCTGTACTGGAACAGGAATTCCTGATATTCATTGGTCCTGTAAGGTGAACGTACAGTGATGTTGAACCCTTCACTCTTGGCATCCTGAAGCATGGCAACGAAATCGGGGATGATCCTCTCGTCGCACTGGATATTTCCTCCGAGCGATCCGAGGGGAAATTCGTATCCTTCGGGAATGAAATGCTGCTTGTTGATGAGCATTATACGCCAGTCATCACGGTCAAAATCGTAATTGCCGTCAGCTTCTGTCCTTATGTCGGAAGCGATATAGCCAATCTCGGAAAGAATGCTGTCAGCATCGATACCGCTGATATCAACACCTTCCTCCGACTCTCCGCCGGCTTCATCACCTGAGAGCGTCATATAATCCATATCTTCACTGTTGGAATATTTCCCGGACTCATCAACCGTGATCCGCTCAACCTCATCCTCGCTGACCAAAGCTACGGAAGTATCGAGAGTTCCGAAGTCGACCATCACCGGAGCATTTCCCGATCCTCCGAATATCGGAAACGAGAAACTGCTGAAGGCTGCCGCCGAAAAGACGGAAAAGCACATCATAGCGATCTTTTTGGATCTGCCTCCGAGCCAGAGTCCCAGACGCACAAAGAAAAGCGATACGAAAAGGGCAGGTATCGCAAAGAACCTGCAAAGCTTACTCTTTCTTCCGAAAGATACAAGCTTCTTTCTTACTTTTTCTTCGGGCGTCAGTTCAAACATCCTAAGACTTACTCCTCAACAGGCGCCGCGATCTTGTGGAACAGGATGCAGTTGGGAAGTGCAACGGGGATCGGCGGTCCGTTCATGATCATAGTGCCGTTCTTGAGATCTATCTTAAAGAATGTAAGGTCATTGGTCTCGTGATTGAGCGATACGAGGAACTCATTGTTGGGGAAGAACTCGGCATCCTTCGGATACTCACCGGCTACGGGAAGAAGGAATATCTGCTTGATCTTACCGGTCTCCTGATCAACCTTGTAAACGCCGACGGAATTGTCTCCCGCTACGGAAGTGAGCAGATACTTATAATCAGAGCTGAATGACAAAGCACTTGCTGAATATGTGCTTCCGCTTACAAGCTCAATGATACGCTCTGACTGGATCTTCTCGAATACAGGAAGATCGTCGACGATCTTGTATGAATAAACATCGATATCACAGGTCTGCTCATGAACGATATAGATGAATCTGCCGTCTCCGGAGATCTTGATATGTCTGGGAGCCGACTCTATCTCACTTCTGATGATATCAACGAGTCTTACTTTTCCCTCTTTGAGGTCGAGGCTGTAGACATTGACATGATCCATTCCCTCATCGGCTACGAGAAGGTACTTATTGTCATGGGTCATACGTGCGCAGTTGATATGCGGTCTGAAGTTTCGCTCCGCCATACTTCCGAGGCCCTTATGGAATACCTCATCGGTGATCTTGCCAACAGCACCGTTCTCCTTTAAGTGAAGCACAGTGAGCTTTCCGTCGTGATAACCTGCAACGAACAGATACTGATCGGTGTAATCTGTAGAGAGATAGCATCCGCGCATTCCGTTGATGGGCGCAAAATTAAGCATCTTCAGTGTTCCGTCAGGCTGGATAGCGTAGGACTCTACGCCCATATCCGTGATGGAATACAGATATTTCCCGTTGTGAGATATGGTGAGATATGAAGAATTGGATATCTCGACCTTATCCTTCTCCTTGAAACGTCCGTTTTTCATGTCCACATCATAGATCTTTATACCGTGGCTGTCTCCCATGGTATAGGTTGATACGTATGCGACATACTTTTCTCTGGCCATATTTCCTTTCCTTTCGCGGTTTAACCAAAACCACAATTTATTTTAGTATTTTTATTTTCTTTTTCAAGATTTAACTTTTATAAAGTTTGAGCAGATTATCAAGTTTGGCACTGCTCCCCTTAAGAAGCGCATCGAGGACTGTTATCGCGCACATGCTCTCCATCACTACCACTGCTCTGGGGACGATCACGGGATCGTGCCTGCCCTTGATATTTACATCAGTCTCTTTACCGTCCTTTGTAACGGTTTCCTGAGTCATCGCTATGGAAGGAGTCGGCTTAACATGAGCTCTTATGATTATCTCCGATCCGTCACTGATACCGCCTAAGATCCCGCCGGAGTGATTGGTCTTTTTGACTATATTTCCGTTTTCGATACGGAAAGCATCATTATTCCCGGATCCGGTCCTGCTGCTGACCTCTATGCCGTCACCGATCTCGACTGCTTTGACAGCTCCTATGCTCATTACCGCTCCTGCGAGCATGGCATCGAGTTTCTCAAATACCGGATCTCCGACTCCTGCGGGGACTCCGTTTATACGGCATTCCATGCATCCGCCTGTAGAATTCATCTCGCTTTTAAGCTTTTCGATGTATTCCATCGCCCTTTTATCGGCTTCCTCATCGGGCATTCCGGTCGGGGTTTTTAGCGATGTTTCACGGCGTCTCTTTGAAAATTCGTCGCGTGAAACGCTTGATTTTCCGTTCTGTGAAACATTTTCGTAGTCATACCGTGAAACATCTGCCTGTATATCTCCTATGGATACGGTATATGCTTCAACCTTTATCCCGAGCTCCGCAAGTACCTTGGCGGCAACAGCTCCCGCAGCTACGCGTCCTATGGTCTCACGTCCCGAGCTTCTGCCGCCTCCGCGGTAATCTCTGAAGCCGTACTTGGCATCAAAGGTATAATCTGCATGTCCGGGTCTGTATATATCCTTTATCTCATCATAGTCACCGGATCTCTGAGATGTGTTTCTCACCATGATCTGGATGGGAGCACCGGTCGTCCTGCCTTCAAATACACCGGAAAGGATCTCGGGCTTATCATCCTCCCTGCGAGGGGTTGAAGCAGCATTCCTTCCGGGCTTTCTCCTGTCGAGGTATAAAGCGATATCATCCTCTGACAAGGGCACTCCCGCCGGGCATCCATCTACCGTGACGCCGAGTGCGGGGCCGTGTGACTCACCCCAGGTGCTTATCGTAAATATTTTTCCGAAGCTTGAACCTGCCATAATGATTTTCCTTTAAGATCAGCACTTTTCAGGCGCGACCGTTCTTTTTATCTTCCTTCAGCATCTGCCTTATAGCTTTAAAGGTTTCCTTTTCACCCTTGTCAGCCAGCATCCGCAGATAAAACTCAAGATCTCTCGACGTATTGGGATGCATCGGTGCCTTCTCTATCCCTGAGAGGAAGTACTTCAGCGAATCATCATCCTTATAGTTCTTGCCGCAATATACTTTCGATGCGGCTATGCGGTCCATTATCATCTCTGCCAGGTATTTCTTGGGCATCTCAACAGGGATGAGGACCGGAGCATCGGGGTCCTTGCCTCGAACATTGTAATCTATCCAGTATTCGTAATGATGCTTATTTCTGCCCTTGTGATGAAGCCATGCGGATGAATATCCTATCGCTTCTCTTTCTGCATTGTTGGGGCTCCTGGTCCCCTGGAAATACTTCGCACCTACAATAAATTCCGAGGGCGAATATTTCGACAGATCGTGCATCAGTCCCTGTCTGATGAGACCGATCCTGAAACAGTGCTTTCTAACCAGTCTCCTGTGTCTGTTTATAGTCCTTAAATGTCCTATTGCGCCTTTTATATTACTCATTTCGAAGTCCCGTAAAAGCAGATGCATCTCGAGGGAATGCTGATCGTATGATCATCTTCATCACATACAGGTTCTGAGCCTGTAGAGCTGATCAGCGTCCAGCGGTATCCCTTAGGAAGCTTGGGAAGCGCGAGTTTTCTCACATCCCAGTGCATGTTAACACCTATATACAGAAGGCTCCCGGCAGCATCTTCGCCGGTGATCTTTCCATCTCCCGAAGCATAAGCTCCGCAGTACATAAGTCCGAAAGATCTGGAAAAGCTCTCGGTATTGGCTTTCCACGCGCTCTCTCCGTGGTACGAAAGATCCGGATATCCGCAGCTCTCACGGTCCATAAGGGTAAGCTCAGAGGGCATATGGATCACAGGGTTATCACGACGCAGCGTAACAAGGAATCTGAAGTAATCTGTAATATCGCTGTTCTTTGCGGCATCTTTCCAATCAAGCCAGGTAACGGCATTGTCGAGGCAGTAGGGATTGTTATTTCCTTTCTGCGAATTGGCGAACTCATCTCCCATAAAGATCTCGGGAGTACCGGCACCGAGCATTATAAGTGACAGAGCATTCTTGATCTGACGGATCCTGAGGTCACGGACTTTCTTCTTTCTCGTAGGCCCCTCTTCACCGCAGTTCCAGCTGAAGTTGAAGTCGTTGCCGTCTCTGCCGTCCTCGCCGTTTTCCTCATTATGCTTCCTGTCATAGCTTACCAGATCGCAAAGAGTAAAACCGCGGTATGACGTTATATAATTGACTCTTCCGTATTCGGATGGATTTGCTCTGAGGAGTTTCAGACTTCCGTCTACCATTCCCTCATCGCCCTTTAAGAGTTTCCTGATCGTAAACAGATAATCATCCGCTGAAAAAGCGATGCGCTTATTCTTATCCTCAAGTCCTTCCACATGATCCGATACGATCTTAAGGCTCGAAAGCACAGGGTCAGAAGCAACGGCATGCATGGGGATCGTCTCTCCCATGAGTCTGAAGCCGTCTATATGATACTCAGCTGCCCAATATCTTAATATCTCGAGTATCTCCGACTCGGGGCAGTTTTTTTCAAACCAGAACTGAAGTATGACCTCGATCCCGGCGGCATGAAGAGCCTTGACCATCGATTTTACCGAAGCACATGCGTCTTCTCCGGCGGCATAAGCACCCTTTGGTGCGAAATAATACCCTCTCTTATAGCCCCAGTAATTGATGCGACCCGCAGGCGGCACGGATATCGAAGCCGCATCCTTGATATCGGAAGGAAGCTCTCTTTCCTCGAATTCATAAATGGGCTGCATCTCAAGTGCGGTGATACCGAGCGAATTGAGGTAAGGGATCTTCTCCGCTACTCCTTCGAAAGTGCCCTTATTCTTAACACCCGAAGAACTGCTCTTGGTAAAGCCCCTTACATGGATCAGGTACCAAATGCTCTCATTATAGGCGATAGCAGGTCTCTTGTCATCACCCCAGTCGAAATCACTGTTTGGAATAATAGCAGGGATAGCGCCCTCAGAACGGGTGCCGTAAGTCCTCTTAACAGCAAAGGCTCTGGCTCTCTTATCGGTAACCTCTGTACCGTCGTCTATATATGTGTATGAAAGATCATATGCGGGAAGTCCCTCGGCGTAACAGGCATAGACATTGCCGACCCTGCAGGTATCATCAAGGTCGATCCTTTGCATCTCGCGTCCGCTCCTGTTGCCCCGGATAATGATACGGCTGCTCTTTGCGTCAGTTTCGTGCACAAAAAACACCCCTCGGGTGTCCCCGTGAGATATATTTACAAAATCTGCGCCGTTTGTACGCGTACCTGTCATATATTCCCCTAAATGTGCATACTTCTTGAATATTATAGAACAATATGAGAAAATAAACAAGAAAACGAAGCCCCAAATATGCGAAAAATTAAAGCATTTAAGGGCATGTGAAGGCATGAAACCAAAGGAGAAAAGTATGAGTGAACGTATGGCTGAAGAAGAAATGACAGTGGATATAGAGATCGATGACGGCAAGGTCGTAACCTGCGCGATAGTTACCATCCTTCCGGTAGCTGAACAGGACTACATCGTGCTCCTTCCTCTCGAAAAGCAGGAAGACATGGACGAGGGCGATGTGTGGATCTACAGATACTCGGAGAATCCCGATGATCCCAATGAGGAACCGGTTATTGATTACATCGATGACGATGAGGAATACGAACGCGTTGAGGAGGCATTCGACGAGTACCTCGATGCACAGGAGTTTGATGAACTCGTTGAGGATGAGGATGAGGAAGAATAAGTTTTTTAAGAACAAAGACCGGAGCGATAATGCTCCGGTCTTTTCGGGCATAGGAAATTGGGTGTGGTCTAATTGCATTCCGACTCCCTATTTCATCCAATTACAATGGGAAAAACCTGTGGTATCTGCTTTTAATGCATATTCTGACACCCATAAGGAGCTTTTGAATTGTTCAAATCCGGAACCCTTTCCTGTATAGATAAGCTTTTTCTCCCAGGATAAGTCAGATTTATGTATTTTGATAGGCCCTGTGTATTTTCTCTTATCATGTATATATGTTCTTTGCAAAATTTTTCATTAATTCCGGAAGTAACGCCTACATATATAAGATCGTCATCGGTGATATCTTTACCTTTCCCATGAACAGATGTGGTATGCTCTCCCCAGTAAGTATCACTGTATGTCAAATCGTACGCCGGAGCAAGTCTCCAACCTTGATCTTCGGTATACTGAAATGAGAAGTTTTTGGTATGATCATCTTTATTGTGTGTCATTACATTAAAACACATTATTTTAAATATCTGTTCTTTATCTACATAATTATCCTTTGTTATTGCTCTTGTTAGTTTCATTAACGTTTCATAATCGCAAGACGGCGCTCTAAAATCAGCTTCAAGAATTCCGGCAAAGGTTGCTGTAAATATTTTTTGACCATTTTGTCTGTCAAACCGTTCTGTCTTAAAATAGCCTTCACAAATCGTAGATTTAACAAGCTGCGTTTCAGTCATGTTAATTCCACTCTTTTTTGCACATAACGAATAATCATACTCACGTTTTCCACTAATATTCGGATCTTTTGAGGCGGGGAATTTTATAATCCATTCCTTTCCTTGCTCGGTTAAAAAAACTTTTGGACGTGTTCCTCCACTTGAGCCTCCCAATCTGTATAATATATCAATTTTATCTGATGTCTTTGACGAGAGGATCTCGCTGCATTCCTTAGCTATTTCGTCAAAATTAAGCTTTGAACCGACGATATCATAATCGGTATTTTTGGCAGGAACATACTCTAACGCTCCCATTCCCGAAGTTCCTATATACGCCAAACGATCCAAAGGTGAAATGCTTTCCTTGCTGATTCCTATCGAACTCAAGTACCTGTCCATAAGCAACTCACCCCAACTGTCAGGCAGACTATCCGCAAATATACCAAAGAGACCTGCAAAACGCTCTCTTGATCTTTCATCAGGAACAAAAACCTTATCTGATAAGGGTAAAGAAAACGGGCTGATTGAAAAGCCAGTTCGAATCCACTCCCGGTCGTACTGGAAAGCTACTCTTTTGTCAACCATTTCCGCCAGTGTCCCTACATGTTTGTTTTTATAGTAAACGTCAAGTGTTTTGTTTTCGCTCATTTATTACCTCCTCAATACTATTGTAGGTTGGATCCGAGAACAAGTTGCTTAGTTCATTCAGAAGACCAAGCTCCATAGAAATTTTAATGAAGGATTCGAGTGAAATTTGTCCTGTTTTTTCAAATTTTCTAAGCGTTGCATAACTCACATTACTTCTGGCTGCCAACTGTTTTTGTGTTATCTTTCGTCTTTTTCGAATTGACTTCAATTTTTGAGCCATTTTAATGGCTACATCTGATGGTGTTTCAAAATATATCATGACGCCCTCCTATATTGCTACCATTATATCATTAATCGCAGGAAATGTCACGTATTTGATATTATAGTAGCAATTTTTTAGAGCTATACTCTATAAGGAAAACCTGTGGATATATTCTTTTTCTTAGTGCGGTGGCTATGGGATGTATATGGTTTGCAGGCCACTCCGGACAACGATTTTCTAAGCGCTTCATTCAAGATTCATGCAGTTGCCGGCACCGGGGCTTACTCGCCATCGTGGCTCGGTCGCCCACTGCTCTCGCCGTCCTGGCTCGAGCTGCCTGTTCCTTAGAAGCGCTAAGAAACTGTGTTGTCCTGCGTTTAATGCCTGTAAACCATACACATCCCCCGCCACCGTAAAAAAAAGACCGGAGTGTCAAAACCCCGGTCTATGAAAAATCAATATTTTCAATTCTTTTTCATCTAGCAAATTATTCTACAGGTCCTACAACTACGGTCGGGAAGTTGCTTGCGAGATAATAAGGTCCGTACCAGGGGATATCCTCCTTGAAAGCCTTCTGTGCAGCTTCGGGAGTGATCGTGGTCTTGAACTTATAACCAAGGAACTCAAAAGTGTACTCGAGAGTAACATTCTTGCTCTCTGTCATTGCTCTCATGATATTCATAGGAAGTGCGGAACCGGTGCTGTACTCCATCTTAACGTTCTTCTTGGTGCTTGCAGCAAGCGCAGAAGCATCAGCTATCTCACTAGCAAACCTCTCGGTAGATCTCATATAAGACTGCTCGGGAGTCAAAGAATCCGAAGATGATCCTGATCCTTGAGAAAGACTAACCTTACCGGTAAGCACATTCTGGTTAAAGGAAGAAACAGATAATGCAAAGGTACCGGAATAAGTCTGACTCCTATAAGTGAAAGAGTAATTTGCTGAACCATTTATTCCTGCCGCAGGATCGCCAAGAGTTAACTCAATAAAAAATATTACATCATCAGCGCTACTCCAATATACCTCAGCAAATTTGGACGTCACAGAACTTGGCGAATTAAAGCTGTATTTTATTGTTCCCGAAGCAGCTCCTGTGCTTCCGTTTCCACCGTTTGAATTACGATCATCAACATTAATTGAGTTGATGCTTCCTGATGTATTCGATTTAGCTTTAGCATCAATTGAAGAAAACAAAAAAACAATAAAAACAGAAAAAGCAGTAATACCAGTTAATAGAATACTTTTAATACCTTTTCTCATTTCATGCCTCCTTTTCCAACCGATTAAAAGATAGGCCTATAATACCACTCACTGCTTAAAAAGTCAAAAAAACACCCTGTATCCACATTGATATGTACCCAAAATTCTGGACACATATTTATGAATTAGGCTGAACACATGGATGCTATCCTGTATTGTACAGGTGGCATCCATTTTGTTTTTGCCTGAATTCTTTTGTTATTGTAGTAATCTATATATTCTTCAATAGCTTTTGAGAATTCTTCGAATGAAGAGTATTCTTTCTCATAACCATAATACATCTCATTCTTTAAGCGTCCAAAGAAGGTCTCCATAATACAGTTGTCATAGCAGTTCCCTTTTCGTGACATGGACTGTGTTATGCCGTGTTTTTGGAGTTCGCTTCTATAGTAGGCATGCTGATACTGCCAACCCTGATCTGAATGGAATATAAGGCCATTTAGATCAGGAAATTTATCGAATGCTTTTTCAAGCATACGATGGATCTGCTCTAGATTTGGATTCCTGGACAGATCATAGGAGATAATCTCGTTAGTGTTCATATCAAGGATTGGTGAGATGTAGCATTTACCCCAGGTGAAATTGAACTGAGATACATCAGTTGTCCACTTTTGCAACGGTGCGGTTGTACTGAAGTCCCGATTGAGCAGGTTATCAGCAAGCTTACCGACTTCACCTTTGTAAGAATGATACTTTTCCTTAGGACGCTTACCCAAAAGCCCGGCTTCATGCATCAGACGTTGGACTCTTTTGTGATTTACCTCGTAGCCACGGATCAACAATTCACGATATACTCTACGAACTCCATATCTACCCTTGTTAGAAGCAAAAATTTCATTAATCCCATCCATTATGCCTTTATTTCGTTCAGCAACCACATCAACCTTGCTTATTTCAAAGTAATAAGTGGATTTAGACATATGCATAGCCTTAAGAAGATACTTTAATTGGTATCCTTTTTCTCGGAGTTCTTTGATGATCGCTGCTTTTTCGCCTTGAGACGCGCAGCCCATTTTTCTTCTCTCAAGGCTATCCGTTTTTTTATTACTTCATTCTCTGCCTTTATATATTCATTCTCCGCACGTAATCTGATTAATTCTTCGCGTTCGGACTCGGTAAGGGGTCTAGGATCAGTTTTTCCTTTCATATTTGGCTCCTTATATGGGCGACCTTTTTTATTATTTACTAATCCATTATATCCTTCTTCTTTGTATTTGCGAACCCATTGATAGAGCAACCTTGGTTCTATTCCAGCTTCCAGTGCTACAGATTGATTTGAACTACCGGCTAAGACCTTAGATATTAGTTCCATTTTTTCTTCTGAAGTCCAAACTTTATTAAAATTTTTGTGCTTAAGAACATCTGATCCATTAGCCTCTTCAAGCCTAACCCATCTGCGAATTGTAATCCTAAAGTTTTCCTCAGATATGCCGGGAGGTGTTTCGGGCCACCTTCCCTGTCGATATAAATCAACACACTTAAGTTTGTACTCATGTGAATAACGCATAAAATACCCCTTTCTCTGGTTGTCCAGAAAAAGGGGTACACATCACATGGAATACAGGGCGTTGAATTAACTTAAAACGTATTGCAAATACTTACAGTTTTATCTGCTGGCCGGGAACGATGAGGTTCGGATTCTTGATCTGAGGATTCTTATCAAGGATGTATGCGAGGGTCACACCGTTTCTGGCAGCGATCGCATTAAGAGTATCACCGGGGAATACGGTATATACAGTTCCTGCTACGGATGCTGCAGGTGCTGCAGGAGTTGCTACAGTTGCGGTCTGAGCAGGTACAGCGGGAGTAACCTTTACCGGAGCGGTAGTCGGCTCTACAGGTCTT
This sequence comes from Lachnospiraceae bacterium UBA3638, assembly GCA_002373595.1. Taxonomy (GTDB): domain Bacteria; phylum Bacillota; class Clostridia; order Lachnospirales; family Lachnospiraceae; genus AC2028. Next base: position 182 of record DFKT01000078.1, on the reverse strand, counting down.
CCGTTGAGATCAAGTGAAAGGATCTCAAATGGGAAGAAGCAAGCGAGATAATCCGGTCCGTACCATTTGATCTCGGGCTTATATGCAAGCTTTGCAGCTGCAGGAGTCATAGTATATCTGTATGCCTTATCCTCAAGGATGAAGGTATATACAAGAGTCATATTGTCCACTGATGACAGGTT
>DFKT01000012.1:2053-4483 GCA_002373595.1 Lachnospiraceae bacterium UBA3638 | reverse complement strand
TCTCTTACCGCATACTGCATGTGATTTCTGTATCTGAAAGGGGTGTCAGCACCGTTGATCGGGCGGAAAACTTCGCTTAAGACCTGCTTTTCGAACCCTCCGATCCTTATAAGACAGTCTCTGACCCGCATCTCCTTGAATCTGAGCTGTGCATCGTAAGAGAGCGCTGCAAATGGAAGTCCGCCGCTTACTTCATTTACAGGTCTGAAAGCGGTGACCCTGTCAGGAGAGGCCTCCAAAACCTCCAAAACTTCGCATACTGCATACTTCGATGTCTCGCTCTCGATCCTGCAGATGCATCTCTCTCCGGGGAATGCTCCGGCGGCAAAACAAGCCTTGCCGGAAGGCAGTTTCCCTATGCCCTGTCCTTCGCTTCCGAGTGCTGAAATAGTGACTTCTATGCAGTTTTCCATCCTGACCCTATCCGAGCTTTGCCTCATAATAGTAATTTAATAATAACAAAGTCGTGGTAAAATATGGAGAATTTAATTTGAAGGAGACTGTTATCTTGCCTCAAAGCAGTGATAATAAAAAGCAAAGATCGACCAAGCCCGTAGCGCCTGAGAACAGCGCTCTTGCTGACGAACTCAGAAGCCAGCTCAAGGGCAAACCTACAAGATGCGGCTTCAACCGCAGCTGGATCAGAGAAGCCGGCAGCTTTATCAGCGACATCATCAAGATCGGTGTCGTCCTCATCTTATGCCTGGTATTCACATTCGGCGGTTTTGGTGCCGGAATGCTCCTGGGCTATGCATCAACCACAAAGCCTCTGTCTATCGGAGACCTCGCTTCCACAGCTGAGGCATCCCAGACATCATTCGTATATGACAGTGAGAACAATGTCCTCGCGAAGCTCACAGGTTCCGAGAACGTAGACCGTATTTTCGTATCCTACAGTGAGATCAAGGATACTTATCTTGACGATGCGATCATCGCTATCGAGGACGAGCGTTTCCGCGAGCATTCAGGTATCGATATCAAGCGTATCGGTTCAGCTCTCATCTCAGCTATCGCAAACGGCGGTTCCGCTACACACGGCGGTTCCACGATCACACAGCAGACAGTTAAGCTCATAAGCGGTCAGGACGAGCACTCCACATCAAGAAAAGTTCAGGAGTGGTTCTCCGCTATGCAGCTCGAGCAGAACCTTTCCAAGGACGAGATCTTAGAGCTCTACATCAACCTCGCTCCGATGGGCAACAACTATGTCGGTGTCCAGGCTGCAGCCATGAACTATTTCGGCAAGAAGGCTTCCGAGCTTACACTTCCCGAGTGCGCTCTCATCGCCGGCCTTCCTAAGAGCCCTTCTTTCTACAATCCTATGAGAGAGACAGGCAGAAGAAATGCCCAGAGACGTATGAGGACCATCCTCGAGAAGATGTACGAACTCGATATGATCACCAAGGAAGAGTATCAGGAAGCTCTTAATACGGATCTCGTATTCCGTCAGAGAAATACAGACCGTTCTCATGCCATCAATTCATATTTCACTGAATATGCAATTTCCGAAGTTATCGGCGATATCGCTCAGGCAAGAGGTATCACCCGTAACCTCGCATCCCACCTTGTCTACAATAAGGGATACCACATCTATACGACACTTGAGCCTTCCACACAGGCTATCGTCGATACGGCATTCAAGACACAGAGCCTTTTCCAGTCCAAACCTGCTAAGATAGCCGATTATCCTGAGAAGCCTAACGGCTCTATGGTAGTCATCAAGAACGATACGGGTGCTATCGCCGCAATGGCCGGCGGATATGGCGAGAAAACAATGAATCTGTCTCTTAACCGTGCCACATCACCTATGTGCCGCCGTAACCCGGGTTCATCCATTAAGCCTATTCTCGACTATGGACCGGCATTCGAACTTGGAATCATCGCTCCCGCTTCTGTCAGAAACGACGCGCCCAAGCACCTCGACCCTTCCCGTCCGAAGGCAGTATGGCCGGTTAACTACAGCCGTTCTTACTCAGGTCAGGTAACGATCAGAACAGCTCTCGTACAGTCACTTAATACTATCGCTACAGAGATCTGGACTGATGTTGGCGGAGATACGGCTCTCTGGTACTTAAAGCAGGTCGGTATCGACAGAACAGCCGAGGGTTCCTTCCCTTCACAGGCTGTAGGCGGTTTTACAGTAGGTATGACAACTCTCGAGATGGCCGGTGCTTATCACACATTTGCAAACGGCGGTACCTTCGTAGAGCCTTACGCTTACACACAGGTCCTTGATTCCGACGGTAACGTGATCATCAAGGCTGACCCTATCAGCTACCGCGTATATTCCGCTGAGACATGCTTCTTCATCGCTGATATCCTTAAGGGTGTCGTTACAAACGGTGCTCCTGCCAAGTTCGGCGGCCAGATCGAAGGCAAGTCCGGCAAGCATATCGATACCGCAGGTAAGACAGGTACCACTTCCGACAA
>DFKT01000012.1:0-1904 GCA_002373595.1 Lachnospiraceae bacterium UBA3638 | reverse complement strand
AATGCCATCAGGATCTGGATGAATGTAATGAACAAGCTCCATAAGAATCTTCCCGGAGCCACATTCAAGAAGCCCAAGAAGATCATCAAGGCTTCTGTCTGCTCTTCAGGTTACTATCCGACGGATTCCTGCAAGGCCGAAAAAGCAAAGATCTATACGGATTACTTCGTATCCGGAAGTTACCTTTGCCCTTCTGAGAAGAATCCCTGCCCTGTTCACGTCGCTACTCCGACACCTGTTCCACCCGGACCAGAAGGTAACGGAAACGGCAACAAGAATAACGGCAACGGCTGATATAAAGACCCCTGATCACAAGTCTTTCCTTGCATTTTCGAACGCAAGAGTTTATTCTTGTTTGGTCTTTAATACTAATATAGATAAGGAGAACTTACTTTGAGCAAATACAGCGGATCAAGAAATCCAGTTAACTTTGCGAAAAGAATAGTCGTCAAGGTCGGCACTTCGACCCTTACATACGACAACGGCAAAATGAACCTGGGCAACATCGACAGGCTCTGCCGCTCTATCTCCGACCTCATGAACCGCGGCAAGGAAGTCCTTCTCGTAAGCTCCGGCGCCATCGGTGTCGGCATCGGATATCTCGACCTCAAGGAGCGCCCTTCCACAACACGTGAGAAGCAGGCTATCGCTTCCGTCGGTCAGTGCGAGCTTATGAATGCCTACGCAAGAAGCTTTTCCGAGTATTCATACCGCTGCGGTCAGATCCTTCTTACCAAGGACGGCATCACAGACAAGCTCACAAGAGCAAACGTAACAAACACCATCGAGACTTTGCTCGAGATGCGCATAATCCCTGTCATCAACGAGAACGACTCTGTATCAACAACAGAGATCATGCATAACGGCACATTCGGCGACAACGACACGCTTTCAGCTGACGTTGCTGTCCTCGCAAATGCCGATCTGCTCGTTATCCTCTCAGACGTTGACGGTCTTTACGACTCTAATCCGCGCGAGAATCCCAATGCCGAGCGTATCTCCTATGTAGATAAGGTAACACCCGAGATGCTCGACTTCACTGCCGGCAAGGGCTCCTGGCTCGGCACAGGCGGTATGGCGACAAAGATCACTGCCATGAGCAAGGTAACCGAGAATGGCATCATGGGTGTCATCGCGGACGGCTCAGAAGTTCAGACATTGGAAAAGATCATCGATCAGGACGACGTGGGTACATTTTTCGCGGCACAGTAAGAACCTTACAAACAACGCATTTAACATTGTTAAACCCGCTTCCCGAAGCGGGTTTTATATTAAAATAACGACAATTCCACAAAAGGGGGATGAGATCATGAAGATCGGAATAATAGGTTACGGAAGCATGGGCAAGATGCTGCTTTGGAAGTTTTCCGAAAATGCCGGCATCGCCAAGAACGACCTGCTCGTCGCGAACAGGACCCGTGAAAAGCTTTCAGAAGCTGAGGACATCGCCACCATCTGCGATAATCCAGAACTTGCCGGTACCGCCGACATCGTATTCGTCTGCGTCCGCCCCTCCGACATGAAGACGGTCCTCTCAGAGATCAGCACATATCTTAAGGCAGATGCTCTCCTCGTGACACTTAACGGAAGCATTACCTTCGACATGATCGGCAAGATCGTGCACTGCAGGACAGCCAAGGTCATTCCGAGTCTTACAGCCGAGATCGGCCGCTCCCAGACCATCGTCTGCTACAACGATCTCGTCACAGATGAAGATAAAGCCATTCTCCCGGGCCTGCTCTCTTCAATAGGCCAAGTGATCGAACTTCCCGAGAACGAAGTCGGCATGGGCTCCGAACTCGTAAGCTGCATGCCCGGATTCATTGCTTCGATCTTCGATGTCATCTGCACATCAGCTGAGTCCCACACCTCCATCCCTCGTGAGCAGATCGTCAGGATGGTCC
>DFKT01000070.1 GCA_002373595.1 Lachnospiraceae bacterium UBA3638 | reverse complement strand
GAGCACGAGAATTAAACATAGTGATAGACAGAAAACAGTGCAGGTTTAGAACTATGAAATGGAAAAATAACGAGGTATAAATTAGTATGCTTTATGATTTGAAGATAATCCTTAAAAAATCAAAACCAGTCCTTTGGTATGAGCTTGAGGTCCCGGGAGGTATTACTTTCTCCTTACTGTCGGTATTTCTGGACATCGCATCCGGGACGAAGGATGCGCCGCCTTCTGACTATATATTTGATTTGCCTTCTTCTGAAGTGCAGCTGCGTGAAGGCATATTTGAGGATGGCTCATACCCTCTTTATAGGCAGTCCCTGAGGGAAGCCGATACTACCTTTATTGATGAGTATATGAAGAAGGATTCCTGGTTTACCTATAAGCCGGATAAAAATGAAGACATTGCATTCCGTATCGAGGTGAAGGAGCTCAGCAGCAGGATGCTGATATTCCCCTTCCCCGGAAGATACAGCCGTGGAGTCTGGGAGCTTTTCGAGAAGGATGGCAGTAGCGCTTTTAAGGATAAGATGAAAGAACTCATGTGCTATCATATTCAGTATGATGAGGGCTTTCACTTTGTAAAAAAGAAAGAGCTGCTCGATGAACGTGAAAAGAAAAAAAGTATTTCCGGAGGGTCGATCTCAATAGAGCTTGATTCTTATGTGATGGTGCCTGCGATGACGAACCCGGAGAGCAAGCCGGAAAATACCATCCGGAGCTTTACCGAGACAGCTAAGGAGGGTGCGGAACAGATATCATTGTTATTGGGTTTAAAGGGATTCCGCTCTGCTGACATGAGATCTCTTCGGGAGATGCTTTATACGATTTATAGTGAGACGGAGTTGAAACAGCTTTCGGAGGAGATTGGGGTTAATACAGTCCTTCCCAAGGAGATTCTTGCGCTGTTCAAGGCAAAGGATAGGGAAAGCGCCGCCTCAATGATATTCGCGAAGCGCTGTGCTGATCGCATGCTTGAGAAGGAATGTATGGAAGAAAGGCTCCTTCCGATGAATGACCGTCAGATGGAGACTTTTAAGCGGGCTGTCAATAAGGGCGGAATTTTTAAGTCGGCAACCTTTGCAGAGTCGGATGATATGGCCTTTCTGTGCGAGTTAGATTATGCCGCACCGACGAAGAAAGAAGATGAATTCTTGATCCCTACAGATGTTATGGAGGCTTTTAAGGGAATCGACACACCGGAATTTCATCATAAAAGGCAGCAGCATGTCTGGCTTTTGGACTGTCTTGATGTGGTCGAGTATTTCTACGGGTCCATACCAATCAGGCAGTTCTACCGTCTATACAGGCAATTTGGGGAACTCAGCCGGGAGGAGATGATAGAAGCGATTCAGGCACTTGATGATTTCGATACGCTCTGTATTGTGCATGATGGCCGTATCGTTTACCACGGATGGCTGCATGATGATGAGTATAAGGCGCTTGAGCGTTGCCAGGGGGACAAGGCTTATTATATTCCGACTAAGAAAGAAGTGGAGGATATTTCCTGGAACGGCTATCCGTCGCAGCAAAGGGAGGTAAAGACACTATTTGCCTTCCTTCAAAATGAGATGGAGATGGAGGAGATTGATGCAGAAGATTTGACAGAAGAGATTTGGCACACGTTGAACCAGGGTGACGGCCTTCATGAAGTGATGGACTTGGTTAATAAGAAGAAGCTGGTTTTTCCATCGGATAAGGCGATGCGGAAGTTTGTGGAATATATAACCCATCTCAATAACACGACTCCAATGCTGTACAACAGGGGCTTCAGACCGGAGGATTTAATGTCGCGCGAGAAAGAGAGCATTCGCCGGAACGGCTTGACAATTGTACCGGGAAGCACGCAGGCAGCGGGAATGTTGGCAGAAGCCGCAGATCAGCTTCGCGCGATGGGTGTACATATAGATCTTAACAGCAATGCGAGGAACATCGATACAGCGTTCGTTTCCCCGGATCGTAAGACTGTGATTACCGGGAAGAAGAAAATATATCCCAACGATCCCTGTCCTTGTGGCAGTGGAAAAAAATATAAGAATTGTTGCGGGAGAAGAGGATGAATAACACAGAAATGGAGCGGTTGGAATGATACTATATCACACAAGCAACAGGGAGATAGTCTCTCCGGATATACATCATGGGCAGCGGTTATCTGAACCCGGATGATGCATTAAAGCTGCTTATGATAGGACCGGAGTATACGCAGATTGCTATCAAGACAGAGAAGGCGGCAAAACAGCTCTGCTTCATACGTTCTGAAATGATAGAACAAATGAGTAGTGAACAGTTGAGGGAAGAACAGGAAACTTATCAGCAAATGTTCGCTAAGGAATTTGAGTCGATAATGGGTGCGGGTTGAGAACATCCGGAGGAAAAATGTTGAGAACAACCCGGATGTGAGTCCATAGTGGTTTTTATTGACACTGAACCTGATCCAGTACATGCATGACAAGTATTATTATGAAGCAGCCGAGATGGCGCTGATTGATACAGACGTGAGAAGAACATTTGCAACCGGTATCGCAGGCTTCTCGCATGTTGTCGACTCCCTGAGCGCAATCAAGTATGCCAAAGTCAAGGTCATAAGAGACGAAGAAGGCATCGCTGTGGGCTTCGAGACAGAAGGTGACTTCCCGAAGTATGGTAACGATGATGATCGTGCCGACGAGATTGCTGTATGGCTGCTCAAGACTTTCATCACAAAAATCAAGAAGTATCACACATATCGCGATTCCGAAGCAACAACATCGATCCTTACGATTACATCCAACGTTGTATACGGTAAGGCTACAGGCGCTACCCCGGATGGCCATGAAGCTTACAAACCTTTCGCGCCGGGCGGAAATCCGTCCTACGGAGCGGAGCAGGAGGGACTTCTCGCTTCTCTGAACTCTGTCGCAAAGGTTCCGTATGAGTACGCTCTTGACGGTATTTCCAACACACAGACCATCAGCCCGACAGCCCTTGGCCATAGTGTTGACGAGCAGAAGAACACCCTGGTGAATGTCATGGACGGGTATTTCGATCGCGGAGCGCATCATCTGAATGTCAATGTATTCGGTACAGAGAAGCTGATCGACGCTATGAATCATCCGGAGAAGCCGGAGTATGCGAACTTCACGATCCGTGTATCCGGTTATGCTGTTAAGTTCATCGATCTGACAAAGGAGCAGCAGATGGATGTTATCGCAAG
>DFKT01000009.1:58742-59267 GCA_002373595.1 Lachnospiraceae bacterium UBA3638 | reverse complement strand
GCTTTGCATATAACTATTCTCGGGTACGGTTTACATAATTTGTTAAAACGATCTTTTCTCGGGATCAGAGGATCTGCTGCTGTCTGCTCTTTACTGCTTATTCTGTATGGAGTAATGACCGGTATGAGCGTATCCGCAACCCGCGCCATCGGATGCTTCGTGCTGGCTATGATAGCTCTGATCATCGGGCGGACTTACGATTCTCCGACAGGTCTGTCACTTTTAGCAGCGATATGCCTGATCAGGAAGCCATCCGTGGCCTGTGATGCCGGATTTATGCTTTCATTCGGATCTGCTGCCGGGATACTGCTCGTGCTCCCGGTACTGAAGAGGGCTTTTCCTCTGCCTAAAAAGAGATGTGGAGCTTCCGGGCAAAGTGTGGTCAGAGCTTTCTCTGCAAACGTTCTCAAGGTGATATATGATTCTCTCTTGGCCAGCCTGTCTGTTACGATATTTACTCTGCCGATACAGCTCTACTTCTACTACGAGATCCCGAGATATGCCGTGATCCTGAATATCTTTATC
>DFKT01000009.1:0-58620 GCA_002373595.1 Lachnospiraceae bacterium UBA3638 | reverse complement strand
CTTGGATTCATCGGGAGTATCAGCCTCTTCATACTCTCATACTTCGAGAAGATGTGTCTGCTGTTTGAGAAGATACCGGGGTATAAATGGAATCCCGGAAAGCCGACAATGGCAGGCGTTGCGGTGTATTATGCTGTGTTGTTTCTCATGATCGCAATGAGCGCTAAAGTGTCCAAATCTCGCACGCACAAGAAAGGCGGTAGGAGTTCTTATATTTTCAAGTTATTCCCCGTAGTGTGTGGGGTAATAATGCTCCTCGTTGTGATCAGCATTCATCCTTCTCGCCGAAACACCGCAGATTTCCTCTATGTCGGACAGGGAAGCTGCTGCATCCTCACCGCAGACAACGGTGGGGTATATATGTTTGACTGTGGCTCCACATCGAGATCGTCTGTCGGGAAGTATGTGCTGAAGCCTTTCCTGAAATATCATGGGATCAAAAAGATCGATGCAGTTTTCCTCTCGCACGCTGATGAAGATCATGTAAACGGAGCGATAGAACTCCTGCAAAATAAAAATGCGTGGGGTATTGAAGTGGGTGATGTATTCGTGACAGAGCAGATGATGGATGATGATTCCGATATGATACGCAATTTGCTGTCCCAATGTAATGCTTCAGATATCAGCAAACCCGAAAATCCATCAATGCGATATATGCAATCCGGGATCATCTTCACATCAGGTGATGCAAAACTGCTATGCCTGCATCCTGCACCGGACTATATACCTGAGGATCCTAATTCAGCATCTGAATGTTTCCTGGTTACTTTCGGAGATAAAGCAAAAACTACTCTTCTTCTGACAGGAGATGTACAGGGAACAGGAGAAACTGCGCTTACGCAAAATCTCTCCTCTCTCGCCGATGCTCATTCCGTCGATATCCTTGTCGTCTCGCATCACGGTTCATCGCACTCAACAACCGATGAATTCCTAAACGTGGCAAAACCGAGACTCGCCATCATCTCCTGCGGCGAAAACAATCGCTACGGCCATCCGCATACAGAAACTCTGGGCCGCTTAAAAAAACACGGTGCGCATATCCTGCGCACCGATACTTCCGGCCAGATAACCATATATATCAAAAACAACAAACTTCGTGTAAAACTATTTACCGGCTGATACCAACCACTTTATTTGCTTCAGCATACTCTCTTTCCGTAAATGCGCACAGTGTCACATCTACATCATAATCAGGATTTGCCTTAACGAAATCATTATAGGCCTTGATAGCCTGCTTCGTAGATTCTGTTACAGGATTATCCAGTGCTCCGCCGAATATCCCCGAACTGATAAGAGGAAATGCTATCGTGTGCAGATCATTATCCTTCAGAACTACAAGAGAATTATAATATGCCAGATACAATTCTTTAAACGCTGTCGGAGTACTTCCAAAATCAGGGCCGACAGCATGTATCACATACTTTGCATTAGTAATACCATACGCGGGAGTTATGACAGCATCGCCATCATTTAGAGGGACACTATGCTTTGCGCAGCTTTCAGCCAGTTTCTCAGCACCCGCTTTTCTGAATATCGCTCCGCATATACCACCGCCCGCCATCAGATATCTGTTTGCCGCATTTACAATCGCATCAGCATCCTGATCCACACACGAGCCTTGTATCAACCTAAAACTACTCATACTGATATACCTCGAACAAAACGTTAAACTCCATATTTTTGTATGTTGACAAGCCGACTAACCAACGGTAGAATTATTCACAGATAAGACGCTACCGATAGACGGTCAACCCGTTTGAAATTTGGATATTACAAGAATAACCGCATTCCTTGCCAGGTGGCGGTTATTTTTGTGTCTTACTATTGCGTCCGAGCGTGTATCCAAGTCCAAGCGACGTCAGCACTAAACCAATCACCGCTATGCGACTATCAACAGTTACCATTCGCAACGCCCTCCTTTTCTCGGATTCCCATTAGGGTTTCTATGTAATCGGAGGGTCTCAGTCCCTCCGCAGAGGGTTAACCGCCTACCGTATATGGTAGCACCCAAGATTATTATAGCAAAAGTATATTAATCAAATATCATTTCATTTTAAAGCCATTTAAAGAATTATCATAAATTTGGTGCCGTACCCTTAGCCCAAGGGCTGCCGACATCACATCTGCCGTGGTGATACTCCTTCTTAGTTTCGCCCTCTTTCACAGCATCGGTGACCTGGACTTTCAGACGAGAGACTCCGCTGTTCATCTGCTTCTCTATGAGTTCAACTACATTATCGATATCGTCCATATTACACCTCCATCACCTTAGCGATAAACTCATAAACCTCGGTATACTTCGCAAGCACATCGGGATGAAGTATCTCAAGCGCGGACTCATCTGCCTTGCCCGAGGCATCCTCTGCGCTCTTAGCGAGGTCGCTGAGTGCTATTGCACCTATCATCCTCGACGAGCTCTTGAGCGCGTGTACGCGGATGTTGTAATTCTTCCAGTCCTTTGCATTGTAGAATCTCTCAAGTTCATCTTTAGTCTTGTCATACTGCTCGGAATAGATCGAGAGGTTGATGCGGTCAAGCTTATATCTCTTAGCCACTTCATAATCGATCAGGTCGGAATCCTCAAGCATCTTTATCGCTGTCTGCGAGAGTTCCTCGTCCTGCTCATCGGGTGCAAACTCCAGCACATCGGAATCATCATCCGATGACGAAGGAGCAAACTCAATACCCTCGCTCTCTATCACTCTGCTCTCAGGCAGATACTGGCGAAGTATCTTGTCCATCTCCTCTATATCGACAGGCTTGGAGAGGAAATCCGCAAAGCCGTGTGAAAGGAACATATCCTTTACACCGCCTATCGCATTGGCGGTAAGCGCTATGATAGGCGTGTCGTTATTGAAAGGAAGGTCTCTCTCCTTCATCTTCTGTACAGTCTCTACGCCATCCATCTCAGGCATCATATGGTCCATAAAGATGATATCAAATCTCTCCTTGGCAACGATATCAAGTGCCTCATATCCGCTCGAAGCGGTGCGTATGGTCATACCGTATATATCAAGGAGTCCCGATTCAACGCGCAGGTTGACAGGGTTATCATCAACGATGAGTATGCGTGCCGAAGGAGCAGTAAATCTCTTCTTGGGCTTGGCATCATTCTCCTTCTCGATCCTCGAAGTATCGCTTCCGAAGAAAGATGCGACAGAGAGTGAATAGAGAGGCTTGTAGATCGCCTTCTTATTCTTGGGCAGTTCATCTCGCGCGAAACTGTCGCTGATAATGATGATCTCTGCATTTCCGGCTATACCGTCAAATGCCATCCTGTTCTTCTCATACAGAGCAGCATCGACAAAGAGATGTGTGAGTTCTCCGTATACGCTGTCGTGATCGTCCTTGGAATTAGGCAGATCAAGACGCTTCATATCAAAGAGATCGCAGATCGAATCAAGGCTCATATCATAGATCACGCTCATTTTGGGATCTATCGCAGCTATATCGGTGCAGATGCCCGCTTTGACTTCTTTGAATTCATCCTTGGTGACGAGAGGATTTTCATCTATGATCATCACGGGTACCTGCAGCGTAAATACGGATCCTTTGCCGTACTCACTGTCCGCTCTGATGCTGCCGCCCATGAGATCGGCCAGGCGTCTGGATATCGCAAGTCCGAGTCCTGTGCCTTCGATCGAACGATTGCGCTTGGTATCTACCTGTTCGAAGCTCTGGAATATCTTCTCGAGGTTCTTCTGCTCGATACCGATACCGGTATCCTCGACGCGCACATTGAATGTCGTCTCCTCGCTTTTCTCAACATAGATGTGGATATATACTCCGCCGGTCTGGGTATACTTGATCGCATTGGTGACGAGGTTGATCATGATCTGGCGGATACGGCCCATATCGCCGTGCATCCTGCTGGGCAGGTCATTATCGACATCAACTACTATCTCCAGCTTCTTCGCACCTCTTCTCGCCATAGCGGCATTGATGACATCCCTGATGAGAGATGCGGGCTCGAAGTCATCCTTTATGATCTCAAGCTTACCTGCCTCGATCTTGGAGATATCGAGGATGTCGTTGATGATATAGAGCAGATTTCGTCCGGAGCTCTGAATGTCGAGGCTATAGTCCCTGACCTTCTTGGTAAGTCCGTCCTCACGGAGTATGAGATCGCAGAATCCGAGGATGGAATTCATGGGAGTCCTGATCTCATGGCTCATATTGGCAAGGAAGTCAGTCTTGGCCTCATTGGCAAATCTTGCTTCCTCGGCTGCCTGCTCCTGCTTGATCTCTGCGTGGACAGCCTGATACTGTGCGAGTGCAGCCATTATTATCTCTATGAGATACATCATAGGAAGTCTCGAATAGTACATCTCAGGGAACTGATATCCTGTATCCTTGAGCGGTGAATTAAAATAGATCACCATTACGATAAACCATACGAAGCAGAAGAACGATCCGTAGAATAGATTAAAGAAATAGAAGCACACGGGCGCTGCCGCGAAGAATAGGAATATACTCGTTCCGCCCGTACCTCCGGTATATAGGAATATGCCGAAAGTGATCCAGTAGACAAAGCACATAACAATGATCGTGATGTTCTGCAGCAGCTTATGAGGCTTATTGGTGAGTTTGCAATGGATCAGAATACAAAGCGCGATCGCAGTCGTGATAGTACACATGAGTGCGAGAAGACCGATAGATATCACGCCGCGCCTCATATTGTCATAGCAGAGGTATGCGCAGTAGAACGGCAGGAGCGAATACATCGTGATCGATCTGGTCAGGTTGACCGTTACATACTTTTCGTTGATATGGAATCTCTTCATCCTTTTCCCTCTCGAATGGAATGGTGCGGGATCATATGCCAAAAGCTAGAAATCATCGGGTCTAACGTCATACACTCCGGAATATGTCCTGCCTCTCTCGGGTGTAACTCCGAAATGCTTAAACAGATCTCTGATATTTACGAATTCATATCCCTGCTCCTTAAGGACGGGAACTATGGCGCGTACCGCTTCGACAGTATTCTCATTGTGATGCATATCGTGCAGAAGCACTATCTCCCCGTCGTGAGCATCTGCCAGGATCCTCTGTATCCTATCCTCTGCAGGCACGGTCGGCACCCAGTCCTCGCATCCGCATCCGCAAATAAAGGGGTACTCTATCGCATCATACATCTTCTTATCTATCGCTATAAAGGGAGGTCTGAAAAACTGCGGTTTCTCGCCCACTATCCTGATGATCTCCCTGTCCGTATGCTCTATCTCTTCACGGATATCATTTTCTGACAGCTTTGTCATATCGCTGTGAGTGCGGGAATGATTCTCTATGGAGCAGCCCATATCGTACGCTTTCTTAATGAGATATTCCGCTTCGGGCTTGATCCAGTCGGAAACGATGAAAAAACTCGCCTTTATGCCTTCCTTCTCAAGGATATCCAGTATCTCGTCGGTGATCCCTATCACGGGGCCATCATCAAATGTGAGCGATATGTATTTTTTCTCACTCATATTGCTTATCCTTTCTTGGTCATCTCGATAAGCAGCGTCTCCAGTGCGACATCCTCATCTATCCTGCCCGTCCTGATCCTCTCGGTTGCATCGGCGCAGAGGGCGAGCCATCTCTGGAGCTGCCTCTTCTCGACTTTGGATGCGGGATCGAACATCTTCTTAAGCTTCCAGTCCTGGATCCTGGCCGGTGCTCCGGTATCGGGAGTCTTGGTCAGGAGCTTGGAAACTCCGTCCGCACTGAATCCGTTCTCTCGAAGGTCTCTTATCTCAAGCAGATACAGGATCTGTCCGCTGAGCATGCTGATGATAGCTGCGGCGTCCATGCCCTTGTTGCTGCCCTTTTTCTGCTTTGATCTCTTCTTCTGCCTGTTCTGTATCTCGAGCAGGTCCTCAGCCGCCGTGAGCACTTCCTGCGTATCACCCTTTACTATGAGTGAGAGAATGATATTGATCTTGTCCTCGACGGTCCTCGAGCATATCGCATCTATGTCCGCGCGGGTTATCTCGGGTGCATCACCGGTGTAGCTTATCAGCTTCTCCATCTCATTATCGAGAAGTGACATATCACTTCCGACCATGCTTATCAGATAGTCCGCGTCATCACCCGTCATTCCTTTGCCGACGTGCTTAAGCTTATTGGCGAAGTTCTTTTTGAGGTAGTTTCTGTCCTGTCTGACTATCTCACAGACGGTTCCCTTCTCACGGATCGCCTTGTAAAGCTTGGAAGTCTCATTGACATCATCCTCGTAAAAGATGATGCTGACGGTCTCTGCCGGCTCCTCGATGTATGCTGCGAGCTTATTGGGACCGTCACCTGTATTGACCAGGCCGCTGTTCTTTACGACGATGATCCTCCTGTCCGCAAAGAAAGGCAAGACTTCGGCCTGCTCTATCACTTTGTCGACGGAGACCTTGTCCGAATCGAATATGGTCGTATTCATATCATCCGGATCGGCACCCATCATAGACATCAGCTTCTTAAAGTAGAATTGGCAAAGGAAGCGCTCCTCGCCGTATATCAGGTAAAAGCGCTTAAGATCCTTGGATGCTATCTCTTTTTTCAGTTTTTCCAGCGAATCCGCTGCTTCCCAGACTTTCATTCTTTAACCGGTTCTCTGTATTTAAGGGGGATCCTGACGGTAAATGTGCTGCCCTTCCCCTCTTCGCTCTTTACTTCCATCCTGCCGTTATGGCGCGTGATGACACTCTTCGCGATGGACAGGCCGAGTCCCGTGCCTCCTATGCTCCTTGAGTGGGATTTGTCCACACGGTAGAATCTCTCCCATATGAGAGTCTTCTGATCCTCGGGGATGCCCATTCCGTTGTCCTCCACATTTATCAGGAAATTCATCCCATCCTCGGAGATAATTACTTTGGCATATCCTCCGGGATGATTGTATTTGATCGCATTCTCGAGAAGGTTGGTGATGAGCAGGGCTATCTTGATCTCATCGGCTTCGGCCTTTACATCGACCGGCTCGTAGATCAGGTCCACCTCGTACTTGCGGGCCAGAGGTCGGAGTCTCTTTACTATGGTCTCAGTTATCTCCCCGATATTAACTTCGGAGATGTTCATGGAGCTGTCTGAATTGTCCATCCTGACGAGTGCAAGGAGGTCCGTGATGATCCTGTTCTCCCTGTCGATCTCGTCCGCTATGTCCTGCATGAACTCCCGGTATATGGAAGGGGATACCTCATCCTCCGCCAGTATCGAATCGGCGAGCACCTTCATGGAGGTCATGGGGGTCCTCAGCTCGTGGGAAACGTTGGCAGCAAATTCGTCCCTCGTCCTGTCGAGAGCTTCCATGCGGGTACGGGTCTCCTCATAGTCAGATAACAGCTGTTCTTTGTCTCTATCTATGATATATCGCTGATAAAAAGCTAACATGATAACGACCGCTATTGAAAATATAACAACCGTAATGCCTATTGCGGCATTAGATATAACACCCGTTCCTATAAGTAATCCTGCCACGGAACCGGTGAGTGCGGCCACCGCTATGATCGAGAATAATACGATCCTGTTCTTCATGAGTCTTCCCTGTTACGGAAAAAGTATCCTATGCCCCACTTGGTATGGATATATACGGGATTGCCGGAATCCTCCTCGATCTTCTCGCGAAGTCTCCTGATGTGAACATCCACAGTCCTCACATCGCCGGAATGTCCCTCTCCCCATATCATGTCGAGGAGTCTCTCCCTGCTGTATACCCTGTCGGGCGTCTCCATCAGCATGCGGAGCACGTCGAATTCCTTGGTCGTAAGAGCTATCTCACGCTCTCCCTTGAACATGCGTCTCTCGTTTATGATAAGTCTGATCCTGCCGCTCGCAAGCTCCTTTATGCCGCCTTCTCTGCTGCTCTGCCCGGTCGGTGCAGCGCCGGAGCCATCACTGTGCTTTCCATCCTGCCTCTCCGTACGCCTGAGTATAGCCTTTATACGGGCCTTTACCTCGAGGATATTGAAGGGCTTGGTCACATAATCGTCAGCGCCGTACTCAAGACCCAGGATCTTATCCATATCCTCGGTCCTCGCCGTCAGCATTATCACAGGGACGGATGAGAATTCCCTTATCTCGCGGCAGACCTCAAATCCGGTCTTGCCGGGGAGCATCACATCCAGGAGCACGATGTCATAATCATTCTCCCTGACCATCCTGACCGCTTCGTCGCCGTCATAGGCATGGTCAGTCTCCATTCCGTCCTGCTCGAGGCTGAACCTGATCCCTTTTACTATATTCTTTTCATCGTCAACGATCAGTACTCTGCTCATTTTACGCTTATAAGGTCCTCTATACGGCCGTACAGGGCCTCTCCTATGCCTGATATAAGTTTGATGTCCTCTTTATCGTTAAATCTGCCTCCGGACGATCTGAAGGCGATTATGGCTTCTGCCTTGGCCTTTCCTATGCCCGGAAGGGTCATGAGTTCTTCGGCCGATGCGGTATTGATGTTCACAGGGCCTGCTGCGCCGGTTCCTCCCGTATCCTCCGGGAATTCTCCGCTGTCCGTCTCCTCTTTGGTTGGAAAACGGAGCTTCTGTCCGTCTGTCAGAAAAGATGCCAGGTTTACATAACTCTTGTCAGCATCTTCCGTAAATCCGCCTGCTGCCTTAAGAGCATCCTCAGCCCTGCTGCCATCAGGCAGTTCATAGACTCCTTCGACTGCAACAGCTCCGCAGACATGAACGCAAAGCGTCCGGGGATCATCTTCTTCATTCCCGGCTGCTTTGTCTGTCTGAGCGCTGTCATCCGCGTCTGCCACCTGAGTGATATCCGATGATGGATCAGCCGCAGTTTCACTGCCGGTCAATTCATCTATCGAATACGCTCTGTCTGTCGAGCATCCCGCAAGAATGATCAGCATTCCCGCAAATATTATCTTTGATATCTTCTTTTGCATGGTTTCTCCTCTCATACATGAGCAAAGAGGAGAAGGCCTCTCCGATGCAAATATTTATCTTATAATCCGAGCATCTGACGGACCGTCTTTTCAAGCTCTGCGAGCTCGCTCTCGGGATCCGCACCGTTCCAAACTTTGGAGAAAAGCACTTCGACCTGCATCCAATAGTTCTCGACGGTCATCATCTTGGGCATGGGAACGCTCTTGGCGTACTCTGCCGCGAAGACTCTGGAGTTGTCATCGAGTTTCTCGGTCAGTCTGTTGGATGAAAGGTATCCGGTCATGGGCTCTAAATTGGATGCCGCATCAGTAATGAGGTATGAAGCGAATCGGTTTGCCAAGTCCTTCTGATCCGAATATCCGTTGACTGCTATGCACTGCGTGACGGAGAGCGATCTGCTCGGGCTCGTCTCGCTGATATCCGGGATGTTGGCCACACCGTATTCGTACTCAAATCCGTTTCCTTCATCGTTCACATAGCTTTCTATAGACTCCAGTGCATCGTATCCGACCACTGTAAAGAGCGTTCTTCCGTGGATGAAATCATCAACGCTTGATTCGTAGTTTACTTCATTAGGCTCTATCGAGAAGAAGGCGTGAAGCTTCTGGTAGATCCTTAAGTTGTCTATCGCCCGGGGATTGTTGATCGAGAGCTCATTCTTGTCATCTCCCGCAGGTCCGCCTATCTTTAAGGCATCTCCTACGATCCAGTAATTGTACATGATGTCCGATACATCCCAGTTCATGATGGAGCTGACTCCCTCGACCGCATCGAATGAGTCCGCTATCTCCATGAGGTTGTCAAGAGTGTTTGGAACCGACTTGAGGAAATACTCATCCGAGAGACTGTTGATCTCATACTGATCCACCTGATCGATGGGTATCGTTACTTCCTTTACCTCACCCTCGTCATCTACTTCCTCGGAAGTGGTGAGTTCACGCACCGCCTGCTGGTAAGCCCAGTCGCGAAGGAGCGTGCGGTTGTAGAGAAGTACGCATGTCTCAAATGACATGGGATATGCGATATATTTGCCCTGATATGTGACGGATTCCAAAGCAGCCCCGGAAAAGGTGCTGTCGTTCATGACTCCGTCGGGATCTTTTACCTCGCTGGCGATACCTGCAAGATAAGCCTTTTCAAGGTTATCATGGCTGACAATGAAAACATCGGGATATTCGGATCCTTTGACCGAGCTCTCCGCAATCTTTTTCATATATCCGTCCCTGTCGATCAGATAGGGAAGGACATGGACATTTTCTTTATCTCCGAAATCAACGGCTACGTGATTGAGATAATTGGTGAGGTTGTCGTCGGTGTACCAGAGGTAGATGGTATCTTCCCTGTTTATCCATGACGATGCGGGATCGTTTCCCGGTGTCCTCCTGATCTCTCCCGATGCGCCGCATACGACGCAAGCGAGAAATATAGTCAGTATCAGTAGAGCCGTGATTCTTTTGCCAAATTCCATATGTACTCCGGTTTATTTATTCTATGCAGGAATCGAGGATCTCTGCCATAGTATCGATATCTTTCTCGGTGATAACGAGAGGCGGTACAAATCTGAGTATATCAGATCCCGCATTGATCAGTATCAGTCCCTTCTCAAGAGCTTTGTTTATCACTCCCGATACGGGGCCGTCAAATACGAGTCCTCTCATAAGGCCCGTTCCGCGGATCTCTTTGATGCATGAGTGCCTGCTCTTTATCTCACCAAGTTTCTCCTCGAGATAGGGAGCGACACTGTTTACATGTTCAATGATATCACGCTTTTCGAAAAGCTCCAAAACAGTTTTTGCAGCTTCGCATGCAAAGGGATTGCCGCCGTAGGTGGTGCCGTGATCTCCGGGCACGAGACTGCTGCCCGCAACCTTTTCCGTCATGAGGAATGCACCTATCGGAACTCCGCATCCGAGTGCTTTGGCGCTGGTCATGACATCGGGTTTAATACCGTACTTCTGCCATGCAAACCATGAGCCGGTGCGTCCCATACCGCATTGTATCTCATCAAGTATCATAAGTATATCATTTTCGTCGCAGATCTTCCTTATCCCTTCGAGAAATTCCGGTGTGGCAGGTGTGAGTCCGCCCTCGCCCTGTACCGTTTCAAGGATGATCGCGCAGGTCTTCCTGCTAACGAGCGCCTTCACCGAATCGAGATCATTGTATGTGGCGAACCTGATATTCCCGATACCGGGCTCAAAAGCCTCCCGGTAATGTGCGTTTCCGGTGACAGAGAGAGCTCCCATAGTGCGTCCGTGGAAGGAATGCTCCATAGCTATGATCTCATGATCGGTATGACCGTCACGCGTATAGGCATATTTTCTCGCAGTCTTTATCGCGCCTTCGACAGCCTCTGCTCCGGAGTTGGTAAAGAATACCCTGTCCATTCCGGATTCTTTCTTTAAGAGCTTGGCAGCTTCTATCGCAGGCACATTGTAGTAATAGTTGGATGTATGAAGGAGCTTGTCTATCTGGGCTTTGAGCGCATCGTTGTACTCCTTGTCGCCATAGCCGAGTGCGAATACAGCAATGCCCGCTACGAAATCAAGATAGCTCTTGCCGTCGATATCATAGAGATGCACACCCTCACCGTGGTCCAATACTATCCGGTATCTGTTGTATGTATGAAGAAGCGCTTTCTCGGCTTCGTCTATGTACTCTTTCATCTTTTCGCTCATACTTATCTCCGATCCTAGTGCTCGCCGTTCATCAGTGTATCATCGTCCGCTACTATCGCAGTTCCGACACCGTCTCTGGTAAATATCTCGAGGAGCAGGCAGTGAGGTACGCGTCCGTCGAGGATATGCACTCTGCTTACGCCTCCCTTTATCGCGGAAGTGCAGTTGCCGAGCTTGGGAAGCATTCCGCCTCCTATTATTCCGCCGGATATGAGTTCATCAGCTTCCGAAGCGGTAAGTCTGCCGATGAAGGATGACTTGTCGTTGATATCGCGATAGAGACCTTCTATATCCGTGAGGAATACAAGTTTGTCCGCTCCGATCGCTTTCGCGATGGCACAGGCTGCATCGTCAGCATTGATGTTGTATGTATTGAACTCATCATCAAGTCCTATGGGTGATACGATGGGAAGGAAATCATTGTCGAGAAGGTCGTACAAAACCTTGGGATCGACTTCGGTGATATTTCCGACAAACCCTATATCCTTACCGTCGGAGTATTTCTTCTCAACCTTAAGGAGTCCGCCGTCCTTGCCGCTGATGCTGACTGCTCTGACACCGAGCTCTCCTACCATGCGCGCGAGGTCCTTGCCGACTCTGCCGAGCACCATCTCTGCGATCTCCATGGTCTCAGCATCGGTGACACGAAGTCCGTTGACAAACTCAGCTTCCTTGCCGACCTTGGATACCCAGCGGCTTATCTCCTTGCCGCCTCCGTGTACGATGATGGGCTTGAAGCCTACAAGCTTAAGGAGCGTGACATCTTTGATGACATTCTTCTGAAGCTCGGGATCTACCATTGCGCTACCGCCGTATTTGACGACGATGATCTTTCTGTTAAAGCGCTGTATGTAGGGAAGCGCCTCTATAAGTACCTCTGCTTTTTTTAAGATCTCCTGCATGTCCTGCATCTCACAATCCTCCGTGTAGATCTGTTATCAACTGCGGTAGTCCGCATTAATCTTGACGTAATCATAGCTAAGGTCGCATCCGTATGCGGTGGCCGAAGCTTTGCCCATGTGCATATCGACGATCGCACTGACCTCCTTCTCGGAGAGGATCTTGCCCGCTTCCTCTTCGCTGTACTCCAGAGGTGCGCCGTTCTCGAATATCCTGATCTCTCCCGCTGCGCTCTTAAGTGAGAGCGTGACATTATCGGGATCGAACTTAACACCGCTGTATCCGAGCGCGCAAAGCACACGTCCGAAGTTGCAGTCATGTCCGAATATCATCGCCTTGGTAAGTGATGAACAGATGACTGACTTGGCAAGTATGCGCGCGTTCTTTACAGTGTCTGCACCGGTCACTTCACACATAAAGAGTGCCGTTGCGCCCTCTCCGTCTCCCGCCATCTGCTTGGCGAGATATCTGCAGACGTATTTAAGGCCTTCGCAGAAAGCGTCGTACTCTTTTCCGGTTGATCTGATGGTTTTATTTCCGGCAAGTCCGTTGGCAAGTACAAGCAGAGTATCGTTGGTGGATGTATCGCCGTCAACGGATATCATGTTGAATGTATCCTCAGCGGCTTCTTTTAATGCTTTGTCGAGAAGTTTGGCTGAGATATTGGCATCAGTCGATATGAATGCAAGCATGGTGCAGAGATTGGGATGGATCATTCCCGAGCCCTTGCACATGCCTCCTATGGTCACTTCGCATCCGCCGATCTCGAGTTTAACAGCGATCTCCTTAGGTCTGGTGTCGGTGGTCATGATAGCTTTCTCCGCACCGGTTCCTGCCTCCGGAGTATCCTTGAGATCTACGGCAAGTTTCTCGATGCCGGCTTTTAATTTCTCTTCATCCATCTGCATGCCGATGACACCGGTGGATGCTACGAGTACTTCATCGGCATATACACCAAGCTGATCAGCCGTAAACTCGGCCTCCATCGCACATATCTCCATGCCGTACTCACCTGTGCATGCATTTGCTATTCCGGAGTTTGCCACTATCGCACATACGGGCTTGCCCTTCTTTACGATCTCCATATCCCACTTTACGGGAGCCGCTTTGACAACATTGGAAGTGAACATCCCGGCACATACACAGGGCGTCTTGCTCACTATGAGAGCCATATCATCTCTGCCCTTGTACTTAATCTCCGCTGCGGTATGTGCTGCCCAGAATCCTTTTGCCGATGTAATTCCGCCTTTGATCTCCTGCATAGCTGCCTCCCTCATTTCTTTCGTTCGTTTATGACACTCATGTCATCAAGCATTAAATGCTGTTATATTTTCCTCGTTAAGTGTAAAGTCGTAATAGTTGAGATCTTCTCTCCTGGTCCATCCGATGCAGTTCCAGAATGCATTTCCCACATCATTCTTGGTAAATGCGATCAGGCTTACTTTGTTGATATCCTCATCCTTGAGCGCATTCATGCAATGAACTACCATCGCTTTACCTATGCCGCGTCTCCTGTGATCCGCTCTGACGCACACATGATAAAGGCATCCTCTCCTGCCGTCATGTCCGCAGAGAATACCACCCACGATATCACCCTCATTGCCCGGCTCATTGGATACCGCTACAACGCTGCATCCGGGATTGCGTCGAAGGAATTTGATCACGCCCTCTCTCGAATCGTCGATGCTGCGGATGCCGAAGCCGTGTATGGTCATCCAGAGTGCGCGGAGTTTGTCATAGTCTCCCTCTTCCATCGCACGGATCGTTATGGAGTTTTCGTTTATCTTTTCTACTGACATTTATTCACCTATTATCTGCCGGTTATTTATCTTTACCGGGAAAGATTTTCATGCTTTTTCTGACCGGATCAGGGGAAGCTGGGAACGAGGTCGAGTCCGGTATTTTCCGGAAGTCCGAACATCAGGTTCATATTCTGAACAGCCTGTCCTGCCGCTCCTTTTACGAGATTGTCGAGTGCGCCCATCATGATGACGCGGCCGGTTCTCCCGTCTCTTACAAATCCTATGTCAACAAAGTTGCTGCCCTCGACCCACTTCGTCTCGGGGCATTTGCCTTCACCGAGGAATCTGACGAAATGCTCGCCTGAGTAATACTTCTCATAAGCTGCGGTGATCTCTTCGGATGAAGGTACGGAACCGTCCTCCCTTACTACGAGGTCCGCGTATTCGGTGGCGAGTATGCCTCTGTTCATGGGTACGAGATGGGGCGTAAAGTTGAGCGTTATGGGTTCGTTTGCAGCATATCCGAGCTGTTCTTCGATCTCGGGAGTATGTCTGTGACTCGCTACTCCGTATGCTTTGATATTCTCATTTACTTCACAGAAAAGATTTGGAAGTTTCGCTCCTCTGCCCGCTCCGCTCGTTCCGGACTTCGCATCGATGATGAGAGTCGATGTATCGATGAGTCCCTCTTTAACGAGAGGATATGCGGTGAGGATGGAGCAGGTGGTGTAGCATCCGGGATTGGCGATGAGTCTCGTCCTGTCGTTTACAAGCCCCCTGTTTATCTCACAGAGACCGTATACAGCCTCCTCTATGAACTGCGGTGACTTGTGCTCGATGCCGTACCATTTCTCGTAAGTTGCGACATCCTTTATACGATAGTCGGCGGAAAGGTCTATCACTTTGACCTTCTTCAAAAGCTCCTCAGTGAGGACTCCTGCGAGGAATCCCTGGGGCGTAGCCGTAAATATGACATCCGCCTTATCGGCGAGAGTATCGAGGTCATCATCGCTGCAGATGTTTTCGACGATCTTAAAGAAATTGCCGTATACATCCGAAAAGCGCTTGTCTATATAGCTTCTCGATCCGTACCAGACTATTTCCGCATCCGGATGACCTGAAAGGATCCTTACTATCTCTGCTCCTGCATAGCCTGTAGCACCGATTATTCCGACTTTTATCATGTTCTTTTCCTTTCGCTCAGATAGACGGGTACAACAAATAACATTTTAGCACATTTTTTCCATATGTAAATATAAAAATTTATAGTTATGCACTTTTGCGACTTATTTTTGAATATTTATTCATAATTCGGTGTATATATGCAAATTTCAGAAATATTTATGCAAGAATTTTCCATTATTGCTTGATTTATTTTTCGCGCTGTTGTATATTTCGGTTTAGTGATCAAACAAAAGGAGGATCAAACCCATATGGCTAAAGAAAAAGTAATACTCGCTTACTCAGGCGGACTTGATACTACCGCTATCATCCCCTGGCTCAAGGAGAATTTCGATTACGAAGTTATCTGCGTATGCGTTGACTGTGGACAGGGCGAAGAGCTCGACGGACTCGAGGAGAGAGCAAAGAGCTGCGGAGCTTCCAAGCTCTACATCGAGGATGTTACCGATGAATTCTGTGACAAGTACATTGTTCCCTGTGTACAGGCAGGCGCTGTTTATGAGAATAAATATCTCCTCGGAACTTCGATGGCAAGACCCCTCATCGCCAAGAAGCTCGTTGAGATCGCACGCAAGGAGAACGCTACCGCGATCTGCCACGGAGCTACCGGAAAAGGAAACGACCAGATCCGCTTCGAGCTCGGTATCAAAGCTCTCGCACCGGATCTCAAGATAATCGCTGCATGGAGAAACGATAAGTGGACTATGGATTCCCGTGAATCCGAGATCGAGTACTGCAAGGCACACGGCATCCACCTTCCCTTCTCAGCAGATTCTTCATACAGCCGCGACCGCAATATCTGGCATATCTCTCACGAGGGACTTGAGCTCGAGGATCCCGCAAACGAGCCCAACTTCGATCATCTCCTCGTACTCGGCGTAAGCCCCGAGAAGGCTCCCGACCAGGGTGAGTATGTCACCATGACTTTCGAGAAAGGTGTACCCAAGACTCTCAACGGAAAGGCTATGAAGGTCTCCGATATCATCAGAGAGCTCAACGCGCTCGGCGGAAAGCACGGAATCGGTATCATCGATATCGTAGAGAACCGTGTCGTAGGAATGAAGTCCCGCGGAGTATATGAGACTCCCGGCGGAACGATCCTCATGGAGGCTCACGATCAGCTCGAGGAGCTCATCCTTGACCGCGACACCTACGCTTTCAAGAAGGAGATCGGCGGAAAGTTCGCAAGCCTTGTTTACGAAGGAAAGTGGTTCACTCCTCTCCGCGAGGCTGAGCAGGCATTCATCGAGAAGACTCAGGAGTATGTCACCGGCGAAGTTAAGTTCAAGCTCTACAAGGGCAACATCATCAAGGCCGGAACGACTTCTCCCTACTCTCTCTACAACGAGAAGATCGCATCGTTTACCACCGGAGATCTCTACGATCACCACGATGCAGAGGGCTTCATCAATCTCTTCGGACTCTCCTGCAAGGTAAGAGCAATGAAAGAGCTTGAGTGCGGCATCGATCCTCTTAAGAAAGCATAATGCACATAGCGATATGTGATGACAATGTAGCCGACAGAAAGCAGCTCGAGAGGCTGCTCGGCAGAGAATCCGACAGAAGAAAAGATACGACAGGTCTTTTGTACTACGATTCATACGGGGATGCGCTTAGTATCAAAGCGCATCCCATGCTCTATGATGTTTTTTTCATTGATGTCTGCCACACTCCGGGCATAAGTTCACTTTCGATAGTCACGGAACTGGTTAAAATGGGGGTTACCGCGCCCATGGTACTGTGCTGCTCGGAGACGGATTACCGCACGCAGCAGTTCCCGGAAGGTGTCATCTTCATCGACAAACCCATAAAAGTAGCAGACCTTCAGAGCTCTCTCGATCACGCACAGGAGATAAAAGACTCCATCGATCCATCGATAGAGCTGCGTGAGGAAAAAGAGACATATTACGTCAAAGAAGATCAGATACTGTACGCGACGGAATCCGGATATTATACTGTGTTTAAGCTGGCCGCGCCTGTCGTCGGCGAGCACGGCATAACGAGCGGCGAGACGGTGCGCGTGTACGGAAATGCTTATTCCATTTTTTCTGAGATAGAGGAAAAGCACCCCTGCTTTGTCATGGCAGGACTCAAAGCGATATTAAACTGCAAGCACATCAAAGAGATACGGATGTTCGGAAAAGCGGTAATGTCCGACGGCAAAAAGTTCAGCATTCCGGGACCTCCGCTTAAATATGCCAAAGAGATGCTTGAAAAGTACAAAGGAGACGGGACTTGATATCCATACAGATCAACTCATTAAGAAGTCTGATGACGCCGCTTCTTACAGGCGACACGTTCTACTCTTTCCTGCTGGAAAAAGCCAGGATCTGTGTGGGCTGCACATTCGAGATAGACGGGCATGTGAACGCTCCTTTCTATGAGGGATCCGGAAATCTGCCGGAGTATGATCTCCAGGAATGGAAGGATCTCCAGAATACATGCTATCAGCTGATAAAGGGAAAACAGACTCCCACTTCGTTTAATTTCACTCTTCACTTAAAGCCCGAAAAGGCCCACGAAATGCTGGAAAAAGAATACCCCGAGATAGCTGACGGCGGGGCCGGCGAGCTGCTCAGGGCACTCATCTTAAATATCTACTATGACGGAACGCGCACCACTGTCACTACGAGCACTTCGTACAAGACTTTCGTCCCCGACAAGACCATAGACCAGATCTGGGACAGGGCCGCTACGCGTTTCCTGGGATTAAAGGGCGTATCATTTGAGATAATGTGACACGTCTGTCATCTTGTTTTTATCCACGATTTTCCGCTTTTTCGATCACTTTCTGACCGCGATAACCTCTACTTCGCAGAGAACTCCCTTGGGAAGAGCCTTTACAGCCACGCAGCTCCTGGCAGGCTTCCCGGTAAAATACTCACCGTATACGCCGTTGAACGCAGCAAAATCTCCCATATCGGCAAGAAAGCAAGTGGTCTTAACGACCTGCTCATAGCCCGATCCAGCTGCTTTAAGGATCTCTCCTATATTCTTGCACACCTGATGGGTCTGCTCTTCTATCGTGGTTCCTACGACTTCTCCGGTAGCGGGATCAAGTGCGATCTGGCCGGATGTGAAGATGATCCCGTCGGGAAGTACGGTCATTCCCTGTGAATAGGGTCCTATAGCCGCAGGTGCTTTATCAGTAGCGATCTTTTCGTAAGTACTCATTTTCTTTCTCCTTTACTTGACGATATAGAGTCCGACTTTCTTTTTAACTTTAGTGAGAGTCTTCTCTGCCACGTAGGACGCTTTGGCAGCCCCGTCTTTGCATACTTTCTCGAGGTATGCCTTATCCTGTATCAGTCTGCCGAATTCCTCTCTGATGGGCGCAAGAGCGTCTACAACGACCTCTCCGACAGCCTTCTTGAAGTCACCGTATCCCTTGCCCGCAAACTCAGCTGTGATATCATCGTAGCTCTTGCCGGTGATGACGGAGTAGATGGTCATGAGATTGTTGATGCCGTCCTTGCCCTCGCGGTATACGACCTCAGTCTCGGAGTCGGTCACTGCGCGCTTGAACTTATTCATGATCACATTGGGCTCATCGAGTATGGATACGAATCCGTTCAGGTTCTCATCGGATTTGGACATCTTCCTGGTGGGATCCTGAAGGCTCATTACCCTCGCTCCGTTCTTTGCAATGTAGGGCTCGGGAACCTTGAATACCTCTCCGTAGAGATTGTTGAACCGCTCTGCGAGATTTCTCGTAAACTCAAGGTGCTGCTTCTGATCCGCACCTACGGGAACATAATCTGCCTGATAGAGAAGTATATCTCCTGCCATGAGCACGGGGTAAGTGAAAAGACCCGCATTTACATTGTCTGCATGCTGTGCGGACTTGTCTTTGAACTGCGTCATCCTGGTGAGTTCTCCGAAAAGAGCATTACAATCAAGGATCCATCCGAGTTCGGCATGAGCTCTTACATGGCTCTGTACAAAGAGAAGGCTCTTCTCCGGATCTATGCCGCACGCAAGCAAAAGAGCGACAGCCTCAAGAGTGTTTTTCTTGAGAGCACCCGGCTCCTGACGTACGGTGAGCGAATGAAGATCGGCCACGAAATATGCACAGTCATAATCCTGCTGCATCCTGTCCCAGTTCCTTACCGCTCCGATATAATTGCCGAGCGTGAATGTACCGGTGGGCTGAATGCCGCTGAGGATCACTTTTTTCCCAGTCTGTTCTTCCATTTCCTTCTTTCCTTTCAAAATTCTTTGTGCTATAATGACGATCGTGTTTGTTAACAATGGATTTATAAGGAGTCATTATGCTTAAACAGGTATCTATATATGCCGAGAATAAAAAAGGCACCATGCAGGAGATCACTTCCGTGCTTGCATCAGGTGATATCAATATCCTCGGTTCCGTAACCAATGACAGTGCCGAGTACGGCATCATCCGTATGGTCGTATCCGATCCGGACAAGGCTCAGGATCTTCTCACCAAGGCAGGTTACTTCTGCCGTCTGACCGATGTCCTCGGAGTCGAGGTCACCGATGAAGTCGGTAATCTCAACAAGCTCCTCGGAGCTATGAATGAGAGCAATATCAATCTCGATTACCTCTATCTCTCATTCAACCGTGAATCCGGAAAACCCATCATGGTATTCCATGCTGCCGATCCCTATGAGGTCGAGGAGTGCCTTCGCGGAAAAGGATTCACAATGACAAAAGGATGATCATCCTCTGTCCCAGAATGCATCAAAGCTGACATTCATATCAACGTCCCCGCTTATGCCGGGGACTTTTCCTTTGTTGGAATACTGCAGTATCTCGTAATCGTAAGGATAGAAAAGTGTATCCGAGTATGAAGCAAACCACTTGGGATACGCCTCAAGCCTGTCAAGCTCAAGTCTGAGCACAGCCATATCCGTGTTGTAGTAGATATACGGTCTGAACCCGTATGACGATACCAGCTCGCAGAAGTAAAGAACGAGATCTGTCCTCTCCTGCGCGGAGAGCTGATCCATCCTGCCTCCTCCGTTTGATACACGCTCAACATCTATAACAATGGGAACGTCCGTTGCCTGCTGCACGGTCATAACAACCGCGAGATTTACTTCTTCCTCTACTTCCTCACGTGTGGTTGCCTGAGTGAAAACATAGCTTCCTACGTGAAGTCCGGCAGCAAGGGCTCCCTGCATATTCTTTGCGAAATTCTTATCCTCGACAAGTTTGCCCGTTCCGTATCCTCTGTATGCACAGCGGACAAACGCAAACTCAACACCGCTCTCAGCTACTTTGTTCCAGTCGATATTGCCCTGGTACTCGGATACGTCGATGCCTTTGTGTCCGAGATTCTGACCGTCCACAACATAATTCATATATCCGTTCTCGTCGAACTCTATCTGATCCTGCGTAACGGCGCTCATGCGGAGCGAAGTGTCTATCGGCTCAAAATGGAAATTGCCGTTGGTTCCCCAGACGATCCTGTCGGGGTAGTAAGGTCTGATGGTATCTACTACGGTATCTCCGTCAAGGAGCCTCCTCATCATCTCTTCGGTGATCTGTCGGCGTCCCTCGTCGATGCCCTCCTGCTTTGCCGCTTCGAGTGCAGACTCATCGGGACCTTCACTCCTAACTGCAGCTACGGCATTGTCGAGATCCTCTTTGGTGTAGATCACAGGCTCTCCGTTATCGGAAAGTCCAAGGCTCTCGCTCATCTTATCGCTTACGTAGATGTAGATGGTGGTAGCAAGATAGAGAACGGCAACTACAACGCACGCATATCCGAGGCCGACGAGAGCAAGCTTTAGTCCGCTCCTTTTGGTCTTTCTCCTGACAGGAGCCTCCTCTTCATCGTCATCTTCAAAGGTGACTACTTCATCGTCTTCGTCATCCTCGAGATCCGCTATATAATAATCTTTATCAACACTTTTCATGTTTTACCTCTAATTGTCTGTCTGAAGCTCGTCAAGATATACCTTGGCGCGTCTCGCGTATTCGGAATCGGGGAAGTCTTTGATGATGCGTCCGAACACTTCGAGCTCCTCCTCCTGATTGCCCATTCTCCTGTATGAATCGCCGAGTGCAAAGAGTGCATCTTCATTGTCGGGAGTGTAATTAAGTGCTCTGCTTAAGAGATCTACAGCAGTCTCGTAGTTCTCATTTCTGTATGCGGTATAGCCCTCGTTGTAATATGTCGACGATGCGGTCTCTCCTATCTGTCCGACAAGAGCATTGTAGAGATCTCTGTAGCTCTCACTCATCGCATCGAAGTCGACGGATTTGGAGGCCTCATCAACATATGCTGCAGTTACCATTGCATCGCCGGTGGTAATATACTCGGATGCCGCATCAAGCAGGTGGTCTATGATATCGAGAGTTCCGTCAGCTCCTGTATATCCGGCTATAGTATTCTCAAGGTCTTCTTTGTCTCTCTCAAGTATCGTTACCTTGGCCTCGAGCTCCTGGATGGTCGCGGTCTTGTTATCTATCTGTTCGCTGAGCTGCTTCTGTACATCCTGGTTGCCGCTGTCCACGCTGGATACACGCGCCGGAAGTACGAGGAAGTACATCGCTGCGGCGCCGAGTACAAGTCCTATAAAGATATTAAGGAGCGTGCTCGCACCCTGCGACTTGGGCTCTTTGGCATTTACAGGCTGTATGATCAGCTCATTTCCGCTCTGGTAGCGTACGATATCATCCTTCTTGCCAAAACCGACATGCTTGTCATCTTCGTCCGCATCGAGCATTCTGGCCGCTTCCTGCATATAGACTTTCGCACGGGTATTGCCCTTATCTATCTCAAGTACCCTGCGAGCTTCTCTTTCGGCATTTTCCCACTTCTCCTCATGGATATAGATGAGTGTGAGCAAGAGCTGTGCACGGACAAATCCGGGCGATAAGGATATAGCCTGGCGGAGCTGAACTCCCGCAAGATCGATGCTGTCCGTCGTGCAGAGCTGGTAAGCCTTGTTGTATTTCTCTATGCACTGGTTGAGTTTTTTAAGTTCGGAAGTATTGTTCTGAACGAAAGAAACGTACTCAGTGGCCAGGTTTTTCTCGGGACGGATATTCTGGCTGATGACCCACTCGCTGAGGGCCGCAGCTATCTCACCCATCTCGAAATAAACCAGACCGAGGAGATTTCTGGCTTCGATGTGATTTTTATTTATCCTGAGGCACTGGCGCAGGGTACCGATGGCACCGGTAAGATCCCTGACGTTAGCCTTTTCAAGTCCCTCGTTATAGAGACGATTGGATGCAAAGATCAGCTTTTTATAAACGCCGACATCGGCCCCGCAGGCCGTGCAGTAATCGTACTCGGAAAGAGGGACACCGCAATTATAACAATACATTATTCTGTCCCTGCTGCTGTGCTCCTACGCCGTTAGGATTGATCATCTCCACAAAGAGATCAACGGCATCCGTAAGGTCCTGTTTGTAAATAGTCTCTTCAACATCTCCGACTTCAAGTGCGGGATGGAATTTCTTGAGTTCTTCTTCAAAGTTGATCATTTTTAAGCTTCTCCATTATCTCTCCGACGAGGTAGAGACTTCCTGCAACATAGATGATCCCGTCTTCTGCGCGGCCGGCTCTTTCTTCGGAAAGGGTGTCGTACGCATCTTTGTCACTTATGACAAAATGTGCGTCCTTCCCGCTTTTTACGCCGCCAAGGAGTTCCTCGGGGCTCATACCTCTGCTGCTCTTTATCCCGGTTACCGTCACCTTTTCAAAAAGACCCGAATCGGCGATCATATCAAGCATCCCGGTATAATCCTTGTCAGAAACGGCCGAAAAGATAAGATGCCTTTTTCCGTCATGACCGTCTGCGCCGGCAGACTCCAGAAACGCTCTTATCCCGTCGGTATTGTGCGCACCGTCTATGATCACTCCCGGTGCTATCTCCTGCATTCTCCCCGGCCAGAAAAAAGACTTTAACGCCTCTTTTGTCTTCGCCGGATCGAAGGTCTTTTCGCCCAAAATATATTCGGACGCAAACACGGCAACCGACGCATTTTCGATCTGATAATGCGCCGCTTGTCCCAATTCCAGACATACATCATCATAATAGCGAGTTTTTAGCGAAAATGCAATGTTTTTGTGTAATTTACGTTCTTCGGATATGAGGTCAGGGCTCACACCGATGCACTCCGAACCGGACTTCCTTGCGGTATCTTTTATCACCTGAGCGGCCCCGGGCACAAAAGCATCATAGACAACGGGGATACCCGGCTTTATGATA
This sequence comes from Lachnospiraceae bacterium UBA3638, assembly GCA_002373595.1. GTDB lineage: Bacteria > Bacillota > Clostridia > Lachnospirales > Lachnospiraceae > AC2028. Next base: position 35,056 of record DFKT01000009.1, on the reverse strand, counting down.
CCCGCCTTTTCGGACGCAATCTTCTCTATCGTATCGCCGAGGTATTCCGTGTGATCAAGACCTATGCGCGTTATCACGGACAGGAGCTTATCGGATACGCTGTTGGTGGCATCGAGCCTGCCTCCAAGGCCTGTCTCCAAGATCACGTAATCAGGGGCTTTTTCCCTGTAATAGACCATCGCCATGAAAAAGAGGTACTCGAAAAATGTCGGGAAATAGTCGTCACCTCGTTTTTTAATGGCCTTTGTCACGTTTTTAAATGACGCAAGGAAATCCTCTGCAGTGATCAGGTCGTCATCCATCCTGATCCTCTCTCTCATATCCACCAGGTGGGGTGACGTAAAAAGCCCGACCGAAAAGCCGTGCGCTCTCAGGATATCCGACATCATCATACAGACCGAGCCCTTGCCGTTCGTCCCCGCAACATGGATGATCTTAAATCTTCTGTCGGGATTACCCAGCGTATCAAGGAAGGACGCGGTCTCTTTGATATCGTGCTTGGATGTGAATTTAGGAGTTTCTAGCAGGAAAGAAACCGCCTCTTCAAAGCTGTCTATACTCAGAGCTTCTTCGAGGCGGTTCCTGCCGGTTTCGTTTTTCGTCATTTCCTCATCTGTGCAAGTCTATGCTCAACCTGCTCCATCATCTTGACGTACTCTGCCTGCTTGGCTTTCTCGGACTCGATCTTGTCGGCAGGCGCCTTGGCGAGGAACTTCTCGTTGGTGAGCATTCCCTTTGAACGGGCGAGCTCTCCTTCGAGACGCTTCTTCTCCTTCTCGAGACGCTGGATCTCCTGCTCGAAATCTACCAGTTCTGCAAGAGGGATATAGATCGTCGCACCGGGGATCACTGCAGATACCGCATCATCCCCTACATCGCCCTTGTCACTGCCGGTAAATACCTCAGCTGCCGAAGCGAGCGCTGCGAATACGAGTTTGTTATCCTCAAAGATATTAAGTATTTTGTTGTCATCGCTTACGATATGGACGCTGGCCTTCTTGGAAGGTGCAACTCCTATTTCAGTACGGGCGTTACGTATTCCCCTGACAGCCTGCTGGATCAAAGATATCGCATGTTCTTCTTCAGGGAAATTGCGGTCTTCCGTGTACTCAGGCCATTTGCTGACCATGATAGACTCTTCCTCGCTCTGGAGTGTGCAGAAGATTTCCTCGGTTACGAAAGGCATGTAAGGATGAAGGAGCTTGAGTGCATCTATAAGGACTGTCTTTAAGGTCCAGAGAGCTGCATTCTTGCTCTTGCCCATACCATCGGCGTAGAGCCTCGGCTTTGCCATCTCGATGTACCAGTCGCAGAACTCATCCCAGATGAAATCATATACCTTCTGTACTGCGATGCCGAGTTCGAAGCGATCCATATTGTCGGTGGCTTCCTTGACAACCGAGTTGAGTCTCGAGAGGATCCACTTGTCCATGGGCTCCAGTTCGGATGCTGCCGGCTTCGTTACATCACGGCCGTTATCTTCGCCATCAGGCATATTCATCATGATAAATCTGGATGCGTTCCAGACCTTATTTGCAAAATTACGACTGTTTTCTACTCTCTCGTAATAGAAACGCATGTCATTTCCGGGAGCGTTTCCGGTTATGAGAGTAAGTCTCAGAGCATCTGCGCCGTACTTATCGATGACCTCGAGGGGATCGATACCGTTTCCGAGTGACTTACTCATCTTGCGGCCCTGGGAGTCGCGTACAAGTCCATGGAAGAATACGGTGCTGAAGGGCTTCTTGCCCATATGCTCGTATCCCGAGAATATCATTCTGATAACCCAGAAGAAGATTATGTCATATCCGGTAACGAGTACATCGGTCGGATAGAAGTAATCAAGGTCCTCGGTCTTGTCAGGCCAGCCGAGAGTCTCAAAAGGCCAAAGCGCCGATGAGAACCAGGTATCGAGCGTATCAGGATCCTGTGTGAACTTGCTGCCTCCGCACTTAGGACATTTGCAGGGCTCCTGCGCCGCAACAACAGTCTCTCCGCACTCGTCGCAGTAGTATGCGGGGATCCTGTGGCCCCACCAGAGCTGTCTGCTGATGCACCAGTCTCTGATATTGTCAGTCCAGTTGTAATAGATCTTGTCCATTCTCTCGGGAACAAGCTTTATCTCGCCGTCAGCTACGGCCTTTCTCGCAGGCTTGATAAGCTCGTCCATCCTGACGAACCACTGTTCCTTAACGAGGGGCTCTATGGTGGTCTTACATCTGTCGTGAGTACCTACGTTGTGAACATGATCCTCGATCTTAACCAAGAGTCCGAGGGCATCCAACTCGCTGACGATGGCTTTTCTAGCCTCATAGCGATCCATGCCGGCGTACTTTCCGCCGTTCTCATTGATCGTTGCATCGTCGTTCATGATATTGATAACGGGCAGGTCATGTCTCTTTCCTACCTCGAAATCGTTGGGATCATGAGCGGGAGTTATTTTAACAACACCTGTTCCGAAATCCATATCTACGTAGGAATCCTCTACGATGGGGATCACTCTGTTCATGAGCGGAAGCAGGACTTTACGGCCTCTCAGGTTATGATAACGCTCGTCATCCGGATTGATCGCAACGGCCGTATCTCCGAGCATGGTCTCGGGTCTGGTGGTAGCAAAGGTAAGGAACTCGGTCGTGCTGGGCTCTCCTGTAGCCTCATCGATGAGGGGGTATTTGATATGCCAGAAATGTCCGGCCTGCTCCTCATAGAGAACCTCCGCATCGGAGATCGAGGTATTACATACAGGACACCAGTTGATCATCCTTGCGCCCTTGTAGATATATCCTTTTTCGTGCATCTTTACGAAGACTTCGGTAACCGCACGGTTACAGCCCTCATCCATCGTGAATCTCTCTCTGTCCCAATCACAGGATGAGCCAAGCTTCTTGAGCTGGGAAACGATCCTTCCGCCGTACTCGCGTCTCCAATCCCACGCTCTCTCGAGGAACTTCTCGCGTCCGAGGTCATGCTTGTCTATGCCCTCTTCCTTGAGTTTCTCGATGATCTTGACCTCGGTGGCTATGGAAGCGTGGTCGGTTCCGGGCTGCCAGAGGGCATTATATCCCTGCATTCTCTTCCAGCGGATAAGGATATCCTGCATGGTATTGTCAAGTGCATGTCCCATGTGGAGCTGTCCGGTTATATTCGGGGGCGGGATGACGATCGTGAAGGGTTTCTTCGATCTGTCTACCTCGGCGTGAAAGTATTTCTTATCAAGCCATTTCTGATAAAGTCTGTCCTCGATCCCTTTCGGATCGTAGGTTTTTGCAAGTTCCTTTTTCATACAAGTCTCCTATTTATCTTCGGGCCGCTTAAAAGCTGCCTTCGTTGTTATCTCTCACACTTCCAGAAGTGTACGCTGTACGGCTCAAGTACGCTGCCGCCACCGAAATCATGGTTTGATCCGTCTATAAGATCTACAGCCATACCGCATCCTGCATCAAAATGAGCGGTGTACGGGTTCTCATCGGCATTTATCGCCACGAGCACTCTCTCGTGCTCCGAGCATCTCTGGAATATGCACTGCCTGTTCGTGAGGACTATCGATCTGAAATCACCGTAGTTAAGTGCCTCGGAACCGGTTTTCGCTTTGGCAAGCTTGGAGATAAAGTCAGTGAGTTCATTCCATTCGGGCTGATCAAAGCAGGCTCTTAGTGCGGGATCTCCCTCCTCTTTCCTGGCCTCAGTCCCCCATTCGCTGCCGTAGTAGACGCAGGGGATACCGGGCATTCCGAAAACCAGCCCGTAAATCACTGGAATATGACACTTGTTATTTAGTATGCTGGCCACTCGGGTAACATCGTGGTTATCCGCAAATGATAACAGGTGTTTTCCTTTGTAAAGTGTCCAGTTTTCGGGGCCGAACTGCCTTAAGAGCGAGTGGACTATCTCAAAGAGATTGTAGCTGTTCAAGCTGCTGAAGAGGCCCTTATAACACTCGTAATTGGTCGTGGCGTGGAGGCCGGCATTCATGAGTCTGTTGTAGTCCCCATGAAGCATCTCTCCCACCAGGAAGAAATCCTCCTTGAGGCCGTCTGTGAAGCCTCTGAGTCTCCGGCAGAAATCGTCGCTAAGGCAATACGCAACATCAAGTCTTAATCCGTCTATATCGAACTCGTCGACCCAGCCCTTGATGCAGCTGAAAATATGCTCGACGACATCATTGTTCCAGAGATTGAGCTTGACCAGGTCGTAATTGCCCTCCCAGCCTTCATACCAGAGGCCGTCGTTGTAGTTGGAATTGCCTCCGAAATCGATGCGCTGAAACCAGCTCACATAGGGTGAAGCCTCCCTCTTCTCGAGGACATCCCTGAATGCCCAGAATCCGCGTCCCACATGGTTAAATACACCGTCGAGGACAACCTTTATACCGTTCTCATGGAGCGCCTTGCAGACCTTGGCAAAGTCCTCGTTTGTACCGAGTCTGACATCTATCTTCGAAAAATCCCTGGTATTGTAGCCATGAGTGTCCGATTCGAACACAGGGGAGAAATAAATGGCATTTATCCCGAGCTTGGTCATGTGAGGGATCCAATCGATCACTTTGAGTATGCGATGCTCGCAAACCCCGTCGTTTTCAAAGGGTGCACCGCAGAATCCAAGCGGATAGATCTGATAAAAAACGCTTTCGTAAGCCCACATAGATGCTCCACCTCATTTCTTTCGCAATTAAAGAGATATTCTACCACAAAAACTCAGTATTCAAAAGACTTTTTGGCATATTTCGAATAGTTTTTTTTCCAAAATATGCATGCGAAGGCATCCGGAAGGGATCATTGGCAGGACCGGGATCTCATTTCCGAAACATGTGTCACATTTTCCGGGAGGAAAAATCGTCCCTGAGGGGACCGGAAAGGGTCCGGAGAACAATTATTCGATGATTTTTCGTGTTTTATGTCAACTAAAATATTTGTTGATTTCAGAATTTCCATAAAATTTTTTTTGATCACTTTTCTATAGCGGGTGGTTGCAATTTTATGCCTAAAATGAAATTCGCAAACTCTCCTGTCATATTCAGTCCTTTCTGCTGGATCTATCGAAATTTTGATTTACATTTCCACGATTTCCACCTGCTTATCCACAATATGACAAATGTGTCAAGCACTATTCCTAACACTTGTTTTAAGGTTAAATATCGACTGCTTTTCCTTCATTTCTGACATATTTTGTTTACATAATCGCAAATTTTAATGTGTTATTTAATGAAAAATCACATGAATTATTTTACTTTATGTTAACCGCATTCGCATATTATCTCATTAAACTGATACGAAAAAGTCGCAAAAAAACGCATTTTTGCAGAAAAAAAGTGCTCTTGTGTAGGAGCACTTGAAAAACACAAAATATAGAAAAGTGAGATTTACCTAAGACCAGAAATCACGCAGAAGAAAATCAATCCCGTTTTGATCCGAAATAAGATAATTTTGCCATTCAGAAGGGAAAATCTTTTGGTTGGAAGGTTCCCGGAAGCGATCATCAAGGAGCACTATCACCCCTTTATCGTCCACAGTGCGGATAACCCGACCCGCAGCCTGGCATACTTTGTTCATTCCTGGGAATCTGTAAGCATAATCGAACCCGTTTATGCCTTCATTATCGAAATGATCCTTGAGAAGTTCGCGTTCAAAGCCCACCATGGGCAGGCCTGTTCCTACTATTATTACTCCGATGAGCTTATCTCCCCTCAGGTCTATACCCTCTCCGAATATACCACCGAGAACACAGAATGCTACAGTCCCGTTTCCGTCAAAATAGGACAGGAATTTCTCCCTCTCCTCCTCCTTCATGTTGGGAGACTGCATGATCACTGTGCTGCCCGGCAAACCCGAATGTGACTCATTTTTTTCAAATTCCGCCGTATAGATATCATAGACAGCTTCCATCACACTGTATGAAGGGAAAAAGACCATATAGTTGCCCTTCCTTGCCTCTGTGACAGATTTTATGTAAACCGAAATTCGTTTATACTCTTCGTAGTTTCTTCTTTTATATCTCGTGCTGACATCTCCGGCTATGAAAACACCGTACTGATCCTTCTCAAATACGCTCTCGGCATATACCTCATAGTCCTCATCCGTCCCGCCGAGGAGCTGCTTATAATACTTAATAGGAAGTAAAGTCGCCGAAAAGAGGATACTGCTGATACCGTTTGCCATCCTCTCCCGGAGTTTGACGGACGGATCAACGCAGAGAAGCTTTACCGAAAAGTCCCCATCGTCCCCAATATTATCATATATGGTATAATTCTCATCCAGCTCATCATATATCTCATTAAAGAATGATGCATCAAAATAGAACGAGAGAATATCATCGACTACATCCGGCCTCTTCTCCTCTCTCTCTTCCAGATACTCTTTGATAACACCCGTGATTTTAGACACGAGCAGGTTCAGATCATCCGCTCCGCCCAGTACTTTTCCGCCTTCCGACTCTCTCTTCATCTCCAGCATGAGCGAATTTAATTTCTCAAGATGGTGGACCATTCTCTGGGCATACCCCTCTCTTACGAGGACTGACTTTCCCTTGGATCTTTTTCCTTTTTTACCCTTCCTGTAGAGCGTATCATACGCCTTTTCGATGTCGTCCGATATTGAATCGAGTGCAATTATATCTGTCTGCTCATCACTTTGCGTCTGCTCCGTCAAGAGTAATGTCAATTGCCCGTCGTTAGGCTTCTTTTTACCCCCTGTATATGTTTCCGACAGGATTGTCTTTTTTAACACTCGTGTCAGGTTACTTACGGAACTTTTCAGGAGAAGAGCGCTGTACATTTCCCTTCCCCGGTCCACCAGATTATGGGCCTCATCGATAAGGAATATATTGGATACGTCAGAGCTGCCCTCAAAGTATCGCTTCAGAGCCACCTTTGGGTCAAATAGATAGTTGTAATCGCAAATGATCACATCACAGAACATAGAGGCATCCAGGCTCATCTCAAAGGGACAGACGGTATACTTCCCGGCATAGTCCATAACAGTCTGCCTGGTCAGTTCCTCCTCGGTCTCCAGCATCTCGTACAGAGCTGCATTTACCCTGTCAAAGTGACCTTTCGCATAGGGACAGCTCTCGGGATTGCACTCAGGCCTCTCCCCGCCCTCACAGATAGGGCAGATCCTGTCCTTGGCAGTGATCACTATATCCCTGCACCTGAGTCCCTTCTCCCTGAGACCGGCTATCTCCTCCACCGGAGCAGTCCTCGTTATGGTCTTGGCCGTCAGATAAAAGACCCTGTCCGCCAGTCCCGCTCCCATGGCATGAATGGCAGGAAAGAGTGTGGATATCGTCTTGCCGACGCCCGTCGGAGCTTCTAAAAATAACTTACGTTTCTCTATAAAAGCTTGATATACCTGGCTTATCAGTTTCCTCTGTCCTCGTCTGTACTCATATGGAAACTCCAGTCCCTCTATCGAGGCCCGGCAGGTCTTCATCCATTCCCACTTAAGGTCTGTCCATTTCTGATACTCGCATACCAGTCCGTCAAACCAGCTTTCCAGCTCCTCAAAGGTATAATCGCTGAAAAACATCCTCACATCCTCGTTTTCGAGGTTGCAGTAGGTCATGCGGACCCTTATCTCATCCGCTCCCGTATCCTTCCCGTACATATATGCATAACATTTAGCCTGTGCCAAATGGATCGGCACAGGCTCCTGCATGCGTTCGATATTTCTGTAAGTACCTTTTATCTCGTCAATCGTGACACCGTTATCATCTTCTATTATCCCGTCGGCGCGTCCGTCTATGCATAAGCGGTATTTTCCAGTATCCACAAAGCAGCTGAGAGGTACCTCCGCCCGGTAGTTCCCTCCCATGGAGGACTGGAGCTTCTTATGGATCCTGGTGCCTTCGATCATGGCTGTCTCGGCTCCGCCGCTGCTGCGGTTATCTATATCGCCGCTCCTTAGGATGAATTCGACCAGTGTCCTTACGGATACTCTGATCTCAGGGGTTTCTTCACTCGTAAATTGCAAAGAGCTCACCTCCCCAGGTCATCTTATATCCGTATTCCGTGATCATTTTCTCGGTAAAGAGCCACTTTCTCTCTTCCGTACTCTTCATCGGAGCTTTCTCCCCATCGGTATAGAGGTATTTGGTATCCACTATGATAACGGGACGAAGATCCGGATCATTCACGCTCTTTTCAAGTGCTTCTGTGAGTTTCTCCTCGTATATATCGGGATCGTACGAATCTAATATGCTCCAAGGGTTGAACGCTGCCGGCATCCTCAGATAAAAGCTGAGCGCAGGGACATTTCCGACTATGATGACCTCTCTGCCCTCAAGCCCGTTTTGGTTTACATAATCTGCCGCGAACGATATCTCGGAAGCTCTCTTTTCATCAGCTCTGATCTTATCCATAGCCTCGCAGTTCTCAACGTAGCTGTGCGCACTTCGAACTCCGGTCCCTTCCTGGAATACGAACTTTGCTCCGAATCCAAAGAACTGAATGACACAGAGCACCAGGAAGAATCCTCCGGCTATCTTGCCCGGGAGTGTCGGTATGGCAAAAGAGAAATCTCTCTTCTTAAATCTGATGACAGGATCCTTGAAAAAGGCAACCACACGCACCTTGTAGATAAAGAAAGGAAGCGCGAAGAACAGATTGTTGAGCGCCGGCATGAGCCTGTTATTGCTGCCAAGAGGTGTAACGAGTATCACTCCCGCCATTATCATGGCTGTCAGTCTGTCCTCCTTGGCAACTCCGGGCCTGACCATAATGATCAGGGCGGTCACAAGCATAAGAACGAGACAGATGACTCCGCACCTGTACATGGAGTCGTAGCTGTAATATGCCGTAGAACAAAAATGCCCGCCGCTTCCGTTTATGCCTACGATCCACCAGAAGATCATGAGTCCCGCGAAAAAGACTCCGGCCAGAGATATGCAGATATTCTTGAGTCTGGCGCTGACATGTCCGGTGTAATTCCTTACCGGGATTGATATAATAACGCCTGCTATCACGAATATCGCTCCCCTTATGATCCAATAGAAAATATCGATATATTCATGGATTATGGACTTTATCATGGCGACCGCCGAATAGTCCGCAGCCGACTCCGGCATATCCATCAGTCTGTTGATCGAGTCGAAGTATACCGGGAACCCGTATCTGAGTCCGATATACAAAAGCACAATTCCCGCTGCGGCCAGATAGCCGCCGATACAGAGTCCGGTCCGAATTCCCATGGAGGCAAGGGCATTTCTTCTCTCCCTGCCCCTGATGGCAGGAGCTTCACCGCGTACCCTGTCCTTATACTCATATATGCAGTATATCCAGACGATCAGTATCAGCACGACTTCAGGAAGATTTGAGAACCTGACGAATACATTGAGCCCCAGGAGCGCTCCCGCCCCGGCCAGATACCTGTTCCTTCCCATCACAAGTCCCTGCCTTACGAGCACGCAGGCAACAAAAAGGAAAAAGTATGTCAGATAGTTATACAGAAGAGCTGTCGGGCACCAGCAGAGGCAAAGTGCAAAGAACTCACCCAGGAAAGCATATATCCCGGGGATCTTGACCAGCCTGGTATAGAACAGATAACCCGATATGGCGATCACGGTCTCAGTGAGTGCCGTGTAGAAATTAAGTCCCAGGACCGTATCTCCGAAGGGGAGCACAGTCATGAAATGTCCAACGATATTGGATATATATGTGGAGAACATCCACATGGGATCCATATGATCCATTCCCATATAGAGGAAGTTCGCATAATTATATCCCGTGTCGCCGAGATCTCCTCCTATATGGATATGTCTTAAAGGAAAAAGAGCAAGAATAACGATTGCTATACTATCAAGAATCTCATATTTGTGATTCGCTATTATATTCTTCAGCCTTGTCCTGTCCATTTACTTCTCCGCAAAGACGGTATCAACTGAATAAATTGCATCTGATATTTTCTTATAGGGCTTAATTTTCTTTAATATGTTATTTAATAATCCGGCCAAAAGCCCACGAACAAAATCAATAAGTACACCTGTTATAAAAACAGCAATCATCGCAATCAGCGTGCATCCCACCAATTGTAACGCACCTGTTATTCTTTCAGAACCAAACCACTTAAACCACGAATACCTGATAACGAAGTTCTCATGAAGGAGATACGCTCCCAAAGTATATGGTCCCGCCCATTTGATAACACTCGCAATCTTTCCCTTTATCTCCACTTTCATCAGGAGTCCGAAGAGTCCGAGAGCTGCCAGGAGTACAAATACATTATTATAATCAAGCGGAAGTCCGATTACATATTTAAAATGTCCGGTGCGTGCATAGAGGATCCTCAAGACCACACTCTCCCCGAATACGGAGAGGACTCCTGCAAGGAACGCGATCAGGCTGACACCCTTTCGGCCAAGAATCCCCGGCCCACTTCTTCTGATATTGGCTGCTACCATAAATACGCATATATACCAGATCACATTATATCCGTGAGCATCCAGATCAAATCCGATGATGATCACCGACTTGATAAAGGAATGAACAGCCAGAAGGACAAGAGTGCAGATTTTTAACTGTCTGTCCGTCATATGCTTTACAGCCGTCGTAAGTACAGGAAGCATGACATACATGAATATGTAAGCCGTCATAAACCAGTAATGCTCCATGGATACAGGGGCGAGCAGTCTTAAAAGGAAGTGCTTGTCGATCGGCTCAGTCGTCTCAAAGCCGCAGGCGAGAAATACCAGTCCCAGCACAGCAGAAAAGAACCACAGCCTGAGATAGAGGGAAATCAGCTTGCTGAGCTTAAATCCCGACTCCGACAGGAAATATCCGCTTATGAGCATATAAACATTTACCGCGCAGATGGAGAGAGACTCCATTAACCACGCAGTCAGAAAGACCGGATCGGTCGCGCCGCCTTCACGCATCTCAAGCAGCCCTCCCTTTCCGAGGAAATGGAGCACCACTATCATCATCATCGCTATGCACTTAAGCAGGTCGGGCCAGACTTCTCTTTCCCTGTTGGTTGACATGATTCATATTCTCCGGGTTTATCGGTTTACATAACTTTACTTTGAACGCCCTGACTGTCATTTGAAGCCGCACCGCATTAGTTTACATAACCGCTTATACAATCCCGGGCTTTTTCTTATTAAGCAGGTATACGCAAACTCCTGCGACAACCACAAGCACCAGTGCCGTGCCCCAGTTTCTGACTGCGGGGTAAGCCTTGGACACATAGGTCATGATATATGCAGCGGTATTTGCTCCCATATGTATGAAGAGCGCCGCCCTGAAATCCTCAAAATACTCATATCCGTAGCAGATGAAGCTTCCCATTATGAAAGCATATCCCGTCTGCGCCGAATTCCCATGATAAAAGGCAAATATGAATACTGCAAAGAGCGCAGCCAGCCTGATAGGGAAATGTCTCTTTAAATAGTTGAAAATCCCTCCTCTGAAGACTATCTCCTCCGCTGCCGGTGCGATCAGTCCATAGACGATGACGCCTATCACAGGAGCGCATGAGTACTGAAGCTTAGCCACTGCCTGATAGCTCTCCGAAGAAGTCACACCGGAGAGGTCAAAAAGCATCCCGATTCCCAGCGCCGCTCCGATAGTTGCCAGTACAAAGAGGATGATATCCACATAGACGGGGGCTTTTCCCATATATCCCTCAATGCCCTTTTTCGGCTCTGCATTGACTTCTATGGGCTTAAACCTGGCAAGTTCTTCTCTTCTCTTCCTGTCCTCCGATATCAGCTGAAGGCTCTTTTTTAATACTGCTGCCGATCCTATGATAAAGCCAATGCCGGTCATAACAACAGTCGCATTCCCGGTAAAACCGGTAGCCACTCCGTCGGTATAGATATATATGGCCTGTTTCATCGCCTCCGGAAGATGGGGCTCCATCAGTGACATGAACATGGCCACCAATGCCTCACCGAAAGTCCTCACAAATACAAAAAGAAGGAAGATGAACATCATCGTCCATGCATCCCTGAATGTGAATTTCTTTAATTTCAGTCCTTTTGACTGCAGTTCAAAAGCTTCTGATTGCATCGTCGTCCCCGTCCGTATTTTCCAGTTTCAGGATCTTAACATCATATCCTGCCCCATTCTCGAGCTCCACATGAGCGATATCGCCCACCTTCTTACCAAGCAGAGCCTTGCCCAGGGGCGACTCTCCCGTGATCATACCTCCGATGGAATTCGCACGGATGGTCGTAACGATCTTGAAGACCTCCACGGATCCGTCATCGGAAAACTCCACAGTTACGGTGTTATTCATCCCGACCTCGTCATCTGCTGACGAATCATCAATGATCTCGGCCGTCCTGATCATCTTCTCAAGGTATCTGATCCGGCTCTCATTCTGATTTTTGAATTTCTTAGCCGCATAATACTCAAAATTCTCAGACAGGTCCCCCTGAGCCCTTGCCGCCTTTAAATCCTCAAGCGCCTGGGGCCTTACCACGAGTTTTCTGTGTTCTATCTCCTCCTCCATCTTGCGGATGTCGGATTTAGTCAGTTTATCAAACATATATCTATCCTATCTCGCGGCCACGACCAGATACAGCACCAATGCGACCAGGACCGCCTGTATTATCGCAAATCTGAAAACAACCTGGGGATTCGACCACTTGTCCTCCAGATTCTTTCTCACATGATCATGGAGGGGCATCGTTGTCTTTTTGAAAATATAGATCTTGAAAGCCCTGATAAGGAATACCTTTAACAGTCCGAGTCCTCCGTCGAGGGCTATTACCATCACAAGCAGGGGGTACAAAAGGGGATCCCCCGACTTAAGAGCCGTAACAGCGATAAAGAGTCCGAGTGCTCTGCTGCCCGCATCTCCCATCAGGCACTTTGAAGGGTTTGAATTGTACCAAAGATAAGCCAGTACAGCGAATATGAGGAACATGATCTGGGGAACGAAGTCGGGAGAAGCTCCCGTTATCTTCATCACACCGTAGAATCCCATAAGCGAAATGATCGTGAGCGTACCGGAAAGTCCGTCCACTCCGTCCGCACAGTTAGTCACATTTATACTGCCCCACACAAGCGCAGAAGCAAGGATGAAGTACAGTATCACAGGGATCCTGATGCTTGCATTTAACATTGAAAGATTTATGACGGGCTCATTATTGTAGAGAAAAGCCGCAGCAGTAAGGACAGACACGGCAAGATCGAGCAAGCCCTTCTTGAGACCTCCCCACGGAGCCGCAGCCGCATCATCGAGATAGCCCGTAAACATGGAAACTGCAATCAGTGCCAGATACAGCAGATACTCAACCTTTATGGGTGCAAATACGAGCACCGTAAAGATAAATACAAAAACGAATATGATGCCGGCACCCCTCGGTTTTCCTACGGACTTGCTGCCCTCTACGGCAAAAGCCCTTCCTCCGTCCCTGGGGAGCTTGTTCATCAGTTTGCCCGTGAGTAATAATGTCAGGATAAACGAAACCAGGACTCCGCCGAGTCCCAATAAAGAACTTATGCGGACCGAATCCGCACTTTTTATCAAAAAGTCACACATAATGGTATTATATCATATTTTGAAAATATTCTTCCACTTTTCGGCAGATTTATTATAAAATAGAAAAGGAGGAAAAGAAGAACGAAATGGGCCGCATTGTCTGCCTCGAATGCGAGAACGGGGACTATCGCAAGACCCTGCGCATAGGAACGGGGCAAAAAGAATCTGAAAAAGACAATATCATCAACTTTTTCGCAACGGCGCACCATCCCGCGATCCATTTGGCGTACGAAAAAGATTCCGGATACAGTTTCAGCCATTATCCGGCTTTTTGCCGTGCCTGTTCAGACTACATCACTGCTCCCGTATTCGAGACTATGGTAGGCAGTTACAGTGACCGTTTCATCGGAAAGACCGACTGCGGAGATAAACCGGACGACATCCAACTGATCTATAACATCGATACGGAGGAACTCCTCTGCCCCATCTGTAAGGGCAGGCTTACCCCTAAAACGCAGGGCTACTGGGAGTGAAGATGAGCGATAAGCAAAAAGGTATCGCCTGTATCATAGCTGCTGCGTTCGGCTTCTCTTTCATGACATTCTTTGTTCGCATTTCAGGGGACCTTCCCACCATGCAGAAGGCCTTTTTCAGAAATGCCGTAGCATTAGTCATAGCACTCTCTGTCCTCTTTAAAGATCATCAGACCATCATCCCTGAGAAAAAAGCTATCCCCGACATCGCACTTCGTTGTCTTTTCGGCACATCAGGACTTATAGCAAACTTCTATGCCATCGGCAGACTCGGTCTCGCCGATGCCAATATGCTCAATAAACTCTCTCCCTTTTTCGCGATCATAGGTTCCATATTCATCCTCAAGGAGAAACCGTCCAAGCTTGATATCACAGCGACCGTAATAGCCTTTATCGGTGCGCTCTTTATCATCAGGCCCGGTGCCAATCTCCTGCTTATCCCCGCTCTCATCGGTCTCTACGGAGGCTTCGGTGCCGGTACCGCTTACGTCTTTGTGAGGCGTCTCGGCAAAAAGGGCGTCCATACACCTATCATCGTATTTTGGTTTTCATTTGTCTCATCGGCGGTCACGCTGCCCTTCCTTATCTTTAACTATGCTCCGATGAGCGGACGCCAGCTCCTCTGTCTCATTCTCGCCGGAGTTTCCGCTGCGCTCGGACAGTTCGGCATCACCACCGCATACAGATTTGCTCCGGCCAAGGACATCTCAGTCTTTGACTACACTCAGGTCATATTTGCAGCTATCTGGGGCATGCTTTTCCTCGCAGAGACCCCCGCTCCCCTGAGCATAGTCGGATACGTAATAATAATAGGCGTTGCAGTCATTCGCTGGAACAGGCTCCGCCGCGCTCCCCTTTGACATTAAAACCGCCTTATCTTATAATAAATTACCTATGTTTATAGGCTTTTAGCACTCGCGGATATGATGGAATTGGTAGACATGCAAGATTTAGGTTCTTGTGCGCAAGCGTGAGGGTTCGAGTCCCTCTATCCGCATCGGAACCGGGCTATACCTTTTACGGTCTTTCACGGGGTAAACATATGATAAATCTCGATAACCTGGTCAATATCCTCTCGATCCTCCTTAATATCGGAGGCCTGCTCCTGTGTCTGTTCGGATATTTCAAAAAAGCCCGCAAAACTCTTACATATTTGGCAATATTCCTATTGGGATATCTGCTTTCCAATTACTACTGGGCCGTATATGCCCTGGTTATGGGTGAAGATCCCAATCTCTCATCCTTCTTCGCTTATATCGGTTGGAACCTTGCTTTCGTGATGCCGGCACATATCCAATTAAACATGATGCGCGATCACGGGGTAAAGAGATTCTCTCCCCTCTCACTCATCCCCATACCTTTCGGCATTGCACAGCTTGCTCTGTACCTTCAGTTCGGAGGCATATTCAACAATATATGGCAGGTATTCTGGGCTACTCTTACTTTGAGTCTCTCTATCAATGCCATCGCCAATTACAGGAAATATCGTGATAAAGGAGCCAAGTTCCCTTATATAAACATAGGCTTCATGCTCTATATCATCTTTGAGATGATCACTTGGGTGGCATCCTGCTTCGACTGGCCGTCAGACTGGGTTGATCCCTATTACCCCTTCAGCATCCTCGCTTCGCTTTTCTTTGTCTTCATCCCGCTCCTTGTCGTTAAGGAATACGATGATGAGATCACCAAGTTTGACCACTCAAAGAGGAGCCGTCTGATCAGGATATTCAGGCCCGTCTATGTTGCCATCGTTATCGTCTTCTGCGTCGGCGGATTCTTCCTCGCTTTCTGGATGCGCGATACTCTGGCTGCCAGCATCGGCGAAGTCGGCGAAGCCGATCCCTACAGCGTCATCGCTGTTATGCTCTTTGTCATTTCATTCGTCATCATATCCTTCACCGTTACCATGCTCCTCATCGTTAGTTCCGAGCAGAAGCAGCTCGAGAATGAGGAAATGGAAAAGGCAAAGGAGCTCGCAGAGAGATCAAATGCCGCCAAGAGTGACTTCCTCGCCAATATGTCGCACGAGATCAGGACTCCCATCAATGCCGTACTCGGCATGAACGAGATCATCTTCAGGGAGAGCCTTAAGGCGAGGGATAATACACCATCCAATAAATCCGAGATCAGGGACGTATTCTCTGAGATATGCAACTATGCCGGAAATATCGACAGTGCCGGAAAGAATCTCCTCTCGATCATTAACGACATACTCGACTTCTCCAAGATAGAGTCCGGCAAGATGGAGCTCGTAAACAAGGAATACCGCTTAAGTTCCGTGCTCAACGACGTCAGCAACATGATCTCCTTCAAAGCGGAATCAAAGGGTCTTAAGTTCGATGTGGACGTGGACAGCACCGTGCCCGACCTGCTTATGGGCGACGAAGTAAGAGTCCGCCAGATCATCACCAATATATTAAACAACGCAGTCAAGTACACCCAGAAGGGCAGCATCGTCCTCTATGTCAAAAAAACTATGCTGGACAAGGCGGATGGCGAGCCGGAGTTTGCACTCGTTATCTCCGTCAAAGACACCGGTATGGGTATAAAGGATGAGGATAAGGAAAAGCTCTTCAAGAAATTCCAGAGAATAGACCTCGAGAAGAACAGCACTATCGAAGGCACGGGACTTGGTCTGGCGATCACAGTCAGCCTGCTTGAGATGATGGGCGGAAAGATAGATGTACAGTCCCAGTACGGATTAGGCTCTGTATTTACAGTAACCATTCCTCAAAAGAAACTCTCCAACGAGCCCATCGGAGACTTCCGTGACAAATTCGAAAAGAGTATCAAGGCTCTCCACGCCAAGAAGGAACCTTTCCATGCCAAGGATGCTCTCATACTCATAGTCGATGATACCATGACCAACCTCGTCGTAGCCAAGGGACTCCTTAAGAATACGATGATAAATATCGATACCGCAACCAGCGGTCTGCATTCCATTGAGATGTGTAAGATCAAGACCTATGATCTTATACTCATGGATCAGCGCATGCCCGAGATGGACGGCACCACCGCTATGAACAGGATAAAGAAAGACCCCGAGTCCATCAACAAGACCACACCTTTCATAGCTCTGACAGCCGATGCCGTATCCGGTGCCGAGGACAGATACTTAAACGAGGGCTTCAATGATTACCTCTCCAAGCCTATTGACAGCGGCAGGCTCGAGGAGCTCCTGATCAAGTATCTCCCCGCATCTAAGGTGATATATACATCCGATGAAAGCACAAAAGTCCACTCCGAAGAGACGGGGCCTTCATTCGATAAACCCGATATCATAGACAAAGAGACCGGTATGACTTACTGCGAAGGCGATGCGGAGCTTTATGCCGAGATCCTCTCCGGCTACCTTCGCGAATCCAAGAAAAAATCAGAAGCTATAGACGAAAGCTATGCCGCAAGAGACTGGCATAATTACGGTGTCTTCGTACATTCACTCAAGAGCACATCCAAGATGGTCGGTGCGACCAAACTCTCCGAGATCGCAGCAAGACTTGAAAAAGCTGCCGATGCAGGTGACGAATCCGCCATCGAAGCAGAGCACGAGACCATGCGCGGCATGTATCAGGATGTAATCCTCCTCATCAGCAGAGAGTTGGCGAAAAAATAAACTAAAGGCTTTTGTTTATCAATTACAAAAAGAGCAGCCACAGGGCTGCTCTTTTTGTTTCGCATGTTCGATCTTGAATTCAGATCAAGGTCCGGCGCTGATAAGCTTTACGGGTTATCCGATGTGTGAACAGTTACTGTCTGGGCTGTAAGTGCGCTATTTCCCGTACCCGTATGATTGGTTATAAGATCGTTCCACTCCGCGAAAAACTAGGGATTGATCCGGTTTTCACCTTGATGTCTCTTAAGTTCCATCTCCGCCAAAAGGCGTTCATACTGCCTTTTGATTTCCGGTCAGATTCCTATCAGGGTCCGGTACTGTTATAGTGAACAGTTACTGTATCTCGACTCAGCGCACCATTTCCGGCATTGCTAAAGTCAGTATTTGCTATCACAGTAGCCCACTGTTCCTGAGTTCCGGCATAATATATATCCGTCAGTTTACTTGCTCCCGCGAAAGCGTATTCTTCTATAGAAGTTACACTCGTGGGTATAACGATATACTCCAATCTCGTGTCACCCTGGAATGCTCCCTGGCCGATATATGTGACTCCATCATTTATAACAACGCCTCTTGTAAACGGTCCGTACTTCTCTCTGTTTCCCCCATTTGTATTTCTCGGGTTCCACTGCCAGCTGTTACCGCTCCACGCATTATCACTTGAGATTGAAAGAATACCTCCACATGTAAGCTGCCAGCTCGATCCCGAATCATCATATCCCTCAAGCACTGTATTCGGCTGTCTGGGATACACATCACTTGCAGCGCTACCATCCACAGTGCCGTAATTAACCATAAAGCAGTCTACATGATTAGATGTCTGCATGTATGTAACATCCGCATTGTTTGTAAACGTTCCATAATTATACAGCACGCCTCCCCACGAATCACCGATAGTATATGTACCATTATTGACAATTGTTCCGTCATTTCTGATAAGCCTATGGTTTTCAAAAGCTCCGCCTGCATCAATGATCATAGTTCCATCATTGGTAAATACTCCACCGTTATCATAAAGAGTAACACCTGATGCAATCTCCAATGTCTTTCCTGCAGGGATATGAAGATCAGATCCGGAAGATATATCTATGTCACCCGCCGTATACGTAATTGTCAGTTTCGAAACTCCAGGCAGGGCAAGAAGTGACATCATATCATCAACTTCATCCGTATCCAAAGTTATCTCCGCATTGGGCCCGGGAACTGTAAATGTCGGTACAACAACCACCGGCGATGAAGGCATCGTAAATGTGGCGGTATTGGATACAACGTTGCTTACAGTAACACTGCTGTTCGACGAATCAAATACTTCGACGGATGCAAGTGCAAAGTTCTGATCCGGGTTACCCGTTATCGTTACGAGATTACCTGCTGCCACATTAGAGATATACTGTGAAGGAGCGGAAGGTGTCGCAGTGACCGTTCCGCCGAGAGCGGGCTCACAGGATATTGCATATCCTGTACCTGAGTAAGCGGTATAGATCACCACTCCATAAGCCGGCATCGTAAATGATATCTTTTTCGACTTTGCCGAAATATTAGTCACTGTCGCAGATGTCAGCTGCTGCGGCGGGGCTCCCATACTGGTCTTTCCTCCAGCAGATCCCGGTTTCCAGCATTGAAGCAGATTAATATTCAATTCATCCGATGATATTGTGATCTCGACAGCATCATTTTCCTCAGCAGCCACCTGAACTCCCGTAGGCGTTGTACCGTTTATCTTTACGGAAACCGTGATACCGTCCACGCTTGATTCCTCGTTAATAAGCGATGAGCCAAAGCCCTGTGAAGGATCCGGTACTGCGATAATATTTCCTCTCTGAAATACGGTACTGATAGGGTACGTGACTGTTGTCGATGCTGCCTCAAGGAATATCAGATCAACCTCCGCATCGCCATCCGGCATTGCGAATGATACGGAATTGGTCCCGGTAGTAATATCTGAAGAATTTAGCGAAGTATGCGCACTTCCGTAATTAACCCAGCAGGAATCATAACTTATGGTGGTCTGTGCAGTAGCGGTATTAACTACAGAGAGATCATATGTAATCGTAACAACCGCGCCCACAGGTACATCCCCGCCACTCAATATGGTGTTTCCGTTCGCATCGGTCATAGTTACAAATGGTATTCCCATATACACTATTGGCATCAAATTCATATCACCATTCCAGATACCAATCCGGAGATCAAGCGTATGCGTTGTAGTCAGGGGTGTTGCTGTCCAATGAGCATATAATGTCTTCGCTCCGGTATCTGTAGTGGATATCGATGTAACCTGATTTCCGCCCGTAGCCGCATCAAACCAGCCGGCGAATGTGTAACTGAAGGTTGCATCGTCCGCTTTCGTAACATTTGTAGGCAAGGTTGCACCGGTTCCGTACGTATATGTCGTGACATTGCCCGCATTTATCGTTCCGCCTGCTGCATTCAGTGTTACAGCATACGACTTCGCAGTGAAGGTAACGCCAAGAGACACGAGCGTATTGGGCGAAGGATCAGGCATCGTAAAGTAGTAATATCCACCGTTCGCATCATACCATACAGTCGTACCGGTCTGGTCGGTGGTAGGTCTCTGCTCCTCCCAGCCTTCCGTGCAGGTAACATATACTCTGACCGTCGCTCCTGCTTCAAATCGGGTTGCCGCGGTATCACCCAGCTTGGTCACCACATTTCCTCTTGAGGAAGTGTATAACGTTGTCACCTCAAATGTATGTGGCTGAACAGCGGATGCAGTCTGAGCTGTCAGCTTTCCTGCTTCCACAGAACTTACAACTTCGCATGAAATGATATTATTCTTATCGGCCGCAACCAGCGTATATGTACTGCTTGTCGCACCTGCTATAACAGTTCCGCCCCTCTTCCACACATAGCTGAGCGTACCCGTATTGGATCCTCCGGTAACTGTTGCGGTAAGTACCGAATCGACTATAGTATTACCCGTGATAGAAAGTGTTCCGCTGATTGACGGAGCAAAAGCAGCATCTACCGCAACTTCATTAGCAGGCATGCTGAATGAATAGCTGCTGCCCGCACTTACTTCGGTAAGAGATACTGTGCCGGTGACATTTCCACTCGCATCAAGCTTATTTACCGTGATCTGCCGTAATACATTACCCTGGTCGGGAGTAGCAGTAAGAGTGACTGTCTGACCCTGAGCTGCAGTGGTCCTCGAAGCCGTTACGGTTCCGCCCGAAATATTGCCTGCGATAGAAACTGCTCTCTGCGTGGTATCTGCCGGCGTGTTGCTCGATGAGTTGCTCGATGTGCTTCCACCGTCTCCGGATGAATTACTCTGATCCCCGGCACCTGTAGCGCCTGCACCGGTTCCTGTAGCTGCAGCACCTGTGCCTGCATTAGCTGCACCAGCCGCAGTCCCTGCATTTCCGTTTCCGCCTGCGCCATTACCATTCCCGTTGCCACCGTTTGCATCGCCGGTTCCGTTACCTGTACCGTTTCCGGTCGTAGCACCATCATTTCCCGCGCCATTGACGTTACCGTCATTTCCGCTCGCAGTCTGAGGTCTCTTTCTCAGAAGTTCCTCAGCTGTCTGCTCTCCCGTGGACTTCTTTATCATCTCACTGTCCACGGTACTCGTGATATAATCAGAGGCATTCCTTACAGCCTCAAGTATTCCCGCACTTGATAAAGACGGTGCCGGCGCTACCTGATCTTCACCTGAGCCCGCGCTTGTTCCATCGCCCGAACCGGTCTCCGTACCTGCACCTGCATTAGCGCCCGTATTGGTTCCCGAAGCAGCCGCTACGGTATCTTTAATGGCATCCGTATATACGATCTCTATCGCATCAACTACCTGACCGATCTCGGATGTGGTAAGGTCCGCCTTTGCCATCTCGCCGACAGAAGACTGAAGCGCTCCGATGATGCTGTTTGCCACCGTTACAAGTTCCTCATCAGAGAGTCCGGCATCACGCGCGTCAGATATACATTTGTCGACACATCCCGAAGAACTCTCAACCATCGCACTGAGCTGCTCATCGCCGTATCCCGCATCGGCACCTGCATTCATAGTGCCGTTAAGCCCCTTTATTATCGCTATCTCAAGGGGAAGGTTCTCGCCTGCGGTATCTGCCGCATTATTGGCAGTGCTTACCATGATGTGAGCCTTGGTTCCCATGATGGGGATCGCATCTTTGATACCGTCTGCGCTGAGCTTGTCCGCTGCGCTTCCGTACATCGAGATACCGTCCCTACTCGTAGCATCTGCCAGGGCCGTAAGTCTCTCCACACTAAATCCCGTTGCATCAGCGATCCTCTTTTGCAGTTCCGGACTCTTACGTATCGCATCGAGAGCAAGTGAAGGAAGATCCTCTTCCCTGAACTTTCTCTTAACGATGGATATGGTCTTGTCACCTTCAGCCTCTTCATCGAGATATATCGTGATCATCTCTCCGGCATATACATCCACTTCCGTCGTCTCGAGCGTCCTGGGGTTGGTCGCGAGCACATGGACTATACCGTCCGTAACCATGAGAGTCTCATGGCGAGTCGAGTCCTTTCCGACATATGCACTGGTTCCGCGGATACCGCAGACCATGGTAGATGTGCATACTTCAAAGCTTTCCTTCTTTCCAAGCTTCTTGGTTACATTGAAAAAGAGATTCCCGTCTATGAGGTCGAATTCGAGCTTCTTTCCTCTCGCCTTGATATCCGCGCGGCTGCTCTCCTCCATCGTCATAAGCTTCGTATCGTCGAGCGAAACCATGATGAGGCTCTCTCCCGCCGTCGTTACAGTCTGTCCGGCGCCAAGCTTCATCTTTTCCCTGAGCTCTACTTCCTTGTCATCGTTGTAGAGATTGACCGTTCCGACGAGCCTCTGGATACGCATCGTTATTGCGGTTATCGCATTTGTGTAGATTATGATACCTATGATGATACCTATGAGAAGTAACACTCCCAGAATGATGATCAGAAGTTTCTTTTTCTTTCCGTTATCAGCCGTGATGCTCTGCGACATAAAAACCTTCCTTTAAACCGGTTGTCTTTTCTTTACACAACAAACAATAAGCCCCTTTTTGCAGGACCTTATTCTTCTTCTCATTATGCCATACCCTCCTCGGATAAATCAAGGAAAACACCCTCTATACGCCGATTTTCAAAGGATTTGCCAAAAAACAGCATAATATAGTAAAATAACCCGTGTATGGGCAAAAATTCCGATAAAAACAAGAAAATACAGAAGACTCCGGAAAAGAAGAAAAACCTCCTCCGGATCCTGCGGGACGCACATGCAGATACCATCACACTTATCCTCGTGCTCGTCCTGCTCGTCTGCTATGCCTGCTATATCTACGGCGGAGGCAAGGATGACGGGCTCTCGTTCATCGACGTCTTCGTCTACAATATGCTCGCTCTCGCCGGCAACGATTACGAATTCACCGGCACTCCGGGCGGGCGAATCCTCGGTCTCATAGTCCTCTCACTCGGAGTAGTAGGACTTTCCACCATCACAGGTTACATATCGTCCGCGCTCGTCGCGCGCAGATTAAATGCTGAGAGAGGTATCAAGAAAATGCAAAATATGAAAAAACATATCATCGTATGCGGATGGAAAAACGACATAAAGAGTCTCATTGTCGGCATCCTTCATAAAAACAAAAACCTCTCTGTAGCCGACATAATCCTTATCACCGGAGCCGAGGACGTCAGGCTCCAGACTCTTCGCGACGATGCGGAACTCAAAGGATTAAACATCCTCAAGGGTGACTTCACCGAGGAGCAGACCCTCAAGAACGCCAATATCAAAGAGGCTTCCAAAGTTCTCATCATCGGTGAGAGCGGCGAGAACCTTGACGAAGAGCTTATCGACTCCAGAGTATTCGTAACTGCTCTCCTCGCAAGAAACCTCAATTCCAAATGCCATATATGTGCACAGATCAGGACAGAAAGATACCGCAATTACCTCGAAGCCCAGAACTGTGCAGAGATCATATACACCGAAGAATACACCAGATACATCCTCACTACCTCTACCAATTACAGCGGAATGAGCAAGGTCATGAGTTCCTTCCTCGACAACGGTGACGGTACCTCCGTCCAGATAGAGCCCATCAGCGAGTCCTGGATCGGCAGGAGATACGGCGAACTCTTTGACTGGTATAAATCGGAGAAGAACTTCCTCCTCCTCGGCATCCTGGAGAACATGGGAGTTGAGAAAGAGATCAAGCACAACATCCTCTCCGAGGCCCAGAAATCAACCAACTACGGTGAGATCATACAGCGCCTTAAGTCAGTAAAAGAAATGGAAACCAACGAACCCCGCTTAAATCCCGGCGATGACTATATCATCCCGGGTAACTGCGGTGCGATAATACTCGGGGAGGAGATCTGATGGAATACACCGAAAAGCTTAAAACTTTCCCGCTCTTAAGCTCCATCTCCGGCAGCGATCTCGAGGACTTTGCAAAGCTCCTCAAGCCGTCCGACTTTTCCGCGGGCACTGATATCATCACGGAAGGTGATACCGGATCGGATATGTACTTCCTCATAGACGGTGATGTAGATATCATCAAGACCACCGTCTTCGGAGATAAATTTGTCTGCGCTTCCCTCAAATCCGATATGCACTGCGTATTCGGCGAGATGGCTCTCATAGACAGCGACAAGCGTTCCGCTACAGTGCGCGCCAAATCGGACTGCACCTGCGTATCCATCTCAAGGAAAGACTTTGACGCATACGCAGACTCTCACCCCGCTGCAGGCGTATCACTCCTGCGTTTCATAGGAGTAAACCTCGTCCGCAACATAAGAAAAGAAAACGAGAACTTAAACCTCGTATATCAGGCTCTCATCGAAGAGATCGAATCCAACTAGTTAACACGGAGGCTTAAAGATGTACCGTACCGACGAACTGCTGCTTATAGAACACCTCACATATATGCCGGATATGGCTCCGCTCGTATCTATCCTTCATGCAGAGGGAAAGACCGTCGGCGAATACCTGGGTGCGATAGATTTGGATGCTCTCGATAATGAGCGCACATACACAACGCAGATGAACGGATTCGATTTCCGTAATGTCATCCTCGCCATCCTGAAAAACCCGGCTATCTCAAACTCGCTTATCGCAGAGGCTCACCTCGATACGGCATACGGTGCCGGCGGCGGTATCTCTATTGTCATAAAGAACGATGCCGGCGAGCCCGACGAGAACGGAAAGCACGAAGCGGTGGTTGCTTACCGCGGAACTGCGGACAACGAATGGACCGACGACTTCGAAGGTGCCAATCAGATAGATTCACTCCAGCAGATCAATGCACTCGAGTGGTACAAGAGAGCCTATGATCAGCTTGGTTTAAACAAGTATTTCGTCACAGTCATCGGTCACTCCAAGGGCGGCAACAAAGCAAAATATGTCACCATCCTGAACGATACTCCCGACCGCTGCGTATCCTTTGACGGTCAGGGATTCTCCGATAAATTCATCGAGCACTATAAGCGCCGTATCATCGACCGTCAGAAGGTCATCGAGAATCACAATATCGACTACGATTACGTCAATATCCTCATGAACGATATCGGCGAGAAGACATACTACATCGGATATGACTACGGTAAATTCGGATTCTCCGAGAGCCATGCTCCCAATACATTCTTTGACTTCGGAGAGAACGGCGAGTACAACATCCGTGTAAATCCCGCCGGCCAGCGTCCTGAGATGCAGATCCTCGATCAGTTCATCAACAGTATGATCCGCTCTGCTGTCAGTGAAAAAGAAAAATCCGAGACCAACCGTCTCGTAGGTATGCTCGTAGAGAAGGCATTCTCTCTCGGAAGCGGCTGCGATATATCGGAATTCATAGCATTCCTCTGCGATATGATCGGAGATCCCAAGTACTCCGACAATGTTGCATATCTCCTCGCGTACTGCATACTCTACTCGCGTCAGAATCCGAATCTCCTCGATTCGCTCAAGTCCATCATGACTGCATTCCGCGCGGGCGAGATATTAAAAGTAATAGATATGCTCGACGATCTCGTCAACTCCAAGAAGCTTAACGCACTCCTCGGCGTGACGAACTTCCTTATCGTGCATGTAAATAAGCCCATCACCAGGCGCATCCAGGCTTTCGTCAAGAAGAAGTATGATGTCGACTTAAAGCCTGATCAGATACAGCGTATACTCCAGATCGCATCCCTCACCCGTGAGATGCTCGGCACTCTGGAGCTCAATATGGACGGTTCCGACCTCATCGTTAAGGACGAATATATAAGTGATGACGAACTCAGGGAATTCATACTTCCCGGCAATCTCAACATAGTCGTTCTCGCAGGAGGTCTTTCCAACGAGAGAAACCTCTCATTAAAGACCGGTGTCACTGTTGCGGAGGTCCTCAGAAACCGTGGCAACAATGTCGTACTTCTCGATGTATTCTTCGGATACGGAGAAACCGAGGAACTCCTGCCCGATGTATTTAAGGATCCTGTTAAGTACTCTCTCGCTCCCAAGGATATCCCCGATGAGATTCCCGATCTCTGGGCTACGAGAAAGCGCCGTACGGACCAGTCCGACTCTTACTTCGGTCCCAATGTACTCCAGATATGCAAACAGGCCGATCTCGTCTTCGTTGCTCTTCACGGAGCTAACGGCGAGAACGGTAAGGTACAGGCTGCATTAGACCTGCTTGGAATAGACTACACCGGATGCGACTCATTCTCATCCGCTATCACTTCCAACAAGATATCGGCTAAGCTCGTAATGACCGACGCCGGCGTACCCGTCCCCGACGGATACTGCATCAGAAAGGGCGCTCCTATCCCCGATCCTACAGAAAAGGGACTTAGCTATCCTGTGATCGTTAAGCCCAATAACGGTGGTATAGGACTCGGAATAAGCGTAGCAGGCGACCCGGCCGCTTACCGTCAGGCTGTGAACAATGCTTTCAGATGGGATACCGAAGTACTCGTCGAGGAATACTTCGCAGGACGCGAATTCGCTGTATGTACCGTAGGAGGCAAAGCTCTCCCCGTACTTGAAAAGCTTCCCCTCGAGACCAAGGATAAAGAAAAGGGCATGACTCTGACCGGAGAGCAGGCTACCAAGTGCCCCGCAGATATCCCCGAAGAACTCTCAAAGAGATTAATGAAAGCAGCCGAGGACGCTGCCTTTGCCCTCGGCGTTAATGCATATGCTAAGATGGATTTCATGGTCGACAAGGACCTCAAAGAATTCGTATGCTTGGAGTGTGACTCACTCCCTCAGCTCTATCCCGACTCCCACCTTGTCCTCTCCGCAAAAGCGGACGGCAGGAGCTTCGGCGATCTGTGCGATAAGATAATGGAGATGGCATTGGTAAAGAAGGTTAACTAATAATCCTTGATATTAAACGCCATGGTCAACGATCACTTCTGATCATGGCGTGCCAAACCTCATCACATATTCCCTGCTCATGCAATATCCCATACTTTTATCCTATCACTGCCAATATTGCTTCGAAATCTCCTGCCTCTGCGCAGTTTTCTATCTGGTCGAGTTTCTCGCGTTCTCCGGCCGGGACATCGAAATCGCGAAGTTCATCAAGGATGCTCGTGATACGGTTCATCTCCTTGCACTGTGCCGCATCCTTCATCTCTCCGTAGATCTCATCCATCCACTCGAGATCGATGGATTCTGCCTCCGGAGGTGCAGGTGCATTCGCTTCCGCTTCCGCAGCCAGCGCTTCCGATACGGGGTTCTTGTATGTCTTCAGTTCATCCATGAAAGGAGCATGATTTTCTTTGATATAGGCAATATCTCCGCTCTTACCCGCGTTCTCAAGAGCCTGTGCCTTCTCTGCAAATCTGCCTGCACCGATGATCTTGAGAGAGCTCTTCATGGCATGGACCTTGATCGTGTAGTCGGTTATATCATCGGTATCGTAGAATCCCTGAAGTTCGTTATACTTATCATCAAAGAATTCATCGAATATCTTGAGCACGGATACATACTCATCCACTCCGCCGCTGATGCTTATTCCGGTCTTCAGATCTATACCGGGGAACTTGCCAAGCATCTCAAGATACTCGGGATACTTCTCATCTTCAGCGCTGTCCTCTCCGGTGTCGGTGGTTATGATGACCTTATCCTTCGGGAGATACATGACGAGCATGCTCTCTATCTTGGGAGGATCTACGGGCTTGGTGAGATAATCGTCAAATCCCGCTTTGATGTATTCCTCTCTCGCTCCGGATATTGCATTGGCCGTGAGGCATACGGAGACAGTACCCTTATTGGGGCCGTCTTCCGCGCGCATCCTGTGCAGAGTCTCTATACCATCCATACCGGGCATCATATGATCAAAGAATATGATGTCATATTTCTTTTTCTGTGCGAATTCAAGTCCCTCGTATCCGTCATTGGCCGCATCGACCTTGATCAGCGTCTGCTTGAGGAGACTCTTAAATACCATAAGGTTCATCGGGTTATCATCGATGACGAGAACCTCCGCCTCAGGTGCCGTGAATTTCTCTTTATAACTTTCTCTCTGTGAGACGTACTGCTTGTAAGCGGACTCGAAGTCTCCGAGTTCATCCCATTTGACGACTCTCTGCTTCAGAGAGAACTTAAATGTAGAACCCTCGCCGTAAACACTCTCCACCTGCAGAGACGATCCCATCATCTCGAGAAGCCTCTGAGTAATGTTCATACCGAGACCGGTACCCTCGATATTTCTGTTTCTCTCCTCCTCTATGCGGTCAAACTTCTCAAAGAGTCTGGAGATATCTTCCTGCTTTATTCCTATACCGGTGTCCTTTACCGATACCTTCAGCTCAATATGTTCAGGATCCGACTCAATCTTCTCAAATCCCAGATTAAACGAAACCTTACCCTTCTCGGTATACTTGACTGCATTCGTAAGGATATTGGTGATGATCTGCTTGATGCGGATCTCATCTCCGAAGAGTGACTTCGGAATATGCTGATCAAAGCTCATCTCAAGCTCGAGGCCCTTATCCTGCGCTTTGATGGCGATCATATTGACGAGATCGTTGATGACGGAGGACAGGTCGTAATTAACCTCCACGATATCCATCTTGCCGGCTTCTATCTTGGAGAAGTCGAGTATGTTATTGACCAGACCGAGGAGCGTATTGCCCGCACTCCTTATCGATTCGGCATACGATGTGATGCCGGATTCATTGCTCTCACGCAGTATCATCTCGTTCATACCGAGGACAGCATTGATAGGCGTACGTATCTCGTGGCTCATATTTGCAAGGAAAGAACTCTTTGCACGGTTTGCTTCCTCTGCGACAGCCTTCTCCACTTCGAGTTCACGTACCATCGTCTTCTCATAGTAGATACAGTTCTCTTTATGGTTGAAGCCATTGTATATAGCGAGGGCCATGTGCTTGCAGCGGTCATATCCGCAGCAGGTACAGTCGATATTTCTGGATTCCTCCGTGAATTTGTTCATGCTCTTAAAGATCTCGTCGAACTCTTCCTCGGTAGGTATCTTGAATTTACAATCAGCGGATCTGTCTGTATATCCCCTGATATAATCATTCAGGTCAAGGTCAGCAAACTGCTCGTTAAACAGTCTGAGCCTCTCTTCGGGTGTCTCAGCCTTGGACCAGGCAT
Organism: Lachnospiraceae bacterium UBA3638; assembly: GCA_002373595.1. GTDB lineage: Bacteria > Bacillota > Clostridia > Lachnospirales > Lachnospiraceae > AC2028. The sequence continues at coordinate 5,908 of DFKT01000009.1, read as the reverse complement.
CGCCCTTCTCTGCCTTCTTGGATTTCTCTCTGATATCGAGAAGCGCGTAGAGCGCATCATCAGTCTTTGCCTTATCGGGATTAACCGCCGTACCGCAGATACATCCCTTCTTGCAGTTAAGCGCGTCGATAAAGAGGAAAGGCGTCTTGTTATCCTTTATCCTGTCCGCATTAGAATAGAGCCATTCGTAGAGATGTCTCTCACCCTCTATCTGTCTGATATATACACTGTCTCCGAGGAACCATCTGACATTCTCTGCGAGTCCGCCCGGCGTAGGGTAGAAGGATCCGAGTCCGTACTCTATCTCACTGTGTATGGAAGGTCCTTTGATATCATTATCACGAATGTACTTCATGAGATGCTCAAAAGTGACATTGTACTGAACGAGCCCTTCATTATGAGGATCATCTATCTCTACTTTCTTTGCTATACAAGGACTGATAAAAGCAAACTTGTCCGTGATCCCCATCTGTTTTCTCGCATATATGGCTGCGCACATAAGGGGACTCTGCACGGGGAAAAGCTTATCTATGAGTTTGGGAATATATTTCTCGATAAATGAAACGAGCGCGGGGCAGGGCTGCGAGATGCCTCCGACGAAATCATGCTCTTTGATATAGTTAAGATAGCCCCAGGTCGTTATATCAGCTCCGAAGGACACGCTTATGATGCGGTTTACTCCGAGCTGCTTTAATCCTCCGAGCACGCTCTCGTACTCGTCGGGATAGTTTGCTTTGAAAGCAGGTGCAAGAAGGAGCGATATCTTCTCGCCCTTCTTAAGGTCTGCAAAGAATCTCCCGGTATCGTCCTCGAATTCTCTGGCTCCGTGGGCGCATACGTCGATACAGCTTCCGCAGGCTACGCATTTAGCTCCGTCTACAATAATGCGTGCCTTTCCGTCTTTTTCCTCGGAAATGCACGCACCGACAGCACTGCATACTTTGATGCACTTATTGCAACCTATACACTTTTCGCTGGTATATACTATGCTCATCTGTCCTCACCTTGCGCTGCCAACTGCCCTTAATGGTATCATTTATACTACAGGGCCGCAATATCTACAGGTTCAAGCTTACCGTTCTCATTGACATGTTCCATACTGTTGACGAGAGCACGCGCGGTGTCCATCGCCGTGATACAGTATACGCCTGTCTCGATGGCATTTCGTCTGATGAGGAATCCATCCCTGGACTTGTCGCGTCCCTGAGTGGGAGTGTCTATTACGAGGTCTATCTTATGTCCCAGGATAAGGTCCATGACGGTGGGGCTCTCCTGAGATATCTTGTTGACCTTACGAGCCTTTACGCCGGCTTCGTTAAGAGCTGCGGCGGTACTTCTCGTCGCATAGATCGTATATCCGAGTTTCTCGTATCTCTTGGCTATGCCTATCGCTTCGCCCTTATCCGCATCCTTGACGGTGATGATCATCTGCTTATACTTGGGAAGCTTTACTCCGGCTCCGAGGAATGCCTTGTAGAGAGCCTCGTGGAAAGTCTTGGCTATACCGAGGCACTCACCGGTGGACTTCATCTCAGGTCCTAAGCTTATCTCAGCTCCGCGGATCTTCTCAAAGGAGAATACGGGCATCTTGATCGCATAGTACTCTGCTTCGGGTGCAAGTCCGGGCTTGTATCCGAGATCCTTTATCTTAGATCCCAGTATGACCTTGGTCGCAAGATCTACGATGGGGATACCGGTTACCTTGCTGATGTAAGGTACGGTACGTGAGGATCTGGGGTTGACCTCTATGACATATACATCCTCATCTATGGCGATGAACTGTATATTGATAAGTCCTTTGACGTGGAGTGCAGTCGCAAGACGATGTGTATAGTCCGCGATCTTGTCCTTGATGAGTTTACCGATAGTCGGTGCGGGATATACGGAGATCGAGTCTCCTGAGTGTACTCCGGTACGCTCTATATGTTCCATGATACCGGGGATGAGTATATCCTCTCCGTCACATACGGCATCAACCTCTATCTCCTTGCCCATGAGATATTTATCTACGAGTATGGGGTGATCCTGCGCAATGCGGTTGATGATCTCCATAAACTCTTCGATCTCTTTGTCACAGGTTGCGATCTGCATTCCCTGTCCGCCGAGTACGTAGCTGGGACGCACGAGCACGGGATATCCGAGTTCATTGGCGATCTTCTTGGCTTCCTCTGCGGTAAATACGGTACCTCCCGCAGCGCGCGGTATACCGGTCTTCTGGAGTATCTGATCAAAGAGCTCTCTGTCCTCGGCAGCATCGACATCTTCTGCTTTGGTTCCGAGGATGGGTACTCCTATCCTCATGAGGTGCTCTGTGAGTTTGATCGCAGTCTGTCCGCCGAACTGTACGACTGCTCCGTCGGGCTTCTCGAGTCTGACGATCTCCTCGACATCCTCATCGGTCAGAGGTTCGAAGTAGAGCTTATCTGCAATATCGAAATCGGTAGAAACCGTCTCGGGGTTATTGTTTACTATGATGGTCTCGTATCCGGCTTTGGAGAAAGACCAGGTCGCATGTACGGAGCAATAGTCAAACTCTATACCCTGACCTATTCTGATAGGACCGGAACCTAATACGAGGACTTTCTTGCGGTCGCAGGTCTCCCTGGCTTCGTTCTCCTCGCACTTACCGTATACCGAGTAGTAGTAAGGCGTAGCCGCAGCAAACTCAGCTGCGCAGGTATCTACCATCTTGTAAGCGGTATGAATGCCGAGTTCATATCTCTTGTCGTGAACTTCCTTCTCGGATAGACCTGTAAGTCTCGCGATGACGCTGTCGGGGAATTCGAGTCTCTTGGCTTCTCTTAAGAGATCCTCATCCAAACTCTTTCCCGATTTCTCAAGTGCGCCTTCCATCTCCGTAAGTATCGCTATCTGATCGATGAACCAGATATCGATCTTGGTGATCTCATGGATATGCTCTTCGGATACTCCGCGTCGAAGCGCTTCCGCGATGACCCATATGCGTCTGTCATCTATGACATTAAGCTGGGCCTCAAGTTCCTCATCCGTAAGCGCAGTGAAATCATAGCTTCTCAGACAGTCTACATGCTGCTCAAGACTCCTTATGGCCTTCATGAGAGCGCCGCCGAAATTATTGCATATACTCATAACCTCACCGGTCGCCTTCATCTGAGTCGTGAGGGTTCTCTTGGCGGTGAGGAATTTGTCGAAAGGAAGTCTGGGCATCTTGACTACGCAATAATCAAGCGCAGGCTCGAAGCTGGCGAAGGTCTTTCCCGTTATCGCATTTGGTATCTCATCGAGCGTATATCCAAGTGCGATCTTGGCTGCAACCTTTGCTATAGGATATCCTGTAGCCTTGGATGCGAGTGCCGAAGAACGGCTGACTCTGGGGTTAACCTCTATTACACAGTATTCAAAACTCTCGGGATGAAGTGCAAACTGTACATTACATCCTCCCGTGATCTTAAGTTCATTTATTATCTTTAATGCGGACGTACGGAGCATCTGGTACTCCTTGTCCATGAGAGTCTGTGAGGGAGCGACTACGATGGAATCTCCTGTGTGAACTCCTACGGGGTCGATATTCTCCATGTTACATACGGTGATGCAGCTGCCGGCGCTGTCTCTCATCACCTCATACTCGATCTCTTTCCATCCCGCTATACATCTCTCTACGAGTACTTCGGATGTACGGGATAGTCTGAGTCCGTTCTCGAGTATCTCATCGAGCTCCGTTCTGTTGTGCGCTATTCCGCCTCCGCTTCCTCCGAGGGTATATGCGGGGCGAAGCACTACCGGGTAGCCTATCTGGTCAGCGAAATCCTCACCGTCCTTTACCGAGGTAACGACTGTCGATGCGGCACAGGGCTCTCCTATCCTCTCCATGAGGTCCTTAAATTCCTGACGTCCCTCTGCGCTCCTTATCGTCCATGCGCTGGTTCCGAGTAGCTTTACATTATGGCTCTTTAAGAATCCGCTCTCTTCGAGCTCCATGCCGAGATTAAGTCCCGCCTGGCCTCCGAGTGTCGGAAGTATGGAGTCGGGCTTCTCCCTCTCAATGATATCCTCGAGGACTTTGACATCGAGCGGCTCTATAAAGACCTTATCCGCTATGTCACGGTCCGTCATGATAGTAGCGGGGTTGGAGTTGACGAGAATGACCTCGACTCCTTCTTCCTTAAGCGCTCTGCACGCCTGCGTTCCCGCATAGTCAAACTCTGCAGCCTGTCCTATGACGATCGGGCCGGAGCCTATTACCATTACTCTTTTAACGTCTTTATTCTTAGGCATTTTTCGCTTCCTTTATCATACCTATAAACTTGTCAAACAGATCTCCGGAATCCCTCGGTCCGGGGCAGCTCTCGGGATGGAACTGTACTGTGAATATATTCTTGCCCGTGTACTTGAGTCCTTCATTCGTTCCGTCGTTTACATTAACGAAAGCGGGGACGGCAACATTCGCATTGAGCGCATCCGTATCAACTACATATCCGTGGTTCTGTGATGAGATATATACCTTACCCGTATCGAGGTCCTTTACGGGGTGGTTTCCTCCTCTGTGTCCGTACTTAAGCTTATGCGTATCCGCTCCGGTAGCAAGTGCCATGAGCTGGTGACCCAAGCATATCGCAAATATCGTGACATCCGACTCATAGAGTTTCTTAACCTCAGCGATGATCTCGGTGTTCTCCTTGGGATCGCCGGGGCCGTTGGAAAGCATGATACCGTCATATCCACCCGACAGGATCTCGCTTGCGGGTGTATGTGCCGGATATACCGTGACATCGCATCCTCTTGCAGCAAGGCTTCTGGCTATGTTTGATTTGGTTCCGAAGTCGAGGAGCGCTATCTTGAGCCCCTTGCCGTTAAGCTCGTTGACCGTCATAAATGCGGTACTGTCAGGAAGTGCATCCGCACCCTTTACTTCATATGCCTTGTCGCAGGTTACCTTGTCCACGACGCGTCCGCAGGTGTATGCTTTGACTCTCTTAAGGAGTTCCTCGAGCTCTGTGCCATTGTATTCCCTGGTTGTGATGCAGCCGTTCATCGTTCCGCGCTCTCTCAAGATCCTTGTGAGTGCTCTGGTATCGATGCCCTGCAGTCCGGGTATACCCTGCTCTGCGAGGTACTCGGGCAATGTCACATCGCATCTGAAATTGCTCGCGACTCTCGACATCTCGCGCACTATAAAGGCATCCGGCCATGCTCTGCCCGACTCCAGATCGGCTCTGCACACTCCGTAATTGCCTATGAGCGGATATGTCATGCATACCGCCTGTCCTGCGTAGGAGGGGTCCGTCAAGACCTCGGGATATCCCGCCATGGAAGTATTGAAGACGATCTCGCTTATTACTTCCTTTTCCGCTCCTATGTGTTCTCCTTCAAAGACCGTTCCGTCCTCAAGGATCAGATAAGCTTTCATACTTTCCACCTTCAATGATTAAGATCTGTATTATCTGAAATACTCTATGCCCGACTCAAATATCTTAAGATCCTGCCGGCCGTAGATATTTACAGCTACGCCCTTTCCGATTCTCTCGGAGTGAGCCATCTTGCCGAGGACTCGTCCGTCGGGTGAAGTGATACCCTCGATCGAAAGGAATGATCCGTTGATATTGTATTCCTCATCCATGGAAACTGTGCCGTCGGGCGAGCAGTATCTCGTTGCCACCTGGCCGTTCTCGATGAGAGCCTTAAGCACTGCATCCGGAGCTACGAATCTTCCCTCTCCGTGTGAAGCGGGATTGCAGTATACTCCGCCGAGCTGTGCCTTTCTGAGCCAGGGCGACTTGTTGGAAGTCACCTTGATATAAGCCATCTTGGATATATGACGGTTTATCGTGTTAAATGTAAGAGTCGGTGAATTCTCATCCTGACCCACTATCTTGCCCGTAGGTACGAGACCGAGCTTAATGAGTGCCTGGAATCCGTTACAGATACCAAG
>DFKT01000108.1:2287-19579 GCA_002373595.1 Lachnospiraceae bacterium UBA3638 | reverse complement strand
GTCCAGAGTGCCGGTCGGCTCATCCGCGATCAGGATCCTCGGCTTGTTGACGATCGCCCGGGCTATGGCGACTCTCTGCTGCTCTCCTCCGGACATCTCGCCGGGATAGTGATCCCTTCTGTTCCAGAGTCCTACTCTCTTTAAGCATTCCTCAACCCTGGCATCTCTTTCCTTACCGGGTCCTATGCCTGCCATTCGCATCGTGAATTCAACATTCTCAAATGCGGTGAGAGGAGGAATGAGCGACACGGACTGGAATACAAATCCGAATCTCTTCCGCCTCAGTTCTTCTCTCTTGTAATCAGGCATTCCCTTAACCGGCTTTCCGTCGATATATACAGTTCCGGAAGTCGGATCGTCGAGAGTTCCGATAAGATTCATGAGCGTAGTTTTACCCGAACCCGAACGGCCCTTTAATATGACAAATTCCCCCTTTGCTATCTCAGCACTCACATCGCGGAGAGCATAGAAATCCCCGCTCGAAGTCGGATAGCATCTGGATACCGATTCAGCCTTTATTACGATTTCTCTTTTTTCGATCTTCTGATCACTCATCTATCATTCTTCTCCGAGCTTAAGAGCCTTGGTGATATTCATTCCGGCAAGGAGTCCTATGAGCACGATGACGCATACCGCCATGACGACTCCTATCACAATATATATCTTGAGATTATCCGTTGCATTCTCGATCAGTCTCATCGGGATAACCTGCTGAGCCGATGCATATGCCTGCTGTACAATGGGCACGAAGAGTTTCTCCGAGAGCTTTCCTATGCCTATTCCGGCAAGCACTGACAATACGCCGGAGAAGAGCTGCTCTACCAGGAGCATCTGGAACACTTCTTTCTTGTGGAATCCGAATGCTCTAAGGACACCGAATACAAGCTCTCTTTCTCTCACGGAGAGTATCCAATAGATCAGATATCCGATCGCGCAGAGGATGAGCGTTACGACAAATCCCATCGTGAGTACTCCGTTGGTTCCCTGAAGGAGAGGATCCTCCGTCACTTCCTCGGTATCATTCTCAAGGTTTACATACTTGGTAAGTCTGATGTTGTTATCGTTTATCCATTCTTTGACATCATCCGAGGTATATCCGTCCTTCATACCGATCCAGACTTCATAGGGCTTAACACCCCATTTGCGCTTCAGATAATCGTAGTGTGTTACAACGAGATATCTGTCCGCTGTAAATGCATTTCCGTCCGCTCCTACTTCCGTTGCTTTAGGACTGTATCCCGGGAAATAATCTATGAATCCGACTACAGTTCCCTTTAACTGGCTGCCGAGCGAGCAGCTAAAATAGATCGTGTCTCCCTCCGCTATACCATCCTTATCACGGAAATTGGATGACAGGAGAACGCCGTCAGGTACGACAGCAAGCTTATTAAGATAAGCATAATAATGCTCCTGAGTAAGGTCTCGCCTCAGGGAAGTCAGCTGTCCGAACTCCTTGGTGTGGATACCGTATACGGTGACTTTACCCTTCTCTCCGCTTGAGGATACGGTTCCTTTTTCTCCTACAACCACTTTGGTATATGACGATGCAAAAGGCATCGAAGCATACTTGGAATAATCAGGTTCAAAGTAAGTCCCCAGATTCTCTCCGTTCTCACCGATCATCTCGGTCCATACTTCTCTCATGATGATGTCTGTTCCGTCGAGATACTGTCTGTTCTCAACAGCATTTTCAAGTATGGTCCTCGCGACACCCGAGTGATACATTCCGAGTCCTATGGTGAGGATGAGGAAGAGCATTATGGATCTTCTCTTTGCTCCGTCTCTCTCTGTCTCTCTGAATGATACATATACAGCCGGATTCCATCTCTTCTTTCCCACAAGGAAGATGAGCTTAACAAACTTAGGCCACAGTCTTAAGAAAAGAAGTCCGCATCCCAAAAGGAAAAGTGATGAACTGATATAGAGAAGGGGATCCAGTCCCTTTCCGGCAAGGACACTCTCCGACATGCTCTGGGAATTTCTTCCGAATGACCACCATCCGTACAGCGACAGTCCGATAAGGATCAGATCAAGGTATACGATCTCCCAGAGTTTCTTTTTATCGGATCTTCTGCTGTGCTTTAATTCGACTATGCCGACCTTGCTGTGCTTTAATGCAGGGATCGTCAGCGACAGAAGCGTTACCGCCATTGCCACACCCGCAAAGAGGAATCCCTGTCCTGTATATTTCACATTAAGCGGCTTGGAGAAATCAAACTCAAGGAAGTTCCTCGCAGCTCCCAGGAATCTTGCAAAGAGCGATCCAAGCGGTATACCGAAGAGTGCACCGAATATCGAAAGGAGCAGACTCTGTCCGAGATAAAGTCCCAGGATCTGCATACTGCTTCCGCCCCTACTCTTTATTACCGATATCTCAGATCTCTCGAGTGCATACATCTGACCCGAGATCATGAAAAGGAACGCCGCAAGCATTACCATGATGGGGATCATAAGTATTGCAAGCGTTGCCGATATACGATTTTCCTTGCGAAGATACTCATCAAGGAGTTCGGGATATACGGGCTTCTTGAGAACGCTCTTGTACGATCCCGAATTCAACATGTAATCGGTCTTATCCACGATGGACTGGATCTGATCGGCTCTTACGCTCTCATAATCTATGATCGAATAATAAATACATGTAAGCGATCTCTTGGACGCATTCACTCCGGTAAAGAGCTCCTTGAACACATCGGAACGTATGAAAAGCGTCGCACGCAGATCCGTGGGGTACATCTGCCAGTACGGGTCCTTCCTGTCTATTGGTTCGAACACGCCTACCACTTTAAGTCTGGCAGGACTTCCGTCGGGGAATTTCACGCCGTCGGATCTTACCGTCTCACCGAGGAGGAGGCCCAGATCGCCCATGCAGTCCTGATTGATGATGACCTCGACCGCTCCGTCGGAACTGTATCCCGACTCGGAGTAACTCTCTCCCGCTATGATATTAACCTTTGATTCAAGGTTGCTTAACATACCGGCTCTGAGACTGAGCTGTCCGGAGTCTGATCTGTTCATCTCACTTTCAAAGAAATCGGTATTGTTGTAATAGTATTCGACTGTCTCTTTCTTTTTGACACCAAGTTCGGAATAAACATTCTCCGAAAAAGCTTCCATCTTGGTGATCGTCTTTCCTTCGGGATCCTTCCTCGCGGAGATCATGGCATTGATGACCATGGGCCATTTACCCGTGGATCTCTGATATCCGCCAAGCTGTTCCTCCAGCATAAGATCATACGCTGCGGATCTGTACAGAGGGAAGCTCACTGCCGTTGCGATAAGCAGGATACATCCCACGAGCAGGCAGAAGTTAAGACCTTTTTTATTCCAAAACTTACGGAGCATCATTCCAAACATATCTTCATTCCCTCCGTAAGTCCGCTGACAGCCCAGTAATTCGCCGAATCTGATCCTCCGGCGATAAAGGGCACAAGTTTCCCGGTTCCGTCATCAAACACCTGCGTAACATATGTCGATCCGTTTATGGTAGTAACGCATTTCCTCGGCACAACAAGCACATCGTTCATCACATTTGTGTCCGTGGAAACCGTAAACATATTTCTGTTCCAATATCCCGTGGAAGTCACGCTGCTTCCTGCCATTTCGGCGAAACTTTCCGCATCCACTCTTATCAGTGCCACCTGATTTCTGAGGTCCGCGCTAAGTGCGCGCTGCGAAGCCGTAACTACGGTTCCTTCAGCTTTGATATCCTGTCCGTCCTTCTTATAGGTGATGTTCACACGATTGCCGTATGAGAGCGCACCACCCTTATCCTCTATGATGACGAAGCTCTTATCCTCCTTGGATATCATGGCAAGCTTATCCTTGTAGAAGACCAGGCTTCCGTCCTCTCTCTCCTGGATGGATGTTACTATTCCGTCATAGGGTGCGGTTATGCTTATCACACCGGAATACTTTTTGTATTTCTCGAGTTCTTCCGCCTTATCGGCATATTTTTCAGCCTGAGTCTGTATCGACTTGTCCAGAGCCTTGGCTGTAGCTTTCCATACTTCGTCATAGTCAGGAGGATCTCCGCAGTCCTCCCTCTCCTTTACGGTCTCAGCGAATCTCTCCATCAGTCTCTGGAGTTCTCTCTCCCTCTTTGCTATCTCTATGGTGTCGGGAACAACTTCAAGTTTGGCGATCACCTGTCCCTTGGTGACATGCTCGTTGAGAGATACGCACATCTCTTTAAGATATACTGTACCGAGCTCAACCGGACTGGTCTGCCACTCGCCTGCGGGATAGAACAGATATCCTGCGGTGGAGAATTTACCGCTTACAGAGCCATATTCCACAGTCGTAGTCTTATTTACTTCACGGACATTCTGATCCGTGAGAACCTTTTCTCCCTCTTCAAGTCCCGATACTATCTCGGTGAAATTTCCGTCCTTCTTGCCAATGCTGACATTCTTGCGGATATTCTCACCTGCGGATCCTACAGTATATACATAGGTTCCCTCATCATCTTTCTGGATCGCATCGGTGGGAACGCAGAGTACATGTTCGTATGCATCCGAAGCAACCACAACCACCGCATAGTCTCCGAGATTAAGTTTCCCTTCGGGATCCTCCACCTCAAATGTTGAATAAACCGATCCGTCCCTGTCCTTGATCCTGCTGTATTCTTCACTGGTCAGTTCTCTGACATTTACTTCATATCTTTCGCCGTTAACAAATGCATATACATCCTTTGCTCTGGTGAGATCATTCTTGCTGATATACTCCGTGAGTATGACTTTGTGATCAAGGTCTCCCACAGCGGCTGCTGCTTTGCCTCTGGAGATGAGCGCACCCGCATCATAGAATCCCACCGCAACCACATTTCCCGAACTGCGTGACAGGAGATTCGTCATATTTTTCTGCTTGCCCAGTCTTGCGAGGCTGTCTTCCATATGCGCTCTGTCGAGCTCGTAAGTCTCGACATATTTCGCTATCGCTATCTCCTGATTTTCCTTGTTGAGAGTAGCAAGATTGAAGTTGATCATCGCCTGATAGCTCTCTGCTACCCACTTGGCATGTGCTGCGGACTCTCTTCCCGTAGCCGGATCGAGATATGCCGGCTCCGATCCCTGGTAGATCTCATGCTTATCACGTGCACTGTTTATCTTATATCCAAGCTCCTTGTAATCTTCCTGCATCTCAAGGATCTTCTTCTGATAGCTTTCATCAAATTCCGCTATCCGGTCCTGAAGTTTCCTGATCTCTTCATCCTTTTTCTCGGTATTGCCTGTAATGAGTGCATCCCCTGACGATACACTCTCCCCGGGGAGCTTGCCGTAAGCAGAGAAATTCTGAGAACTGCTGTATGAGTACTCAGTGATATCCATGCTGACCACACCCTCATACACTTTGGTGTTGTAGAGGTTTCTGTATTCCGCAGGCATGGTATTGACGCTCTGGATGACAGGGTCTAAAAGCTCAGGTATCTCCTCTGCGGATCCTTTTGCTGCAGAATTACCACACCCTGCTGTGCACAGGATCATCACTGCCGAAAGTCCCATCGCAAATATTCTGTTTTTAATTATTGATGTCTTCAACGCAGTACCTGATCCTTTTCCGAAAGTCCGCTTATTATCTCGGTATAATCATCTCCGATGACACCGACTTCTATCCACTTCACGACGCGCATGCCTTCATCATCGGACATATATACATAGAATTTATCATCAGCCTGATGTATTGCCTGATTGGGGATCCGAAGGACTGATGATCTGCTCTCAAGAGTAAGCACGAGCGTACCTATGGAACCAACCTCCAGCTGTGCATCTTCGGGGCCGGCCACGATCTCAAAGAGCTGACTGTCCGTCCACTTATCGGGCTCTGAGGGTGATACGATGTAATCTCCCTTCGCATCTCCGTATGCTATGTTGACAGTAAATGATTCGCTGCCGCTTAAGAGATCCGCATACTCCGCCGACTTAGCTTCGAACATTCCACCCGTACCGTCGAGTATCGTCATGATCACTTCGTCCTTATGAGAAGTCGATCCTTCGAGATTCTTCTTAAGTCTGCGGACAGTTCCCGAGATGCCTGCCCTCAGTCTGCTTCCCGATAATTCGCTCTTTAGCTTATTAAGCTTCATCATGTCGAACTCGAGGCTGTCATTGTAATCCTGTCTCTGACGATCGTATTTCTTGCCTGCAGACTCTCTGGCCTTCTGTATATCCTCATTCGATGCATGTCCGAGAGCGCGTGCCTGAGCGTTAAGCTCCGCTTCTGTCTTGGCATTCTCCTCCTCGAGATCCAGGTATTTAAGGAGTGTCTGCGTCTTGTTAATGCTATACTCGAGATCCGCGATCTGTTTCTCGAGATCGTCCGCTGACAGTTCCGCAAGCAGGTCTCCTTTTTTGACAGTATCTCCCTCGTTCACATAGACCTTGTCTACCATTCGGCCCGCAAGAGAAAATGACACTTCCTGCTCAGCGCTCTGCTTGTAAGATACGCTTATCTTTTCCGTCTTGATGACATCTCCCACTTCTACGGCAAATACTCTGTATGTGGTCGATTCATCGGACTGCTCGACTACGATTTCTTCCTCTTCCGGCGCCTGCTTTCCGCACGCACCAAAGAAGAGCACTCCCGACAGAAGTATCGAGGTTGCTTTGATATATTCTTTATGCATTTTAATAATGGGGAATCTGAACATAATACTGCTAACGCTTCCTATCTTCGGACCTCAGGGCCACTTTGCAGGCCTCGGTCCGTGCACTGAAATAATACCGCTCTGCTCGAGATTGCGGGTTATCTGGAAGCGGACTTCATTTATACATTCGGGCTTAAGCATATACAGACAATACGTATCGATAAGATTAAAGAGATTGCCCGTGCGTCCCTCTATCTTGAAATTAACAACTCCCCTTGGGATATACTCATCCCATATCTCATCCGGTTTAATAACCGTAGGATACTTCTGTATGGTGTATACGGTATTTTCAACACCGTACTTACACTCCCAACCGGGTACAGGCTTTCTCTTCTCGGGAGGAAGCTTTCTGTTCTCGAGTATTATCTTCTGCCTCTTCGCGATATCACGGTAATGCTCACCGCGTCTGGGGCAGTTGGGCGTACAGGTCGCATTGACAAGGACTTCAAGTTTCTCGGGATGAGTGATCTTCTCGATCATATCCCATTTGCCGTTCAGGTTATAATCAAGGACGACATATTTGTAATCCTTTTCCATCTCTTCATTCAGAGCATCTATATCTTTTATCTCCTTGCAGGTCGTGGAGTCGATCGCATACGTAGGGTAATTCTTCCTGATATACTCCTCCAGAAGGGGAGAGTATACGAGGACTTCATTCTTATGATCCGCTCCTGCCTGCATACAGAAATTACAGAAAGGATCATCCAGATCCTCCTCCGTTATAAGAGGATTGGTAAAGGTATATCTGACAGGGATACCCGCATTATTGATAGTCTTAATGACACCGGTGATAAATCCCGCATCACACTGATCATTCGGATCTATCTCTCTTCCGCCGTTCCAGAGTGCAAAAGGAAAGCATCCGAAAAAGGATGCGATCTCCACACCTTCGCGGAAGTACTCGGGGTGCTGCTTTAAGAGGCTGACCCAGAGCATATTGAGAGGGAAATTATATCTTAATCCCGGCAGATGAAACCGTGCCTGTACCATGAAAAATCCTCACTTTCGTACTATTATATTATATGGCGAAAATACAATAATATCAACAAATTCAGACATTTTTAATACTCTTGTGAAGTGCAAAAAAATCCCCCGCAGATCACTCTGCGGGGGATCGTTCTTACTTAGAATCTGATTCTAATGGTATGGATTACTCCATAGCATCGAGAGTAGCATTCCAATCGCTAAGAACCTGCTCATACTTGTCGTGGAACGAATCGTTGATCTCAGAAACGGTCTTGGTTCCGTCGAAGTTAGCGAAGTATACGTTTGACCAGGTAGCACCGTCAAGAGGGCTGGAGATCTCAAGGTCAGGAGCATATCCTGCATAGTTAGCCTTGATAGCCTTCTGCATGTCAAACTCGGTCTGGATTCCCTTCTCATCAAGGTGATAAGCGTTGAACTCAGCAGCCTGAGAGTTGTAATCCTCGTATCCAACAGGGAGGGTCTCCCATGCATCATAAGCGAATGCAATGAGACGAGCCTTCTCGATATCGTAAACCTTAGGCATTACGATGATGTTGCCGTGTACGGTGGTGACGAAGTTCTTTCCGTCCTTGGTGGGGAAAGGTACGCATCCGCTCTCGTCCTCACAAGCACCAACGAAGTTCCAGGTCTGTCCTGCATAACCTTCCTCGATCATGAAAGCGCCCTTTCCGTCTTGGTAAGTGGTACGATAGTCATCCCATACAGCGGGATCGTGCCAGTTCATAAAGTAATCCTTAACGATCCTGTATGCGAACTCAGCAGCCTCAACGGTCTTAGCATCCTCAATCTTGGATGAAAGATGTCCGTCAGCGTCCTTATCAATGATGTTTCCGCCGTTTCCAAGAGCAGCGGTAGTGATTGCAGCGCCTACGCCGTTAGCACAAAGTGCCTTGTAGTCAGCCTCTCCGTTGCCATCCTTGTCGTAAGCCTGAACGGTCTTGAGCATATCCTCAAAAGCGTCCCAGGTCCACTCACCGTTCTCTACCTTATCGTAGATGCTGTCGGGATCGATTCCGACTTCCTCAAGGATACGACGGTTGAAGTAGATAACGTTTCCGATCTCTGCGTCTCCAGCAAGTACGCCGAAGGTCTTGTCACCGAAGGTTGAGTACTCGGTAACAGGGTTCTTCTTGTACTTGATGTCGCTAAGATCTACAGTGTCAAACTGCTGCCAATCCCAGCAAAGGCCTGAGAAGAATGCGGGTCCCTGGAATCCATCGGGAAGAGTGAAGAGGAGTGCCTGATCATCTTCGCCTGCAGTAGCATACTTGGTGAACTCATCGGTGATACCGGCTCCCCATCCAAGTCCTCCACAGTACTTGAAGGTGAAGTTGTACTCCTTCTCGAGCCACTCGTGGTAAGCGAGAACGTCCTCCTCGAACTGAGTGGTTGCCTCGTGCTGAGCGGAACCATCTTCAGGGCTCCACCAGTTACGGCAGATGATCTCCATGCCGCCAAGGTCATAAGGCTTGCCGGTCTTGGGATCGTTGAGTACGGTGTAAGGAGCGGGCTCCTCTTCAGGCTCTGCGGGAGTCTGAACATCCGGATTGGTATCAGGAGTTGCAGGCTCTGCAGGAGCTGCAGGCTCGCTTCCGCCGCATGCCGTCATGCTCATTATCATGGAAGCCATGGTAACTGCAACGGCAACCTTTTTGGTTACGTGCTTTTTCATAATATTTCCTCCTTTATGAAATGGCGATTCTCTGTGAACCGCAGTTATATAATCCGCCGCTTTGACAGCGGGTTATAACACAATATATTATATCATATATGTCAAATAAATACTACATCTTGATACCGGTACTGCTTATGCTCTCGACGAACGCTCTCTGTGCGAAGAGATACAGTATGATAAGGGGCGCGATCACAAGCAGTATCGCTGTCGAGAGGAGCTGATTGACATATGCGGGAGCCAGTGCCACAGGGCCTCCGTTGCCGCTCGATGTTCCGACATATGCTCCTATTCCGTCCGCAAAGCCGCTGAGCGAAGTGCTGAGGAATACCTTTCCTCCGAGGAACATTCTCGTATAGAATACATCTGTCCACTGCCATACGAATGAGAACAGGAAGCAGCTCGTGATGATGGGCTTGGCTTCGGGAAGCATTATCCTGATAAAGGTCTTAAATGTGCCGAGTCCGTCGACATATGCAGCCTCCTCGAGATCTCCGGGAACATTCCTGAAGAACTGTCTGATGAGGAATATATACAGTCCGTTCTTAAGTCCTGTGCAGCCAAGGCTCATGAGATAGTAAGGCAGAGTCGAATTACGAAGGTTCCAAGGCTCGCCGGTTATCAGCTGCTTAAGTCCGAATACATCGAAAAATCTGAAGTGCAGATAGAGCGATGTGGAGATGGTCTGAGGCGTAATGAGGATCATAGCCATTACACATCCGAACCAGAATTTCTTAAAAGGAAACTCGAATCTCGCAAAGCCATACCCTACCAGAGTACACATAGCTACCTGTACGATCGCTATGGTGATCGATACCACAAGAGTATTCTTGATACCGGTCGCATATCTCATTCCGCCGTAAGCTATCTTATAGTTTTCCGTAATGAATTTGGTCGGTATCGAGATTACGACCGGATTGTAAACATCATCCAGCGACATCAGACTGACCGATATCTTCTCCAGAATGGGCTGAAGGATCATAAAGCACATTCCGAAAAGGAGAATAAACCTTGCCAGAGATACTCCGACATCCATTGTCTTTTTCTTAAGGAGATAGCCGCCGGATTTTTTATTTCTCTCCCGGAACTCACTCCATTTCATTTTTCTCGCATTAGACTTACTCATAGTAATAAACTCCTCTGGAAATAAGTGCCGAGGTGATGCCGACAAATAATAATACTACCAGGAAAAATACCCAGGACATCGCAGATGCCAAACCGTAATTAAGCTGCAGGATCATGATACCCTGTATCTTCTCCATCATCTTACTGTCACTTCTCATACAGTAGTCGACTATGGTATAGAACCAGTTGACAAGGAATATGGATGATATCATCGGGAATGTGATCTTCCAGAGACTCTCCCATGCGGTACATCCCTCTATCTGTGCAGCCTCATACATACTGGCGGGTATGGTCTGGAGACCCGAGAGGAAGATGATGATCTGTATACCGGATGCTATAGCAACATCATAGATATTGTCGATGATATCGAATACGGTCTCGAATGCCCTGACTCCAACTCCTGCCGTTCTGAGGACTACCTGGATGGTCTCTGTAATGCTGACATTGGAAGCCGAATCCTGTATTGCCTGCTGCATACTCTGCATAACCGCATTGTCCGTTTCTACTCCGAGCATTACACCCGAGGAAAGGATAACGGGCAGGAAGAATATCGCTCTTACCAATGCTCTTCCCTTAAACTTCTGATTGAGGATGAGTGCTACGAAGAAAGAGAATACCATGATCGCCAGAGTATAGACGACCATATTGAAGACACTCTCCGTAAGAAGCTGTGAGAAGCTCGTATCAAGTCTGAATGCCGCGTAGTAATTGTTCCATCCCACCCATACGAGATCGAACTGTCCTGCACCTACATTGACATTGCAGAAGCTCATGTAGAGCGACTGGATCAGTGGCTTAACCATGAATACCAGGAAGCCGATGATGAAAGGAGCTATGAAAAAGTAGCCCGATATCGCCTTTTTCTTTTGAAGTCCGACATATTTCTTGCGCTTAACCTTAGCCATTTCACAGTCTCCTTACTTTATTACCACATAGTCGCGCGCGGGAACATTTACTCCGCCTGCGTTGTAATCATTAAATCCCGTGTTGACATACACCTTGGTGCCGTCGGCATACTCGGTGACAGATACCTCTGAAGCGAGATTCTTATATCCCGTCATCTCCATATTGAAGACATGTCCCATCTCGTTATTGTAACGGGTGTAAGTCTCTACCGCTCTGTCCTTCCAGGAATCATAACTTGCACCGTAGAGCTCGCTGTACATGGTCTTCTGGGTGACGAAAGCATCTGCTTTCATGAATGCATACGAAAGTCCCGCGCCGTATCTGGCGCTGATAAGGAGCTGCTCCTCAGCATCGCCGCAGAGGTTTATGGGCTCTCCCGTATAGTCCACATATCCGTGGATGGCGAGTTCATAGAAGGGGATATGTTCATCAAGAATGGTATATTCGCTTCCATTGAGATCCATTCCGGATACCATATCGCTGTAAACGGCAGCATATTCATTACCCATCTGGGTCATGAAGGGAGTTCCGCTCTCATAGAGACTCTTGAAACGAGCTTCATTATTCTCGAGAGCTTCCTGTCTGCTGGTGAAGTCCTTCCTGTAATAGTCCGCAGCGAGATCCTTTCCTATATCGGAGAAGGATACTCCGGTACTGCGCTTAGTCGCATAGTTCTGAAGGTTGTCAGCCATCTTCTCGGAAAGTCCGGCGTGAAGCAGATAATAGCTCTCTGCGAACTCTCTGGACGCATATGTTACATGGCTGAACTGGTGCTGCTCTGCTCTCTCCTTGGTGATAAAACGCGCTGCATCGCGGAATGAGAAGAAGCCGTTAAATATATTACTTGCATGCTCATACATTACAGATCCGTCAAGGTATACCTGCGTTCCGTTCGCCTGTGCGCCCGATACGAACTTCTTAAGATCTCCGCTTCCTCCGAGAGCGCTTATAGGCCTGATATGTCTCAATATCTTCTGTTTGATACCGCCGTTGCACCATCCGGTGAGTCTGACGGAAAGATTCTTAAATCCGCTGTTCTCAAGCTCGGAAACCATCTCTGCAGCCTGATCGTAGGTGGTAAGAGTGAGAGGTCTGGATACGGGTATTCCCACTATCTGCTTTACTTTATCTATAGCTCCTATTATCTCTATGGATGCGGGAGCTGCAGTATCGTCACGGAGTGAGAACGCGTCTCCGTAGGTCTCCTTCAGATACTCGGCATATTCCTTCGCCATGTCGGTATAATCGCCCGATGCTACGAAGCGATAACGCTGAGTGATGGTCTCATCGGGGAGTTCCCAGAGATAGGAATAAACTTCTCCCTGTGAAAGACCGGTTACATCGTACTGCTCTCTTGCGAGCATTGTATAAATGGCATTTACTGTATTGTAACTGTTAGTCTTGCCTGAGATATCCGCACGTACGGACGCATACGCTCTTGCTCCGTCGAGTACGCATATGAAGGAATCCTTTCCTTCGGACATTCCGAAGGTGTTGAAGTATACTCTGGTATCGTGAACAAGGCTCTCTCTCGAGATACCGTAATCCCATCCGTAGAGATTTGCATAATATCCGTTGAGTGAAGTCTTGCCGTTGTTGAAGTTGATAAGTGCTCCGCCGCCTTCGGGTACAAAGATGAATCCGTCTTCATTCTTGCTCGCCGCTCCGAAGAAGGGAAGGGGTGAGAGTGAATAAATGGGGAATTCCTCCTTGGACTCTATCTCGCTAAGAGGTACCTCCACGACGAGCTGATCGCCCTCGAGTCTGTATACGACAGTTACATTAAATACAGGCTTGTCGCTGGACTTCTCAGCGGTATCGAGTTCCTTTGCGGCGAGATAATCCTCATAAGTAAATCCCGCTTCCTCAAAGTAGCGCTGGAGTTTCTTTCTCTGAGTCTCCTTGGTCTCTGCACGGAAAGCCCAGATAGTTCCTTCCGCAAGCACGGGGAATCTCTCGAGGAGTTCTTCTTTATTATCCTTCTTGCCGAGCTTATTCGGGTCATACTTCTTAAAGTACTGATCTACGAGTTCCTTCTCTGAAGCGCCCATCGCGTTCTTTACGAATTTGTCATAAGTTTCCTGAGTCAGTACTGCAGGGATGACATATTCCTTCTCAAGGTCTCCTATGCTGTACTTAACAGTTATCGAATCATCGTCGGCTACAATGTCATAGGTACCGTTCTTGGCAGAATGACCATATGAATTAAGATATGTATCAACTCCGGAAGAATTGGAATAAGCGATCTCGATCGTGGCATTAAGCCTGTCTCTCTCATTATTGAGGGCTATGCCGTCCGCATCGGTATCCTGAGCATTCGAATACCACACCTTTCCGGTTTTCTTAACCTTGACCGAGAACTGAGTGGTCGTGGGATCCATAGTAAGCTTAAGATCATCGTTCTGAAGTACGATCTCCTTTTCGTCTCCCGAGTATGCACGGATCTCAATTACTTCCTCCTCTCCGTCTCCCTTCTGGAATTTGAAGATAAGGAATACGGCAAGCGCTATGACTCCGATAAAGATGAGCGGTGTGAAGAAATCCTTCAATCCTCTCTTTATCGCTTCACGGCGTTCAACCTGAGTCTCCGTCAGCTGTTTTTTTGTTTTTGCAGTCTTAGTGTCTTTACTCATGATCTCTCCAATTTAACCGGATGTTCTACATTCGGAAAAGCATCTCTCTTACAAGCGAAACGATATATGCGACTCCCTGTGTGATCATACTGAAGAAAAGGAGCAGTATGAATACCATTACGAGCATCGCAAAAAGCGAAGCGATCGTAAACAGGATGTTCTTGGCACCGGAAAACTCATGTATCTGTCCCATGGCGGTGATGATGAGGACACCGCAGAATACAAGGCTTATAGCGCTTATTACCGAATAGAATTCGGACTCATCGACCGTTACCACATTCGAAATGAGCATAAGCGGAAGCTGGATGACGGGATAAGGAAGAAGTCCGTAGCAGGTCGCCATATATACCTGTCCCAGCCTTCCCTTGCCGTCAAAGAGCGTCGTCAAAGCCCAGTTGCCTATTACCCAGAGCGCAAGCGGGAAAATGATACTTGCGATATAGAGGAAGATATTGAGTTCCTCCCAATATACGGTGATGAATATGAAACTCGTAAATCTGAGCTTCATGATACGCACGATAAGCGTAAGCGCAAGGATGGTATTGGCCGCAGCGTACGATCCTCTCTTCTCATGAGTCAGATCCCAGAAGCCGTCCATCGGATGGGACATGCAATAGAATGCAAACCTCAGGGAGTTTAAGTACTCATTCATCTTTTCGTTTTTGACATATGTCTTGCGTTTAGCGTACATAACCTTCTCCTAATCCGCTTTTATATCTCGCCTGCCTTCTCGGCTTTGTCGATCTCCCACTTTATCTTCTTAACCTTGCCCATTACGAGGGGTACCAGGAAGATGATGACTATCACAAATACTATGATACCGATATGACTCTCAACCCATTCCTTCCTGTACTGCTTATATGCCTTGGAATAGTTGTCGGCATCATACTTGATCTCAAAATACTCCATGGCTTCCTTATATCTCTCCTGGCGAAGGAGTGAACGGCCTATGCCTATATAAGCGAGGTCATAGTTGCCGTTAAGCTTCATAACCTCTTCCCAGGTAGCTCCGGCTGCATTGTAATCACCGTGGTCGAACTCATCTATAGCACGGAATACGAGCTGTCCGAACTCGGTCAGTGAATATGAAGTAAGAGTAGCGGTCTGCTGATCGAGTATGTAGAGATCTGTTCCCATATGCTCTATGCCGATCGCCCAATTGTAATATCCGTCCTCGCTTCCGTTTCCGCCGAAAGCGAACATGAGCCTGCCCTGATCGTCATATCCGAATGCTCTTCCGCGGTTCTTGTCGAGGCATACATATATATCATTATCAAATACAGTAACATCGGAGAAAAGTGAAGGGCCCTGGTGTCCGCCTCCGTCTCCCCAATAGAGATCTCCGTAATTGTCATAATCTCCGTTTCTTACGAGGATATCGTTTCCGATGAGGTTAAGTTTTCTGACCGCACTTACCTTGCCGCTGTCGAGATCTTCTTCTTTTACATTACCGGTAACGGCGTAGATGAATCCCTCATAATCCATGTAGAGATTGTCATACTCGGTAGGAACGAATGCTGCCATCCTGGCGAGCTGTTCCTGAGTCGCTATCTTCTTCCAGATGTAATCCCAGAGATTGTAGGAAGCAGGCATGGCTCCTACGAATCCCGAGAAAGACCCGTCAGCCTCATATTTGCAAAGTCCCTTATTGATACCTTTGGCAACGCAATATACACGCTCTGCGGTGTCGACGGTTATCTTGGAAGGCTGGAATACAAGTCCGGGATCAAGTGCAGAGTCATCGGGCTTTCCAAATTCCATGATATAATTCAGATTCTCATCAAGCTTTAATATCCTGGCATTGTCGCGGTCTGCGATAAACCAGTTTCCCTCCTCGGAGATAGCCATGTCGGTAGGATTCTGGAAAGTATTGGCTCCGCTTCCACCCTTGAATGAATCGATTATCCTGCTTACTTTGAAATTCTTATCGTCATCCCTTTCGAGCTCGATGATACGGTTGTTGGCCGTATCCATGATGTAGAGATTATTGCCGTGTGTATACAGGCCGGTCGGATTCTTCATATCGACATCAAGCTTAAGATCCGATGAGGTATATGATCCGGTTACAGCGAATACATCGGGGGAATCCTGAACATCCTCCCAGTAATCATATCTGTATGTGTAGCCGTGCTCATGCATCGCAGCTTCGGAAGTGATCGTATTCGCTCCTATCACCGTCGATGCAGCGATAAGTCCCGACATTACAAATACGGCACCCTTTATCGCTCTGGCTGTTTTTACGTTTTTAGTCATTTGATATCTCATATTAATACCGGTCTCCATTTATCAGTAATATCGCCAACCGATCTGTCATCAATCCTTAAGTCCGGAACTTGCCATCGTCTCGAGGATCTGGCTCTCTGCGAAGATGAATATCGCGATGGGCACTACCATGACAACGACAAGTACGGCCGCGCCCTGTCCTGTTCTGGCGATACCGCCGGCCTGGATCTGCTGGAGCGCATATACGAGGGTCTTTCTTTCCTCGGAGTAGATATATGTAGCAGCCTTGTTGTTCCAAAGTCCCTGTACGGAGAAGATGATAAGAGTCATCCATGCAGGCTTAACATTAGGCATAACGATCTTGGTAAATACTCTCCACTCGTTCGCACCATCGATCTTTGCAGCCTCGATGAGTGAAGTCGGAAGTCCTTCCATAAACTGCTTCATAAGGAAGAGTCCCATGGGAGATGCGAATGCGGGGATGATGATCGACCAGTATGTATCGATCCATCCGAGCTTGCTGAGGAGGATATAGTTGGGGATCTGAGTGACATATCCCGTGAACATCATCGCAACTGTTACGATCTTGAAGAATGCAGCATTGCCGGGGAATTCGTACTTGGCAAGAACGAATGCGCCCATGGAAGCGATAAGAAGGTGTCCCGCTGTTCCCGCAAATGTAATGAATGCGGTATTGAAAAGGTATCTCGTAAATGTAACCCAGGACTTACCCATGGTAACAAAGAGATCCGAGAAGTTGTCCAGCGTAGGATGCTGGGCAAATATCGTCGGCGGGAATTTGAACAGCTCATCCAGGGGCTTTAATGCCGCATTGACTGCATAGATGATGGGGAATGCCATAATATATGCAACCAAAGCCAGGAAGATATAGAGTGCTATATCTCCTGCCACCGAGCGGTTCGGTTTTCTTTTCTTGATCAGCGGCTTGCGATAGGGCTTTTCTTCCGCTTTATTTCTCTTCTTGCTCTTACTCATTTTTGGTCTCCGGGTTAATTATTTGTAAGTCTTTGTTGACTATTCTTTATCTGACTGATAACGGATCATCAGGTTCCGACTCTGCGGAGCAGGCTCTGTATAGC
>DFKT01000108.1:0-2140 GCA_002373595.1 Lachnospiraceae bacterium UBA3638 | reverse complement strand
TGAGTTACTATCGTACGTGCCGCATAGTCTGTACTGGGATATCCGCAGAGAGCCATTGTGACATCGCAGACACCGAATGCCTGGGTGATGGACATGACCGCACCGAACATGAGCATGGGCTTCATGTTGGGAAGGGTGATGTACCAGAGCTCCTGCCAGCGGTTCTTGATACCGTCCATATATCCTGCCTCGAACTGAGCCTTATCTACACCCTGAAGTCCGGCTACGAAAGAAAGGAATCCGGTACCAAGGCTCATCCAGAGGATGACTACCATACATATGGGAAGCATGTATCTGGGATCGATCAGCCAAAGCTTGGGAGTATCGATAAGTCCCATGTTCATAAGGATCGCATTTGCATATCCGTAAGCATCGCCGCGGAAGAATACCGAGAAGATGATATAGCAGTTACCTGCGATAGAAGGTGCGTAGAATACTACGACCGCTACGGAACGCACCCATCTGGGAAGCTCATTTATGAGCCATGCGAAAAGGAACGCCATGATGTATCCCAAAGGTCCCGTTATGACTGCGATCATAAAGGTGTTCTTGATACCGATGAGGAATATATCATCCTGAAGGATCAGGCTGATATAGTTGCTGAGTCCGATGAATCTCGGATGTTCAAAGATGTTGTAATAGGTGAAGCTGTAATAGATCGAAGCTACCACCGGGTAGATAAAGAACATCGCAAACAGGATCGCATAGGGTGCCAGGAAAAGGTAGCACATCTTCCTTCCTTTAGCTTTCTTCCATGCAATCTGAGCTTCTTTCTTCCTCAGAGTGAGATACTTGTTAAAAAATTCCTTCATCTTTTATCCCCTTTAATCGCCGTATACGGGCATTCCGAACTCTTTACGCTTCTTGGTGATCTCCTCGTCTATCTTGATCGAGTAATCTATGATGGTCTCTCGCGAGTCTTCCTTCTCATTGATAACCTTACGTACTGCGTTGGAGATGTGACGTCCGGTGAAGTATCCTCCGGGAACCTCTCTGATACCTACGGTCTGATCCCACTGTGCGTTGAGGACTTCGATATCATTCATGCTCCATGAGAGGTTGGAGAATGCATCTCTGTTGGCGGTCGCATATCTTGCGGACGATCCGAGGAGTGCCTCTATCTCACGGCCGAACCACATCTGGGTATCGGGCTCCGCCCACCACTTCATGAACTCCCAAGAAGCCTGCTTAAGCTCCTCATCATCCTCGGCGATCATGATACTTGCACTACCGGTGATGAAGTCGGAACGGTCGATGTAAGTATTACCGTTCTCATCGGTCTTCTCCGTACCGGGGATAAGTGTGAAGTCCCAGAGTCCTCTGATCTCGGGTGCCGATACCATGAGAGTATTGTAGGTTGAGTAAGCTGCTATACCTATGGGCATCTCTCCCGAACGGAAACGGCTTACGAAGTCATAAACGGTAGGGATGCCATAATCGTTAAAGTACTTAACGTAATCGTCAAATGCCTTGATGCCCGCCTCGGTGTCTACAGTGGTCTTGGTGCCTTCCTCGTTGTACATATCTCCTCCGTACTGATACAGGAGTGAGAAATAAAGCGAGAGGTCGGGGTTGTTGGACATCGTTGCGGTGGCGGTGGATGTAGCTCCGCTCGATCCTGCTGCCGTCGGGATACCTACGGAGAGGTTGTTACCCTGGATGGTAGGAAGCATCTCGATGAGTTCCTGCCAGGTATTGGGGATCTCGAGTTCCATCTCCTCAAGTACGTCCTTACGATAGAACATAACATTGAAGGTCTGTGTCTCGGGTACACCGTAGATATGTCCGTCAAGAGAGTACTGTTCGTACGAGCTTTTGGAGTAGTGGCTGAATACTTCCTCATAATCGGGGAACTGGGTGAGATCCTCGACAGCATGACGGAGTGCGAAGTTAACAGGCTGGTCCGCACCTACCGAGAGGATGACATTCGGTCCTCTTCCTGCCATGACCGCATTGAGGACTGCGGAAGGATCTACTATCTCGACATTGACCTTAACTCCGCTGTTGGGAGTGAAGTCATCGTCTACCATTGACTTGAGGATGGTACCCTGGTCACGACCGGTGAGAACCCACACCTTGATAACCTTGTCGTTCTTCTCGTCATATACATCTCCGACGGAGTTGTAATCTACATAGAAGG
>DFKT01000082.1 GCA_002373595.1 Lachnospiraceae bacterium UBA3638 | reverse complement strand
AGCAGCAGAGAGTCGCCATAGCCAGAGCGCTTTCGCCAAGCCCTGCGATACTTCTGGCGGATGAGCCTACTGCGGAGCTCGACAGTGCCATGGCGGCAACAGTCGCTCAGCTGCTTCAGGATATAGCGCATAACGAGGGCATCACTGTTCTAATGACCACACATGATGTAGGCCTCATGGATGCGGCTGACAGGATCATAGAGCTCGAGAGCGGAAGGATGGTAACACCCCGGCCGCAGCAGGGATCGCAGTCACAGACTCAGGCGGAGGAGTGAGCATGGAGAATAAGAAGATCTATTGGCATCTGCCCGGGTTTTATATGTTTTTCAATCTCAATCAGGTCATCATCAACCTGATGAAGACTAAGCCTGACCTGTTCAGAGATGATTATGCTGTGGGAAGTGTGTACGGAACTTTCCCCGGTGCGATCTGGAACGGAGGAAGAGCGGTTTTTGGAACGACGCAGAAGTCTGTGATGGAGAGTGTCATATCGACATACAACAGAGCGGGCGTTCCTGTGAGATTTACATGGACGAATTCCCTCCTTGAGGAGAAGCATGTATATGATACATATTGCAATCTGATCATGGAGGTCGCAAATAACGGAAAGAATCAGGTCCTGGTAAATAAGCCCGTTCTTGAGGAATATCTCAAAAAGACATATCCGGATTTTGAATATATCTCTTCTACGACCAAGAGGATCACTTCCGTGGACGATATCAAAAAGGAACTGGAGAGGGATTATAAATTGGTAGTTCTCGACTATGATCTGAATCATGACGAAGAAACCTTAAAGGCTCTGGAGCCTGCGGCAGATCGCATAGAGATACTTGTAAACGAGATATGTTTTCCCGGATGCCCGAGGCGAAAGGATCATTACGAAGCGGAATCCAGAGCGCAGCTGATATTTGATGCGGGTAATCCTTTTACCTGTCATAATCTTAAAGACAGGCCCTGCCTTGCCGAGAGCATGAAGAGACCTGCATTTATAAGCGCCGATGATGTGGCTGCATATGCGGACAGAGGGTTTGTGAATTTCAAGATAGTGGGAAGAGGTCTGCCTCCCGAGATGGCAAAGGAAAGCTATGTATACTATCTCGCTAAGGAAGATAAGCGCGATGAAGTGAGCAGACTGATAGAATCGGAACTTAAGAAGTTCGTACGGAAATAGAGAGCATGGCTGAAATGATGGTACAGGCCGAGAGCCTGGTAAAAATCTATAAGACCAAAGAGACCGAGGTCCTGGCACTGCAGGGACTCGACCTGTCCGTGGAAACAGGTGAACTCACCGCTATCATCGGAAACAGCGGAAGCGGCAAATCCACTTTCCTCAATATGATCGGCGGACTCGATAAGCCCAGCGCCGGCAAGCTTTTCGTTGACGGCAAGAATCTCTTTACCATGACGGAGAAGGAACTTGTCTCATATAAGCTTGAGACGGTGGGTTTTGTCTGGCAGAATAACGGCCGAAACCTCCTGCCATATCTGTCTGCGCTCGATAATGTCATGATGCCGATGCATCTGTCGAGCGGGAAGAATAAGAGAGAGAAGGCTCTCGAGCTCTTAGAGCGCGTCGGAATGAGCCACAAGAAGAATAACCGCATGAACATGATGTCCGGAGGTGAGCAGCAGAGAGTCGCTATAGCCATAGCGCTTGCGAATAATCCGAAGCTTCTGCTTGCGGATGAGCCTACGGGAAGTGTCGATACCGCAACAGCGGATGCGATATTCGATCTGTTCAGGGACCTCAATAAGGATGGTCAGACCATACTCATAGTTACCCATGATATCGCACTCTCCAAGAAGGTCAGGCGTGTCGTCGCCATTAGAGACGGCAAGATAAGCAGCGAGAGGATCCTGAAGGAGAGTTATGCGGAGAGATTGAAGGAGAGCGGAGTCGACTGGAGAGCCGAGGATACGCAGGATGAGTATGCGATACTTGACCGTGCGAACAGAGTCCAGATCCCCGCGGAACTCATAGCCGGACTCGGTCTGTCCGATAACAAAGTCAGCATTTCCATGCGCGACGGTGAGATAGTGATCAAAAAGCCCGAAACGGAGTAAACATTGTTAATAATATAGCGGAGAAAAGCCCGAAAAAGAGCGACAAAACGCTCTTTTTTTGGTATAATTGAGGGTGGATTTTTGTACGATCTATGAAGGAGTTACACATGGAAAAAGAACTACTTGAGATCACGATAGAAGCAAAAGAAGAACTGCTTGGCCGCATCATCCCTTTCTGGCGTAATATGAGGGACAGCGACTACGGCGGGTATTACGGATATATGTCCTATGATCTGGAAACAGACAGACATTTCGTTAAGGGATGCATACTCGGCAGCCGTATCACCTGGTTTTTCTCCAATGTTTACAGGCTGTATAAAGACGGGCTTTTGAAGGACGGAGACTTTACCGGACACGGATACAGCGCGGAGGATATCCTGGATGAAGCAAAGCATGCATATGCTTTCCTCCGGGACAAATGCTTCGATGAGGTAAACGGCGGTGTGTACTGGGCTGTTACATACGAGGGAGATCCCTCTGATACTACCAAACACACATACAACCAGGCTTTTGCGATATACGCGCTCTCAGCGTATTTCATGGCGACGGGAGATGAGGAAGCGCTGAAGAGAGCGATAGATCTCTTTGATCTGATCGAGTACAGATGTGTGGACAGCAAGGGCGGATATCTCGAGGCGAGAAAGATCAACTTCGCACCGGAGTCGAATGAGAAGCTTTCCGAGAATGGTGTCATGGCGGAGAAGACCATGAACACGCTCCTGCATATAGTCGAAGGATATACAGGGCTCTACAATGCGCTTAAGAGTGTGGCGGACGCTTCGAAGGAATACGCGGACAAAGCGGAAGAAGTCGAGAAGAAGCTTCGTGCAGCGCTCGGAGTGTTCTCATCCAAGATTTACAATATCACTCTTCACAGGCAGGAAGTATTTTTCGACAGATATTACAACAGCCTGATAGACCTTCATTCCTACGGGCATGATATCGAAGGATCCTGGCTCTATGATGAGACCGCGGACGCCATTGGGGATCCCGAGCTTGCGCATAAGATCCGCAGGATCACGACAGACCTGTCGACCAATATTCTTAATGTTGCTTTTGACGGACATTCCCTTGCCAATGAATGCGAGAAGGGCGTGGTAAACGAGCATAGGATCTGGTGGGTACAGGCGGAAACCGTAGTGGGATTTGTAAATGCCGCTCAGAGATTCACCGAAGCCGGCAATACGGAAAAAGCTGAGGAATTCATCAAGGCTGCGTATGAGCAGTGGAAGTTTATCAAAACTTATGTGATCGATGACAGGAACGGTTCGGAGTGGTTCTGGGAAGTAAACAAGGACGGAACGCCCATAAAGGGAAGACCGATCGTTGAGCCCTGGAAGTGCCCGTACCACAACGGCAGGATGTGTATAGAGCTTATAAGGAGAGCATACAAAGCATGAATAAGCATCATATTTCCTATACCAAGGCAGTATCGAACGAGGGTAATCCCGCAGATATCATGAGACTTATGTCTGAATTGAACGCGGGAGAGAATGCGGACAAGGTGTTCAGGATTGCATTCCTCGGAGGCTCGATCACACAGGGATGTCTGGCATCCGAGCCTGATAAGTGCTACGCGAGTCTGGTATATGACTGGTTCGTAAAGACCTTTCCCAAGGCTTCCTTCGAGTACGTAAATGCCGGGATAGGAGCTACGGATTCTCAGTTCGGATGCGCCAGAGTAGCCGATGATGCGCTTTCATATGAGCCTGATTTTATGATAGTCGAGTACTCTGTAAACGATGAAGCGAATGATCATTATCTGGAGACTTATGAGGGACTCGTCCGCAAGATCCTTTCGGCTAAAAAGCGCCCCGCACTCCTCATCGTTCACAATGTCAGATACGATGACGGAGCCAGCGCACAGGCCGTTCACGCACGCGTAGCGAGACATTATGGCATCCCGGCAGTGAGCATGAGAGAGACCATACTTCCCGAGATCATGTCGGGCAGGATAGACAACCGTGACATTACGCCGGACGATCTGCATCCCAATGATGAGGGGCACAGACTTGTGGCAAGCGTGATCACACATTATCTCGAGAGCATAAGCAAGTCCCTTAAGCCTTGGAGAGAAGGAACGAGGTCGGAGAAACCTGAGGACGAGACCATACCCGCACCTATGACCGCAAACGGATATGAGGACTCGGTGAGATACCGCAACAATACGATAAAGCCGATGACGGAAGGATTTACGGCGGACAGTGAGCCACAAAACGGTATCACTGATATATTTAAAAAGGGATGGTACTCATCCGAGAAGGGCGCAAAGATCTCGTTTATAGTAAACGGGAGCAATATAGCTCTTCAGTACAGAAGGACGATAAACAAGCCCGCTCCTGTTGCGAATGTATATGTCGACGGAGACAAGGCTAATTCCATAAGACTCGATGCGAACTTTGACGAGGACTGGGGAGACAAACTCTGCCTGGCTGATATACTCTCGGGAGGCGCAGCCGGCGATCATACGGTTGAGCTTGAGATCGCAGATGTGCCGGATGATTGCAAGACCCCCTTTTATCTGGTGAGCATCATAGTATCCGGAGGCAGCAGATGATAAGGCCTGAAGTGGAGGACGCATTAAGGAAGATGGTCAGTACCAACAGATATATGTGTCTGCTGGGTCTCGAACTACTGGAAGTGGGAGAGGGATATGCCAAGATGAGGATGCCGTATGATGATGCGCTCTTAAATCCAATGGGATATCTGCACGGAGGAGCACTGTATTCACTGGCGGATGTTACCGGCGGGATCGCATGCAGAGCGTATGGAGTAAATGTGGTAACCACGGACGGACAGATCAGATACTTAAGCCCGGCCAGGGACACGGAATATATCACATGTGTGGCATCCAAAGAAAAGCAGGGAACGCATATTGGAGTTTACCGCGCCACGCTTTTTGACGATGCGGGCAATATCACGGATACGGGATCGTTCTCGTATTATATACTTGGAGATCTGGAAGTTTGAAGAGAAAGAATTTTCTGTCGAAAACCAGAAATGTGCTCATGACACTGGGATTTGCGCTGATACTCACTGCGGTCGCAATGCTGGCAGGACTTATCGCGCACAGGGAAGCTATGAACGAAACAGAGGTCGGCGTGGTCAATCCTGCACACAGAGTGCTGTTTATCAGTTCCTACAATCCTAATTATTTTTCATACGATGAACAGCAAAAGGGACTCGAGGAAGCACTGTATCCTGCGGATGTCGATTACGATGTCGTCTATATGGATGCAAAGAAGCATCCTGAAGAGTCGGATCTCGATGACTTCCGGGAGTTTTTCAAAAACAGATATGGTGACTGTTCGGCGTACGAAGCGGTGATCACCGCCGATGATGACGCGCTTCACTTCATGCTGGACAATCGGGATGAACTTAAAGTGAACGCCCCGATCGTATTCTTCGGAATAAATGATTATGATTTCGCGGTAAAGGCTGTAAAGGAACCCGGCGTGACGGGATATTTCGAGGGTGACTTTGTGAATGAGACCGTGGATCTGGCGAACAGTCTCTTCCCCAATGCGTCAGGATATGTCGCGATGCATGATGAGTCGGCGGCCGGCACAGCTGATGTTAACGGTTTCTATCAGGCCGCTGCGCTCTACCCCAAAAAGAGATTTTCAGAGCTTAACACTGCCGAGATGACGGATAAGGAGCTTAAGGCTAAACTCGAGAATATAACTCAGGGAAACATCCTGCTCTTTATGACGAGTTATGCGGATTCCGAAGGAAACCAATACTCTCTGGAGAATCGTACCGACAGCATTATCAAGCATTGCCATGTTCCTGTCTTCAGGAATTACATGGGCAGTGAGGGAAGCGGTATATTCGGCGGAGTATCTCTCAATATGCAGGCGCAGGCCTATGAGGCCGGTCAGACAGCGATAGAGATAATAAACGGTACCGATCCTTCAGTATTTCCGCTGGGGACACAGACAGAATCAAGGACCTGGGTAGATTGGAATGTGATGGAGAAGTACGGTATTTCCGAATCACAGATTCCTGCGGATGCAGTATTTATCAATAGGCCCGAGTCATTTCTTGAGAAATACAGAAATATACTTCCGGTAGTGGTTGTGATACTTCTGGCACTCACGCTCCTTATCATTGCTGCGAGATGCTCGGTGGCTGTCGGAAGGATAAATAATGCCGAACTTAAGGAGTCGCAGGATATACTGGAAAAGTCGAGGGAGGTGCTTATCTACAGCACCGAGCATGATGAGTTCCTTGATCTCCTGAACAGAAGAACCGCCACGGAATATCTCAGAAAGAATCTCACGATGAAGTCAGAATTCAGCGTGATCATGGCTGATCTCGACGGATTCAATAATATCAATGAGACATACGGACACAGTATGGCCGATGAACTTCTGATAGAGATAGCGGCACAGCTCCGTGACACTGCAGACAGGGAGGGATGGATCGCTGCCAGATACGGCGGAGACGAGTTCCTGATAATGATACCCAACAGGAAACTTACTGCAACATCGGCTGAAGTAGAGATACTCCTTGAGATATTCAGGACTCAGGCAAAGGTAGGAGACGAAGTGCTTGGAGTATCGACCAGCCTCGGTATATCCGTATCCGACGGTGAGACAAGTACCGATCAGCATATCCTCAATGCGGAGATGGCATTGAAGGAAGCTAAGCTTCGCGGCAAGAACTGCGCATTTATATATGCCGAAGAGATGAAGGCGAGAGCCAAGGAAGAAAATGTGATCAGAGGCAAGCTCCTTGAAGCCTTTGACAATGACGGATTCTATATGCTCTATCAGCCGCAGATAGACAGTGACACTCTTGAACTTCACGGATTTGAAGCTCTCGTTCGTATGAAGGAGCCAGGGATGTATCCCGGCAAGTTCATACCTGTGGCCGAGAAGAGCGGATGGATCTGGAGAATAGGACGTATCACGACACAGCTCGTCATAGAGCAGCTCGTTAAATGGAGAGAGGAAGGCAGGGAGCTTAAGCCTGTATCCATCAACTTCTCCAGCAACCAGCTCGGAGACAGCGGATATCTGGACTTCCTGGCAGATCTTTTGGTTAAACACAATATTCCGGCCGACCTTATCGAGATAGAGATCACCGAAGGAATATTCCTCGGAAGATCTGCCGAAGCGGAAGAGCTTTTCAGGAGATTTAAGAAGCTCGGCATCACGCTCCTTATGGATGATTTCGGAACGGGATATTCGTCACTCGGATATCTGACTTATATACCGGTGGATGTCATTAAGCTCGACAAGTCGCTTGTTGATGCATATCTGGTCGAGGGCAAGGATCTGTTTATATCCGATGTCATCAAGCTTGTCCATGATCTTGGCAAGAAGATGATCATTGAGGGTGTTGAGCATAAGTGGCAGTACGAAAGACTCCGTGAGTTCGGAGCAGACACAATTCAGGGATATTATTTCTCGAAGCCCATCCCTGCGGAAGAAGCGATCGTTTTCAAAGCAAGTGTGGAGTAGAGAGGGAGGTTCATATGCAAAAGATCTTATATTTTGATTATGTTGCATTACCGATTTTTTTGATAATACTGTATGCAACCATTGCGAGGAAGATGACTAAAGGTCTGGCAAATAAACTCTTTATTTACCAGCTTATCGCTTCCGTGCTTTCCTGCGTATGCGACCTTGGCATGGAAGTATATAAGAACAGATATCCTGTTTCGGATCCGGGGATGGTGAGGATCACTTTATTCTCATACGGATATTTCCTTGTCCACAATGCGATGACGGTTTTGTATTTCCTTTTCATATATGCGATCACCAGGACCTGGTATATCCTGAGGACCAGGAAAGCCAAGGTATTTGCATGTCTTCCTTATGCGGTACTCGTGCTGATAGTCCTCACAAACCCGATACATCAGCAGCTCTTTACAATAACGAGGGATGCCGGATATCAGAGAGGCAGGATCATGTGGATACTGTACGCGATCGCTGTCGGATATGCTATCTTCGGACTTGCTCACCTGATCTCGTGCATACGGTTCCTTCGCACCAATAAGTGGGTATCTCTTATATCGATGTATGTTGTCACTTTTATCGCTGTATTCTTCCAGTTCTTCCATCCGGATATACTGGTGGAGATGGTTGCGGAGGCGCTTGCGACACTTTATATAGCATTGGTTGTACTTCGCCCGGAGGAGAGTGTTGACACTTCGGTAGGTCTCCCGAGCTTCAAAGCATATAAGGAGGACCTCCGGAAGATAACGACCATGCATCAGAGCGTGCAGTTTGTAGTTATCAAGTTCATAAATGCGAGTGAGATGAGAGAGTATCTCGGCGAGATCAAGTACGGATCATATATCAGAGTCATCGCCGATGCGATACATTCGCTCCTGAGGAAGGGCAGGGTCCCTCATGAACTGTTCTTTGAGCATCCGGGTACGTTCTACACGATCATCGATGATATGGATTTCGATCCCATACATTCGGTACCCAAGCTTGAGAAGGAAGTTAACCATATCGCTTTCTCAAAGAAGGGAACGGGAGCAAAACTGGACTGTCGTATATGCAGTATCAGATATCCTGAGGATCTTGATGACTACAGGAGTATCATCCACTTCGGACATCACTTTACGAAGCTGATCCCATATGAGCAGAAATATACCAGGGCGGCGGATTGTGTTAAGTCCAAGGATTTCGAGATCATAAACAAGATGGAAGATATCCTGTCCAAAGCCATCATGGATAGAAGTTTTGAGATATATTATCAGCCGATCTACTCGATCTGGGATAAGAAGTTCATATCTGCAGAGGCTCTGATCAGACTTAAGGATGAGCAGTATGGCATGATCAGTCCGGCTTCGTTCATACCTGAAGCTGAGAGAAGAGGACTGATACTTCCGATAGGAGACTTTGTACTTGATGAAGTGCATAAGTTTGCTTCAGAGAATGAGCTTGAGAAACTCGGACTCTCATATATCGAAGTTAATCTCTCGGTTGCACAGTGCCTGCAGAGAGAACTCCCTGACAAGATGAAGGATCTGAGCACAAGGTACGGAGTAGGCCCCGAGAAGGTAAATCTGGAGATAACCGAGACATCATATGAAAATATCGGAGAGATCATGGACGACAATCTGAGGATCCTCTCCGAGCAGGGTTACAGTTTCTCGCTTGACGACTATGGTATCGGATATTCGAACATCCAGAGAGTATCGAGACTTCCGCTTAAGATCATCAAGATCGACAAGAGTCTGGTCGACAATATGGTCACGGATGCGGGTAAGTCGATCATGAAGAACACCGTGCGTATGATGAAGGATATCAAGAAGGAACTGGTCATCGAGGGAGTTGAGACCAAGGAAGATCTTGATGAACTCGAAAAGATGGGCTGTGATTTCATACAGGGCTTCTACTTCTCAAAGCCGCTCCCTGCAGCTGAATTCATAGACTTCCTGAAAGAGAAGAACTTCGCCTGCTGAGGTTCAGAAATTCAGGGTTTGTTTTTCACCGGGACGGAGAGTGATATCGCAGGATGAATTGCCATAGGATATCGTTCCGGAAAAGTCTGATCCTGCAGTAATGGTGCAGGAGGTCAGTTTTCCCTCAGACCAGTCAAAAGATACAGATGCATTACCGCGGATCCGTAAGCCTTTTACGGATCCGCTTTTCCATTTATCGGGAAGAGCGGGTAAGAGACGTACGCGCACGGTTCGCGAGGGATAGAGGACCTCGCTGCTTACGAGCATTTTGGATATCGCGGCGCACACACCGAAATTACCGTCTATCTGGAAAGGCGGGTGTGCATCAAAGTAATTCGGATACATAGAGTGCCTGATCAGTTTGTTTATATGATCACAGGCTTCATTACCGTCGCCGAGAGCTGCATAGAAGGCTATGATCCACGCACGGCTCCAGCCGGTATGGCCACCGCCGTTTGAGAGTCTGTATTCCAGAGTTTTGCACGCGGCATCGAGGAGCTCCGGAGTATCGCAGGCGTTTATCTGACTTGACGGGTACAGACCGTATAAGTGTGATACATGCCTATGACCGGGCTCCGCTTCATCATAATCTCTGATCCACTCCGCAATGCGCCCGTCTCCGGTGATCCTTGTGGGAGAGAGTCTGTCAAGTGTGTCTTTGATGTCTTTTAGAAAGCTGTCTCCGTATTCAATCAGATCGCTGAAAAGGTCTTGCGTTTCACAAT
Organism: Lachnospiraceae bacterium UBA3638; assembly: GCA_002373595.1. GTDB lineage: Bacteria > Bacillota > Clostridia > Lachnospirales > Lachnospiraceae > AC2028. The sequence goes on along the minus strand of DFKT01000082.1, from coordinate 10,399 downwards.
CCGTAGATTCACAGCAAAGAGAAATATCCGCAATATTCTTTGCACCCAAGATCTCCGCTGCATGCAGTATCTGAGTTAACAGATCCCTTAAGAGCTGGTTGTCCATAGTGCTGCCGTATGTGATGCAGCAGGCTTTTCCGTCAGGCGCGATGAAGGTATTCTCCGGAGAAACCGAAGGGCATGTGACAAGATGCCCGTCCTTTTCGATGAGAAAATCAAGGAAGAAGAGGGCGGTTTCGCACATGTAAGGGAATGATTTTTTAAGGAACTCTGTATCAAGCGTATATTCGTAATGATTCCAGAGATGCGTGCAGAGCCATGCTCCGCCCATCACCCAAAATGATGCGGGGATCCACTTATCAAAAGGTGCTGTATCGCCGTTTATGTCCGTGTTGTGATGGATGACACTGCCGCGGCAACCATACATCCTGCGCGCAGTTTCTTTTCCTCGAACTACCGCACGCTTTGTGAGCACAAAGAGTGGCTCGTGGCACTCCGACAATCCGCAGCTCTCGGCGGGCCAGTAGTTCATCTCTGCATTGATATTTACGGTATATTTAGATCCCCAGGCGGGGTTCATGTCTTTATTCCATATGCCCTGCAGATTGGCAGGGAGAGTGCCTCGCCTGGAACTGCTTATGAGCAGGTACCTTCCGTAGTCAAAAAGGAACTGGGAATGTGAAACGTCGATTTCGGCAAGGATTCCGTGATCGGTAACAGCAGAGTCTTCTGTTGAATTCTGATCTTCGGATATTTCAAGCCGGACCGTTTCGTAAAGAGTCCTATAGTCCCAAATGTGATCGCTCAAAAGACCGTCGTATCCTCCGGCGGAAGCGGATAGCAGAGTTTCTCTGATATATTCCTCAAGGCAGCCTTCATGCTCGAATTTGTCAGTTGCCGCAGTAAAGATACATAGAAAATCGCAGGAATCGGAAACGGATACAGATGCATCCCGGATTGAAACCATACCTGATCCGTCTGCAGGGAAACAGATAACTCCGAAGCCGTAATCACAGCCGGCAGAGTTTTCGTCTTCATCTGCATATCCGGTTTTTCCGAGATTGCCGAGGCAGAGCAGACCTTTGCTTTCGGGAAAACCGGTGGTACACAGGGATTCCGTGCAGCTTACACGATGCGGGTTGTCGAAATTTAATCGATAGCTCAGCGGTTTATCCGAACTAAGTCTTATCACGAGCACATTTGCGGGATGTGATATGAACATCTCTCTTTTACAGGATATCTTTTCGCCGGATGAGCGTGAATAAACATATGATATGGTCTGCAAAGCAGTGCGGGTATCGAGCACTCTTGTATAGTCCGATATCACAGATGCGGGTTCTGTCTCGCCAAGACTTATATGCATGTCACATAGAGGCTGGTAAGGTGCAGTGCTCTCGGGAAGTCCGCTCATATTACGCAGCATCATTTCCTGAGCTTCGGACACGCGTCCCTCAAATATCATATCCCTGATAACAGGCAGACTGTTTAAAGCAGCGGGATTGATGCGATCTACAGGACCGTCGGGCCAGATTGATTCTTCATTCAGCTGTATGAGTTCATCGTCCGTCCGGCCATAGACCATCGCACCGATCCGCCCGTTTCCGAGGGGGAGCGCTTCTTCCCATATGTCTGCAGGCTTTGTGAATGAAATCTTTGACATGGATTCAGTATATAGGAAAAACGGTCATAATGCCACAAAAAAGGTGCGGATTTCTTTCACTGACAATAGTTTTTTTGTATAGCCGAACGGTCCTCGGAGTGCACCTGCGGTGTTGATTTTTGTTGCTTTGAGTGGTATATTTAATACATCATATTGTGCCTTTTTAGGGGCATTACCACATCATATTGACCGGAGGGAATATGAGAGAAGAATGTTATTACAACGACTGGGACAGAAAAGATGATCTTCATTTTGATTCGAAAGTCGTCCACGGAGCGCTCGGATGTGATCCCATGACGGGTTCACTCAGTTTTCCGATCTTTCAGACCGCTACATTCAAACACAGAGCATTTGATGTATCCACAGGATATCTGTATTCGAGACTTCAGAATCCTACCAGACAGGAACTCGAGCGTACGATGGCTATCCTTGAGGAAGGGTATGAGGCATTTGCTTTTACATCCGGTCAGGCAGCCAATATGTCACTCTTCGGAATGCTTAAGGACGGAGACCATATCATTCTTTCCGATGATCTCTACGGCGGTACATACCGTATTGCGGAGGATATCTTCAGAGAACTCGGATGTGATTTCCAGTATGTCGATATGTCGGATATAGAGAATCTCGAGGCGGCAATGAAGCCCAATACCAGAATGGTATTTCTCGAGTCACCCACCAATCCCATGATGCGTGTATCGGACATCAGAAAGGTGGCAGAGGTAGCACATAAGGGCGGTGCGGTATTTGTCGTCGACAATACATTCCTCACCCCGTACTTCCAGAAACCCCTTACTCTCGGCGCTGACATTGTTGTTCATTCCGCTACCAAATACATCTGCGGACATAATGATGTCATAGCAGGTATCGTAGTAATAAAGGATGAGACTTATTCCGATCATTTCCATATGCAGCTTAAGAGCCGCGGAAACGGACTTGGCCCCATGGATTCATGGCTCCTTATAAGAGGTCTCAAGACACTTTCTCTTCGCATGGAAAAGCACAACTCAAATGCAAAGGAAGTGGCAGAGTGGCTCAGAAAGCACCCGAAGGTAAAGAAGGTCTATTATGCCGGATTTGAGGATCACAAGGGATATGCGATCAGCAAGTCACAGTCTACGGGATTCGGCGGAATGATCTCCTTTGAGCTCGACAGCTTAGAGAGTGCCAAGAAGCTTCTCGGCGGAGTAAAGATGATACTCTTCGCAGAGAGCCTCGGAGGAACGGAGACTCTCGTGACATATCCTCTTACTCAGACGCATGAGTCCATCCCGCCCGAGATAAGAGAGAAACTCGGTATCAATGAGAGATTTATACGTATCTCTATCGGCATCGAGGATCCCAGGGATATCATAGCTGATCTGGAGCAGGCTCTGGCGTAATAATTTTTGATCATTTCAAATGCAATGCTCCTCGCGGGTATTGCATTTGTTTTTGACTGTAAAAGAAGGACAGCGGTGAAAAGATGAAGATACCTTTTACAAAAATGCAGGCGTACGGTAACGACTATGTCTATGTCAATGCGATGCAGGTAGATGTAGCGGATTGGTCGGACCTCGCCATCAAGGTTTCCGACAGACATTTCGGAGTGGGCAGTGACGGACTTATCCTTATCTGTGCTTCCGACAAATGTGATTTCAGGATGAGAGTGTTCGATCCCGACGGAACGGAATGCGAGATGTGCGGCAATGCTTTGAGGAGCGTATCAAAGTATGTATATTACTACGGTCTGACGGATAAAACCGAACTTACGATAGAGACGATCGGCGGCATCCAGCATGTGGAGCTGATAGTAGATAAATGTGATGTTGTAAATGTTCATGCGAATATCGGAAAGCCTGTTTTCGATAAGGACAGAGTGCCCGTAGTGTGCGAAGGAGATGAGCTGTATGATGTTCCCGTTGAGATAGAGGGAAGAGTATTTAATATGTCATCTCTCTCCTGGGGAAATCCGCATACCGTCATGTTTATAGACGATGTAGATACTCTGGATATCGCCAAATACGGGCCGGCTATAGAGAATCATCCGATGTTCCCCAAGAGGACCAATGTCACCTTTGCACAGGTTATAGACAGGAAAAATATAAAGATCAGAGAATGGGAACGCGGAACGGGAGAGACCATAGGATGCGGTACCGGATGCTGCACCGCTGCTGTTTTCGGTAACCGTCTGGGGCTTACGGACAGGGAAGTCAGCGTAGAGCAGATAGGCGGAACGCTGGAGATAGCATGGGACAGCGAGGACAAAGTCCACATGACAGGCTGGTCCAAAATAGTATACGAAGGATCCTACGAGTATGAAGCTGATTGATTGCATAAAAGAACTGATGCCCATAGCGCATGAAAAGGATGCGCTTGAAAGACTCATAAACGGTGATATTAAGACTCCTCCGATGCCGGAGTGCGATGTCAGCGCTATCATCTATGATTCCAGAAAGATCGTAAAAGACAGTGTGTTCGTAGCGCTTTGCGGAATGAATTTCGACGGACACAAGTTCCTTAAGGATGCGATAGAAAAAGGAGCCTGCGCAGTCGTTACGCAGAGTCACTGCATCCCGCAGGAAGATGAGAAATATATCAGAGAAAACATAACCGTGATAGATGTCACGGATACCAGGAAGGCTCTGGCACTCTTAAGTGCGGCGTATTTTGGCAAGCCTGCCGAGAGACTTGTGATGATCGGCATCACGGGCACGAAGGGGAAGACCACGACCGCGCATATGATAAAGAGCATACTCGAAGCGGAAGGCAATACCGTAGGAATGATAGGCACTGTGGGTTGTACGATCGGAGAGAATATCATTCCCACGAAGAATACCACTCCCGAATCGTATGAGCTCCACAGCCTTTTCCGAAAGATGCTTGACGAGGGCTGCACTCACTGCGTTATGGAAGTGTCCAGTCAGGCGTTTAAGCAGGACAGAGTATACGGTATCGTATACGATCACGGAGCATTCTTAAATATCTCCCCCGATCACATAGGTCCCGGTGAGCATAAGGATTTTGAAGAATACTTTGAATGCAAGAAAAAGATCGCCGATGTCTGTACCAATCTCATCATTAATGCTGATGATGAGAGAGGAAGACTGATAGCACGCGAACTAAAAGACCGCGGGACCAAAGGATTTGCCGGAGGTATCAGTGACAGACTCCCTAAGAGATTTCTTACTGTCGGTATCGCGGATGATTCAAAAGAGAATCCTGATATCGCATGTACGAGGATAAAGGATATCTGGGAAAAGGATATCATAGGCTCTGAAGTATTTATCTCAGGCATCATCAACACGGATGCTGTGATCCCGATGCCGGGCAGATTCAATGTAGAGAATGCGCTGGTAGCGGCAGCTCTGGCTTTTTCGTGCGGCATTCATGAAGACGGGATAAAGAAAGGATTAAGGAACGTATCCGTAAAGGGCCGTACGCAGGTAGTAAGAGAAGCGTCTCATATCGCTACATTTATCATCGATTATGCGCACAATGCCGTAAGTGCGGAGAGCCTTCTTTCCATGCTTAAGGGATACAATCCCGGCAAGCTGATATGTGTTTTCGGAGGCGGCGGCAATAAGCCCAAGGCGAGGAGATTCGCTATGGGAGCGGCTTCCGGCAAATATGCAGACCTGACGATAATCACTACGGACAATCCGAGATTCGAAGAGATCGATGATATAAACAAGGACATAATAGCAGGTCTTGATTCCGAGCACGGAAAATATGAGATCATCAAGGACAGAAAAGAAGCGATAGAATACCTGCTGCAGACTGCAAAGCCCGATTATATAGTGGCTCTTATCGGAAAGGGACATGAGACATATCAGGATATAAAGGGCGTAAAGACATACTTTTCCGAAGAAGAGATCATAAAGGATTACGTTAAGGCTCACGCTGCAGACCGGAAGGAAAGCTGATATGCCCAGAGTGATAGTCGGAATGTCGGGAGGAGTGGACAGTGCGGTATGCGCATATCTGCTCAAAGCGACAGGATATGATGTGATAGGAATAACGCTCCGGACCTGGATGACATCGGACGGGAAGGACTCGAGATGCTGTGAGATAGATGATGCACAGCGTGTGGCTGACGAGATAGGTATCCCGTACTATGTCAGAAACTGTATGTCCGAATTTGAAGAGAGGGTGACGAAGCCCTTTGTGTCGGACTATATAAAGGGACTTACTCCCAATCCCTGCATCCCCTGTAACAGATACGTAAAGTGGGCGGGGATGATCAAGGCTGCGGACGATATGCAGGCGCAGTTCATTGCGACAGGACATTACGCTTCGACAGTTAAACTTGAAAACGGCAGATATACAGTAAAAAAGGCGCTGCACTCCGATAAGGACCAGGCTTATATGCTCTACAGGCTCACGCAGGATCAGCTCGCACGCACGCTCATGCCTCTCGGCAATCTATCTAAGGATGAAGTTAGAAATATAGCGGACAAAGCGGGACTCTCGGTGGCGTCCAAAGCGGATTCCCAGGAGATATGCTTTGTACCCGACGGAGACTACGCGGGATATATCGAGAATAATTCCGAAGGAACGGTCCCCGGAGAGGGCAATTTTGTCGATGAAGAGGGACATATCCTTGGCAGGCATAAAGGAATCATCCATTACACAGTGGGGCAGAGAAAAGGACTCGGTCTTGCGATGGGCGAACCCGTATTTGTAAAAGAGATAAGGGCGGACAGAGACGAAGTGGTCATAAGCGCTGAAGAAGCCCTTTTTACGAAGGAAGTTCTGTGCAGGGATGTAAGCTTCCAAAGCATTGAAGGACTCTCGGAGGGCGAAAGCCTGAAGTGCTCTGCCAAGATAAGATACAGACATGCGGGAGAGGAAGCCGAGATAGAGGGTGCAAAAGACGGCGGAATTATGATACACTTTAAAGATCCGGTGAGAGCCGCATCGCCGGGGCAGTCCGCTGTATTCTATGACGCAGATGGATGCGTGATAGGCGGCGGTATCATCGTTTGACGTATCGTTCGGAGGCTTGAAACTGTGATCACAACATACTACGGAGTATGCTTTCTCTTGTCGGTCATATTTTTGACCCTATATGTTTTTATATGGCAGAAGCATTTTGATGTGAACATCACGATGGTCTTCTTTCTGGTCGTGATCTCGAATCTTTCATTTTTCATGATGTGGATCAATCCCACTACGGAAAGCGTCATCCTTTCGATCAAAATTCAATATATCGGAGGGTGTTTCCTGCCGTGGTTCATCGCAATGTGTGTGCTGAGCCTGTGCAAGATCCCCGTTAAGGGCTGGATCAGAGGGACGACATTTACGCTCAATGCGTTTTTGTATGCGACGATCCTTACGATCGGCAAATATGATCTGTATTATAAGGATTTCTATATCGAAAAGGTTGACGGAGCGTGGGTATCGCACAAGGTTTACGGTCCGATGCATACGGTCTTTTATGTCTTCATTGCGGCATATTTTGTTGTCAGCTTTGCTGCGGTCATATACAGTCTGTTCAAGAAAAAAGAAGTATCGAGAACGGTTTTGTATCTGCTTTTCATCCCTCTTGTGCTGTCCATGACGGGATACCTGGTAAATAAACTGAACGGACAGGATGTAGAACTGATCCCGGTCACATATGTACTTGCGCAGTTCGTATATCTCGTAATCGTAGGCAGAATGACTCTGTATGAAGTAACGGATGTGGTCGTTGAATCAATGGTCCGGTCCGGTGAGACGGGATTTATCACTCTGGGACCAAAGGGGCATTACCTCGGGAGCAATGAGACTGCCAAGAGGATACTGCCCGAACTTAAAGATGTTGCGGTCGACAGATCCGTATTTAAAGAAAGCGCCCTGAGCGGAACCGTTGCAGCGTGGCTTGCAAAGTATAAGAATGACAATATATCCAGGAGTTCGTATACGGTAAAGGATCCCGATACGGGAGAGGAGAGCATATACAGCATTGAGGTTAATGACCTGCATGCCGAAAAGAACAAAGGATACAGGATCCTCATAACCGATGATACCAAGAATCAGAAATACCTGAAGCTGATGAGTAAGTACAATACGCAGCTTAAGGATGAAGTGAGCGAAAAGACGAAGAGCATCGAGAAGATGCATGACAACCTCATCCTGAGTATGGCGGCGATGGTTGAAAGCCGTGACAATTCCACGGGAGGCCATATCAGGAGGACGAGTGAGGGAGTCAGGATACTTCTGGATGAGCTGGGCAAGGAGAACCGCGCCGGCCTTCCCGCCAAATTCGTACATGATGTGATAAAAGCGGCTCCAATGCATGATCTCGGGAAGGTAGCAGTCGATGATGTCATCCTGAGAAAACCGGGAAGATTTACGGATGAAGAATTCGAGATCATGAAAAAGCATGCCGCAGAAGGCGCAAGGATAGTCCGTGAGATACTTGAGGGAACGGACGATGAATCGTTTAAGAAGGTTGCTGAGAATGTCGCACATTACCATCATGAGAGATGGGACGGATCCGGATATCCCGAGGGATTAAAGGGAACCGATATACCTTTCGAAGCGAGGATAATGGCCATAGCGGATGTATATGACGCGCTGGTGAGCGTCCGGGTATACAAGCCCGCGATGTCCTTTGAGGAAGCGGATGCGATCATAATGGGAGATATGGGAACGAAGTTCGATCCCGGTCTTAGGAACTGCTATATAAGCGCCAGACCGAGGCTTGAGGAATACTATCGGACAATGGCTTAAACATTTACTTTTTGGCTGATTTTTAATATACTGATAGTTCGGAGATAAAAGGAAAGCAAGGAGAAACTTATGAAATTGAACAAAAAACCCGTCACGGGCATGAAGGATATACTGCCCGAGGAGATGAGGATAAGAGAATATGTACAGAGCGTGATTAGCAGCACCTATGCGACATACGGTTTTACCCGCATAGAGACACCTTGCGTAGAGTCGATCGAGAATCTCACCAGCAAGCAGGGCGGAGATAATGAGAAGCTGATCTTTAAAGTGATGAAGAGGGGCGATAAGCTCGATGAAGCTATGACGCAGGTGGCTGCAGGCAATGCACACCAGGATTCCATAGCGGACTCGGGACTTCGCTATGATCTGACCGTGCCCCTCGTCAGGTTTTATTCCAATAATTCCGCGAGCCTTCCTTCGCCTTTCAAGGCTCTTCAGATGGGAAATGTATGGCGTGCGGACAGACCTCAGAGAGGCCGTTTCAGACAGTTCATGCAGTGCGATATAGATATACTCGGCGAGCCGGGTAATCTGGCAGAGATAGAGCTTATACTCGCTACCACTGCAACCCTCGGAAAGCTTGGGTTCAAAGGATTTGAAATAAGGATCAGTGACCGCAGACTCCTCCAGGCTATGTCGGCATATGCGGGATTTGCGGAGAGTGATTTCGAGAGCGTATGCATCACGCTGGATAAACTCGACAAGATCGGACTCGACGGCGTAAGAGCAGAGCTTATCGAGAACGGCAAGACGGAAGGATCGGTAGATAAGTATCTTGGACTGTTTAAGAACGCACCGGGAACCCCTTTCGATTTTGCATCGAGACTTCAGGGATCGGCCGATAAAGCCATCGCAGAGAATCTCGAGGAGATAATCGGAGCTGTAGAAGCCGCAAAGGAAGCAGATTTCAAGATGGTATTCGATCCCACGCTCGTACGCGGAATGGGATATTATACGGGAACGATATTTGAGATAGCCATCCCTCAGTTCGGAGGCAGCTGCGGAGGCGGCGGAAGATATGACAAGATGGTCGGAAGATTCACGGGCAACGATGTACCCGCCTGCGGATTCTCGATCGGATTTGAAAGAATAGTAATGCTCCTTCTTGAGAACGGATTCAATGTACCGGAGCCTGCCAAGAAGGCATATCTCATCGAGAAAGGTGTCGGAGGAGAGAGACTTTCTTCCATCATGGCCAAGGCTAAAGAAGAGAGATCGGCCGGCAGGAGCATACTGGTCGTAAGAATGAACAAGAATAAAAAATTCCAGAAGGAAGGCCTTGAAGCACAGGGGTATACTGAATTCGAAGAGTTTTATAATGAGGAATTGAAGCACTGATTTCAGACGCTTCGGGAATGCAGAGGATATAAAAATGGCTGAAAAAATGACACAATCAAGAACACATAACTGCGGAGAGTTAAGACTTGCCGATGCGGGCAAGAAGGTCACTCTCGTAGGATGGATGGAGAACATGCGCGAAGTGGGCGCAGGTCTTTCGTTTATCATCCTTCGTGATTTCTACGGAACGACACAGCTCGTAGCCGAGTCCGATGAGATGGTCAAGGCGTTCAAGGACATCACTAAGGAGTCCACCATCCGCATAGTCGGTGAGGTCAGAGAGAGAAGTAACAAGAATACCAGGATCGAAACGGGAGAGATAGAGGTTGTACCCGAGAGCGTTACCGTACTCGGAAAGAACATCCACTCAGAGCTTCCCTTTGAGATAAACAGAAGCCGTGAGGCTGATGAGCAGCAGCGTCTTAAGTACAGATATCTTGACCTTCGCAATCCCGAAGTTAAGAGAAATATCATCATGAGATGCAATGTTGTCGCAGCGCTTCGTCAGGCGATGACCGGGGAGGGATTCCTCGAGATAACGACGCCTATACTTACCGCTTCTTCACCCGAGGGCGCAAGAGACTATCTCGTACCTGCAAGAAAGCATCCCGGTAAGTTTTATGCACTTCCTCAGGCGCCTCAGCAGTTCAAACAGCTCCTTATGACTTCGGGCTTTGACAGATATTTCCAGATCGCACCCTGCTTCAG
>DFKT01000104.1 GCA_002373595.1 Lachnospiraceae bacterium UBA3638 | reverse complement strand
AGCGCATCCTGTACCGCTGTCGCAACGGCATCGGCATCCTCTTTGGTCACCCACTGTCCGCCGTAATATATCTTCTTTTCTCTTACGGGAGTTCCTCCCTCAATAGCCGGTTTCTGCATACTGATCTCCTAAAAAAATAAGTATTTATAGTACACACAGATATGTTAATTTTACCACTTTTTGGCCGAAAAACAAAACGAAGCCCGCCGTTTTGGCGGGCTCCGTCGATTAATTTTTTATTAATCCCGATCTTTAGAAGAAATTCTTTACAGCGGAATTGATTCCTGCCTTGATGAAGAGATACATGAAGAATGCGCATACGATGAAGGAAACAGCGCTGATGATGATAACGAACCATGATCTCTTGTTCTCTCCGATAGCATACATATACTTCTCAAGAGCGGCATTGCTGAATACGATCCAGATGAGAAGTCCTGCAAAGAGGAAGATAGCTGCCATAACAGGTGAGAAGATTCCAAAGAGGAACATTCCGAGGAAACAGCATGCAGGATAGAGCTTAAGTGAGCAAAGTCTGCCAAGAAGCATCTGGAAGCTTACCATGGGATTGCTGCTGTGTCCGAAAGCATATCCGAGTCCTGCGCGGATAAGGATTGAAAGCACGATCACAAAGAGTGCTCCGAGTCCTACAAGAGCTCTTGCTCCTACGGGGATCTCTACTGAGAATGATCCGAGAATGGGAATATTTTTTGCCTTGAGCTGTCCAAGAGGAAGGTGGATCATCATCATAAAGAATGCGAGGAGTGCATATGCTCCAGCTACGATGAGAGCTGCTCCGCCGGAGATATTAGCTGACTCCTCACCTGCGGTAAGGGGAGCGGTAAATGCCTTCGGGAAGAGAGCCTTGAATGCAAGCTCAAGCCTGGAAGGAACATAAGGAACGGGCTGATAGTAAGGCTGGCCGGGATAGGGCTGGCCGGGCATAGGCTGTCCCTGAGGGTATCCCTGCTGCATCTGAGGCTGTGCGTATCCCTGCTGAGGCTGCTGTGCATATCCCTGCTGGGGCTGCTGCGCATACATCTGAGGCTGGGGTGCAACCTGTGGCTGAGGTGCTGCCTGCATCTGAGGCTGAGGTGCTGCCTGCATCTGAGGCTGAGGTGCTGCCTGAGGCTGTGCCATAGAAGCCTGGAATCCTGCGCAGTCGCATACTCCGTTCTCCATCGGCTTTCCGCAAAACTTACAAAAATTTCCCATCTTTAATCCTCCTAATATTAAACGTAGTCTTTTGTGCTACATTAATTCTCTTTGATCAGGTTATTCCGCCTTGCTTCCGCACTCGGGACAGAATACGGAATCTGCAGGAATCTTGGCTCCGCAGTTGCTGCAGAACATAGTTGCGGGTTCTGCTGCGGGCTGAACAGGCTGCATGGGCTGCTGCATGGGCTGAGCCACAGGCTGACCGGGTCCGGCCATAGGCTGTACCGGCATAGGTTGTCCGGGCATAGGCTGTATAGGAGCAACTTGCTCCTGTCCAGCCGCAGGCTGTACCTGATAGGGCTGAGCCGGTCTCTTCGCTGCCGCCTTCTTAGCTGCTATAACTATGATGCAAATGACAGTAGCAAGTGCCGCGAGTCCGCTGAGTATCCATACCAATACGCCAAGGAAGTTGGACTTCTTACCGATCACATCAGTCCTGAGGTAATCGCGGGGGCTGTAATTTGTGTAGGTCTTCTCGTAGTCATTGCCCTTCTGGGTCTCTTCATCGGCATCCGATCCTGCGAGCTTACCGATTCCCTTTATAGTATAAGTAAGCTTGGAGATCTTAACATCCGTGAACATACTTAAGTCGAATACGTCTTTAACATTGGTAATGACGGACGTGGGCAGGAGCGCATTGGTGTCTCTCGTAACAACAAGGAGGCTGTGCCCGCCAAATGCCCTATTCCAAAGTTCTTCCTCAACAGCGGAATCCGCTTCGGTCTTTATCACGATGTCGAGTCCATCCTTGCCGGCTTCACACTTCTTTAAAGTAATCTCCGCCTTGTTGGTCCCGTCCTCAAAATAAGCATTGGTCTCGTCGATCGTAGCCTGGATTCTGTCCTTAAGGCTGGAAAGCTGAGCATCGGTAAGTCCGTCAAGGAATGCGAGAGTTACCTCTCTGGTCACCTTACCACCTCTCTGAGGCTTAAGGACTATCTCAGCTTCCGATACCGTGTACTTGTAAGTGTAAGTATAATCGAGAGAGAAGTCGTTGCCATAGTTCGTGTTGTAGAGTTTGTCAAATCCTTCTATCTCGGTCTGTGAGGTACTTATCGAGTTAGTACTGTCACCGATAGTTGCTTTTCCTTCATACTCTCCTACATTTGATACATAATAACCAAGTTTAAGCTCATTGTAGCTGCCGGTAGCATAGTTGCCGAGGCTGACAGTCTCTTTGACTCTCTTGGAATCGCTGAAGATGTTCTTTACTCTCTTGGACTCTGCTTCGTCCTCTCCCTCTCCTACAACGGCTTCTTCAAAGAGGGTCTCTCCGTTCTTGCCGGAGAATACATTCATCACTTCATTAACTGTAGAAGCGCTTGCTCCCTTTACCTCTAAGGTATAGGTATGTACTCCCCCTTCCTCATTCCATTCGGCGGATGCCGGAGCAGCAGTCACGCTGTCGAGATAATTCTTGATATCATCTCCGTTGCTGTCCATTGATACCTGAGGAACACGGACTTCTATCTTTCTGTCATATGTACCGTCGTTATTAACGGTGGTATACAGGCTGACACCGTCAAGTCTTAAGTACTTGATCGTATCGATGTAAGGAGTGCTGCCTTCAGACTTACTGCCGAGAACATTCCATGTTCCGGTCTGTGAAGAATAGAAGATATTGCTCTTATTGTTCTCTGCTACATAACCTGAATCTACAACGAGATTTTCAAACCATCCGAGAAGCTGCTCGGAATTAAAGTTCTCATTATATCTGACTCCGGTAGCAAATACGGAATCCGGTGCCACAAAGGTAAAGGGCTCATCGAGCTCCTCTCTGCCACTCTGCTGAAGGAGTGAATTGATCTTGCCCTTGTACTCATCCATATCGCTGAAGGTCATCTTAAACTCATAGATGACATCTTCGTCCGTGGACTTGTCGGTGAACTGAAGCTCTGCGGGGCAATTGGAAGAAACCGTATTGGCAGCGGATTCGTAATCGCCGGTGAAATAGCTCTTATTGTCGTTCTTATTGGCGGTATAGGTCATGATACGTGTACCGCTCTGATTGGTGTCTATGGTAAGTTCGGTATTAACCTGGCCTCCGCAAGCGGTAAGTAAAAAGAGCATCATTACCGCTGACAGTGCATATACTAATTTCTTAAGTGTCTTCATCTCCTGATCCCTCCGGCTGCTTAATAAATATCAACGAACCACTGGCCGTTGATCTTGACAAGGTCGAAAGAATCAGTTTCTGTCCTTCCGTCTTTTTCGAGAATAGTGAGATATACCTCCGCGGTCTCCTCATCTTCGTCAGTCTCATAGGCAGGATCCGCAACCAGGACCTTCTCATACCCTATTTCAGAGAAGCCTTCAGAATATCTGGTCTCGAACTCTCTGGAAGTAATTCCTTCGCTTGCGGCATTGGTGAACTTATATGCCTTATTGAATTTACCGTCCAGCATCGCGACAGTGAATTCCTTAGCTACCTTGGACGGCTTGGAGGTTCTCCAGTCAGCGGTCAGGGCGATCGACCCGATGATCAGAAAAACCGTTAGTATTCCCGTAAGTACAGGAACTGTTTTTTTCATAACTATGCCTCCTGTTTTAAGTATAAAAATACAACTTTTATGATACTATATATGCTCTTATTTGTCTAATATGTCCTCTTTGGTGAGCATACGGTCTCCGATGACCTGGGATGCCCATGTCTGAAGGTCTGAAAGGCGCACTATACCGCAGTCTCCGTGGTATTTCATGCCGTGTGCGTTTGCCAGTTCCTCAGTGTAATCCTCGAGGGCGTAGATCCTGTGGGTAAATCCGCCACTCTTGGTATAGTGGTTAACGAGAGGAAGTCCTCCCGTTTCTTCCATATCTATTGAAATACCGTCCCCATCCACCTTAAAGGATACCCATGCCATCATCTCGAGCACTCTCTCGGGATGGTCCTGGGTGGAGATATAGTTTCCGACGGAATAGAAGCAAAGTCCCTTATTTCCTTTATCCGTGGTGATCTCCTCTATGGGCTCTATAACATGGGGATGCGCACCTATGATAAGGTCTGCACCCGCATCTATCATCTGATTGGCAAATCTGACCTGTCTCTCTATCGGTCTGAATGTGTACTCTACTCCCCAATGAGGGCAGACTACAACGATATCGGCGATCTGCCTGGCAGCTGCGATATCTGCGAGCACCTGGGTATCAAGAGTCTCGAAATCGAGCATCCTGCTGTCGTTATACGGATTAAGTCTCTCGATATATCCGTCCACATCAGCCGGCCAGCTCTCCCAGTTGATGCTGTATGTATAGTTGAGTATGGCGAATTTGTATCCGTCGACGACAGCCATTTTGATCCTTGAAGGACTGGATGTACCGTACTCAGTGTCGATCTGCTCATCAGGATCCGGCGTGCTGTTCGTCTCAGATCCGTCTGACTGCCCGGAAAGTGCGATCTCCACTATCTTGCGTGCATTATCCACGGCAAGATCGTGAGTGTATGTCTCTATGAGATTGTCTATCGTACCTGCCTGATACTTCGGTGTATAGGGAAGGAGCGCTTTCGCAATCTCGGGATCCACGCCTGCATCGAGCGCAGCATGATAATTCTTGAATCCTTCATTGGCATCGGCATTCTCGGTCCTTATCTCTATGGACTGAGTCTGCGGAACGGATCCGTGTATGCCGCAGACGAGCATCTCGGGGTATTTGGTCGCATAGAAATCCGACATATGGATAACACCGCTCTGTCCGGCATCACGGGCATGGTTGGTTGCGGCTATCACTACATTAAATCCGGCCTTGGCAGTGGCATCTCCGACCTCGCTCGGCGTATTGAACACAGGGTAGCTCGTAAATTCCCTGTCATCGCCTCCTAAGGGGCTCTCCTGGTTGATGATCCTGATATCCGCAGCCCTGATGAGATCCTGCATCACGCCTTCGAACTCAAAATCATAATTTCTCGTGCCGTCAGCCTGCTTTCCCTCATTAATGAGTCCGGTATGGAAGAGATTGTCACCGACCATCATAAGGTGTATATGATAGGGCTCAAAGACCGGGATCTCCGATTCACCCGAAAAACTGTATGAGACTGCGGGAGACTGTGTGCTGTCCCCGCTGCCGTCACCGGTTGTCGCATCTCCGGAGTTTCCGCCCCACCCTTCTATGGGGGTCCCCTCCGAATCCATATAACCTCCGGACTCTTTGGCCGTTTTGGGGGTATTGTCTCCCTTTTTAAGGATATCGGCAGGGCCGAACAGGGCAAATATACCCAGTCCCGCGAGGGCCATTATCGCCAGTAAAATCAGTACTATTTTGCCTGTATTTCTTCTTTTTCTGCGTTTTCTCATAAGCGCTATTATAACAAAAGACTGGAATTTTATAAAGAGATTTGTTATACTGACGATTACCTATGAAAAAACGAACTGTCAGAAAAAACACAAAAAGACTCATAGCACTCGGACTGGCTCTGACCATTTCGCTTCCTCTCATCGGAACGAACAGTATAGATGCCAAGGCCGTCAAGACAAAGGAAAAGGCTTCCGCAGGTTTCTCGGGATACTTAAGTTACGACGAAGCCAAGGAGCGACTTTCCAAGCTTACCGCTGAGCAGATGGCTGCTAACGCCGCTCAGCTGAACCAGGTCACGGCGGAGGAGGCCAGGGAAGAGTACCAGAATCTCGCCATAGCCAAGGTCGATGAATTCGTTAATGTACGCTCAGGCCCCGGTACCACATACAATACCCTCGGAAGGATGTACAACGGAGCTGTTGCCGACATCGTCGAGACCGACGGTGACTGGCTCAAAGTAGTAAGCGGATCCCTTGAGGGCTATATCAAATCCGAATATTTCATAATCGGTGACGATGCACTCGATGTTATCGACGAGTATATCCAGCGTACCGCAACGGTCAACGCATCCGTACTTAATATAAGAAAAGAGCCCAATGCCGACTCCGATAAGGTCGGATACCTCTTTAACGGTGAGAAAGTAAGCGTCCTCGAGCTCGATGACGACTGGCTGAAAGTCAAGGTATCGACCGGAGAGGAAGGCTTCGTATCGGCTGACTACGCCACCGTATATGAGGAGTTCAAATACGCCAAGACAAACGAAGAGATAGAGGCCGAAGATAAGGCAAGACGCGAAAAGCTTGCCAAGGAGCAGGAGGCTATCCGCTCACAGCTCAAGGAGGACACTTCCATCGTCGGCTCCGCTGTCGTATATGAGACCAATACCGAGCTCCGTACTGCGATCGTCGACTTCGCACTCCAGTATGTCGGATGCCCGTATGTAAACGGCGGTCAGAAACTCGGCGCTACGGACTGCTCCGGATTTACCATGCTCGTATATCAGCAGTTCGGTTACTCGCTCAGCCGACTCACCCAGGGTCAGTGCAATAACAACGGACGCAGCATCACCTTGAGCGAGGCTCAGCCCGGAGACGTCATCTGCTACAGCTACGGATCGTCATGTTCGCATGTAGCCCTCTATATCGGAAACGGCCAGATCGTACATGCAGCCAACTCAAGACGAGGAGTCGTTATCGACAATGTCGGAATCGAGCCGATCATCGCAGTCAAGAATATGATCGACTGATAAAGATCAGGGATGAAGAAAACTCTTATCATCACAATCACTGCATTACTTATCATCACAGCGGCTTTAGCCGCTGTTTTGCTCATTGCGCTTAATAAGGGAGGCTCCGTACCCAAGCCCGACGTGTCCGATGACCTCGGATGGGAGGATCTCCCCGAAGTACTTCCCTATGAGACCGACATTGCAGACGCAGACTCACTTCTCTCAGAAGGAAAAGTACTCGAGGCACTCTCGCTCCTCGAAGAGTCGGCCTCCAAATATCCGGATAATACCGAGATATCACAGAAGCTAGACTACATCCGCTCCCATACTGTCATCACACGAATGAAGTATTCCGACTCTGACGGATACGGATATGAGTACACATATGATAAAAATGGCAATATCCTCACCTACACGGATACCATGGGATATTCCGCTTCATATACATATGATGAGAGCGGGAACAATACATACTTCACCAATTCTTACGGATATTCCTATACCGATACTTACGACGGCAATGAACGCGTAAAGAGGGAAACCTCTGACGGCGCTGTGTTTACCTATACCTATAAGGACGGTAATCTCTTCTCGCAGGATTATTCATACGGCGGATTTACCACTCACACCGAATATGACTCCTTCGGAAATATCACCGCATACAACGACGGTGAAGGTACTGCTTACAGTGCAATATATGACTCGTCAGGCAATGTTCTCTCATATGAAAGAAACGACGGATACTGGTTCAGACATACTTACGATGCCTCCGGCAATGAGACCTATTACGAAAACAGTGAAGGTACCACACGCAACTACACCTATAATGACATGGGACTCCTCCTTGAATACACCTCAAACAAGGGCGACCGTGAGACATATACCTACGATGAAAAGGGTAATCTCCTCCGCTGGGAGAGCAATAAGGGTGACTGGAAGAATTACGGCTATGATGCGTCGGGCAACTGCACGTCATATGAGGACAATGCCGGAAACCGCACGATCGACGAATACGATGAATCCGGCAACAATATATATCATGAGGAATCGAACGGATACTCATTTACCAAATCCTATGACGAAGCAGGAAACTGCATCTACGAGGAAGTCCAGTCAGACCTGGAGTGGTACTGCACTGTTTATGATGCCGACGGACGCGCTCTCGCGCTCGACGGATCTTTCGGCAAGTACGATTATGAATATGATGAAATGAAAAACCCGACCCACGCCGGAAACGATTATCGCAGCGAGGATCGGGAGTATGATTATCTCTATATTCCTTAATGTCAGTTTAATTTGTTCTCGAGATATTTGACAGCCTCATCAAGCTGATTGTCAAAAGGATTCTCCTCATCGTAATAAGCTTCACTGTCGAACTTCACTTCGATATCGGGCTCTATTCCGACACCGTCCAGTGCAAATCCGCTGGGAAGGAAATACTCCTCTATCGTGAGCTTCATCGCAGATCCGTCTTTGAAATACTTGAATCCCTGGACCACGCCCTTGCCGTAAGTGGTCGTTCCCATGCTGATGGCAGCATTGTTATCGCGAAGCGTTCCGGTAAGGATCTCGGCTGCACTCGCGGTATATCCGTTCGTGAGCACTACGATAGGTATCTGGAGTTTATGCTCTTCATCACTCTCAAAGGTCTCCTTTACTCCGGCTACATTTTCCGTATAAAGGATGAGTGACTTGGGAAGAAGCTGATCGGCTATATCCACTACCGCACTGAGGAGTCCACCGGTGTTGGATCTAAGGTCTATTACGAGAGCCTTCATATCACTGCCCTTAAGAGTAGCAAGTGCATCCGTGAACTGATCTACCGTCGCATCCTCGAAGGAAGTGATCTGGATATATCCAATGCGATCATTTTCCATCCTGTAGTCTACGGTCTTCTTGATGACCTCTGCTCTCGTAATGGTAAACTCGAGGTAATCATCCTCTCCCTCTCTGGCTATCCTGAGTGTGACATTAGTACCGATGGGACCTCTGATCTTGGATACGACTTCATCGAGCGATTTCTTGTAGGAGTTCTCACCGTCTATCTCTACGATCCTGTCGCCGCTCTTAAGACCTGCTTTGCCGGCGGGAGCATCATCGTACACAGAAGTGATCGTAGGCCAACCGTCGTCACCCGAGATAAGTGTAGCTCCTATACCGTAGAACTTACCCTGCAGATCACTGTTTAATTCATCTATCTCATCGGGATCGTAATACTCTGCATATTTATCACCTGTGCCGTAGAGATATCCTTCGATCACACCTCTGCGGATCTCTTCGTCATCCATATCATAGATGGAATACTTGTTGAAGTATTTCTCTATGTCGCCGAGCTTATTCATCAGATCTTCATTGAAGATGCCTTCTCTGCTCTTATCGGACTGTGCGGCGATATCATTTATCTGCGTATCTGTCGCAGCCTTCAGTTTCTTAACCACCAAGGCGTTGTACAGTATGAGTCCGCCTATGGACAAAAAGAGCATCACGAAAAGACCTGCTATCAGTCCAAAGACAAACGACCTTGTATTGAATTCCTTGTTGTCATTTTCCATATTTATGTCCTTTGCTTAGAACGAAACGTAATCCCTGGGATTTTCGTAGGTACCGTTTCTCCTTACCGTGAAGTGAAGGTGAGGACCCGTGGAATTACCGGTGCTTCCTACTGCCGCTATCGTCTCTCCTCTGACGACCACATCTCCTACCGAGGAATAGAGAGCCGAGCAATGCATGTATATCGTATAGAGATTGTCTCCATGATCGATCATTATATAATTGCCCATGGAGTAGCTATAGGCAGCAGCAACGACTCTTCCGTCGTATGCCGCATAAATGGCAGTTCCTGTCGGTGCAGCAAGATCTATACCGTTGTGAAGCCTGGTCGTACCGAATATGGGATGTGGTCTGTATCCGAATTCACTCGATACTCTCTTGTAGCTGGCGATCGGCTTGCAGAATGCACCTCCGTCGTATGTAGTGAGCGAACCGTTCTGTGCGATGATCCTTCTCTTCTCCTCGAGTATAGCCGCCTCAATAGCCTGGATCTCTTCCTCGCGCTCTTTCATTTCCTGCTCGTACTCGGCTATCGCAGCTTCATCGTTTGCTATGCTCTTGTTGTATTCGTTGATGTCGGCTTCCTTCTGTGCGATGAGAGCTTCCATATTGTCTCTCTCCGCTTCGACTGCTGCCTTTGCTTCATCGACAACATCCTTCTCCGCCCGGAGCTGATCTCTGCAGAGCTCAACATATTCTCTGGTGGCCTTGTACTGTTCCCACATCATCTTGTCATATGCGACGATGCGCTCTATATAATCGGCTCTGGTCAGCATCTCGCGGATACTCTTGGACTCTATGAGCATCTGAATGGACTGTGAATCACCCTGCTCATACATCCTTCTCATACGGCCCATCATCGAATTGTACTGATCTTCCTCGATGGCTTCCGCTTCGGCAAGTTCAGCCTCTGTCGTCTCTATCTGTTTCTCAAGCTCGTTTATCTGCTCAGTGAGATCATCAATATTTGCAAGGATATCATTCAGAGCGGAGTCGAGCTCCATGACATATGCCTGGAGATCCTGCTTCTTTGCTTCCAGATCCTTCTTTAAGTTCCGGAGATTTGTTATCTGGCTCTGTATCTGTTTCTTCTGATCGTTTGCGGCGTCAAGTTCCTGCTGCTTCTGTTTGATAAGATCATTGGTTATGGCTTGGGCATCGGGCCCGGGCAATGCAAACAAAAGTATCAGAACAGTCGTCATTACGCCGGCTGTTCCGATCACTGTTTTATTCCATAATCTTTTCTTATCGAATCTTATTTTCAAAAGAAAACCACCACAGATAAAACTGTCACACTTTGAGATGTTTGCGTACTGTCATTACACTACCGAGGAATCCTATTCCCACACCGACTGCAAGACATATCGGAAGCAGGAACGAGAATACCTGCTCGAGGGGAACGAAATCCAGGAGACCCTCAAGCGCCGAGAACCTCGTTGCCATCTGTCTCATAACATAATCATACAGTTCGTATACGATGCAGAGCGGCAGACAGGCTCCGAGGAGTCCGATGAGCATACCTTCGAGGACGAAGGGCGCTCTTACAAAGAAGTCCGTTGCTCCGATGTATTTCATTATATGTATCTCTTCCGATCTCACCGATATACCCACGCGCACGGTATTGCTGATAAGGAATATACTTACCGCAAGGAGTATCGTGATGATCGCGATAGAGATATATGCGAGGATGTTGTTCACACCTGTGAGAGTATTGGCAGTGATCGAATCATATCTTACGAGTCTTACCTCAGGAAGTGACTCAAGCCATGATACGAGAGTTCCCTGCATTGAGATATCGCTCAGATAAACATCATGGTTGTGCTCTCCGGCAAGAGGGTTCTCCGGGAAGTATTCCTGATAATCCTCTCCGCAGTACTCGGGACCAAACTCTGCCCAGATGTCATCATCCGAGTGGTAGACGACTTTGGAAACTTCAACTCTTGCATTTATATCATTCTCAATCTCTTTAATCCTCTCCTCGGTGGTCTCGGGAGTGTAGAATACGGTAAGCGATACACCCTCCTCAACTTTGAGCAGCATATGCTGTACATTGGCGACTACCGAATAGAAAAGACAAAAGAGGAACAGGCACGCTCCAATGGTCGCGATCGACGCAAGCGAGTACCATCCGTTCCTGAATAGATTACGTACGCCCTGCCAGAGCGTATAGAAAAATGTTCTAATCTTCATTGATGTACATTCCCTCTTCTTCGTCGCTGATGATGATACCCTTCTTCATCGCGATAACTCTCTTCTTCATCTCGTTGACTATATCAGGGTTATGAGTGACGACTACTACGGTCGTTCCCTTCTCGTTGATCTCCTCGAGCAGGTTCATGATCTCCCATGTTGTCGTAGGATCGAGGTTACCCGTAGGCTCGTCGGCCAGCAGTATGGAAGGCTGGTTTACGAGTGCTCTGGCAAGTGCGACTCTCTGCTGCTCTCCTCCGGAAAGCTTCCTGACATTGGCGCGATACTTGCCTGCCAGTCCTACCATTGCAAGGATGTTGGGAACATTGCGTCTCATCTCTCTCGCAGGAACTTCTATGATCCTCTGTGCGAAAGCAACATTCTCATATACATTTCTGTCCTTAAGGAGTCTGAAGTCCTGGAATACGACTCCGATATTTCTCCTGAACTTCGGTATCTGGTGGCGTCTGATCTTGAGCGTGTTCTGGCCCATTACATAGACTGTTCCGCCGGTGGGCTTGAGTTCTCTCAAGAGGAGCTTGATCAGAGTGGATTTACCGGATCCGGTATCTCCGACTATGAAAACAAACTCTCCTTTGTTAATGCTGAGACTGATGCCGTCAAGTGCGGGAGCTCCCTTCTCGGGGAATTTCATACTTACATTCTCGAGATGTATAACTCCGTTCTCTTCGACAAACTGCTCTCTGCGTCTTCTTTTTTCTTCCCTACTGAGCATTTAATTTACCTCTGTATCTTTACGATCAATACTCGTGCTTTTCCATATAGTTCATATACTTAACGACCATAAGTGCGATCTTGAATGTGATAGCATCCTCGAACACCCTGAGGTCGAGTCCTGTCATCTTCTCGAGCTTATCGAGCCTGTAGACAAGCGTGTTCCTGTGTATGAAGAGCTGTCTCGATGTCTCGGAAACATTTAAACTGTTCTCGAAGAATTTGTTGACGGTCGGAAGAGTCTCATCATCGAAGTCCTCGACACCGTTTCCGCCGAATATCTCCTTTATGAACATCTTGCACAGGGGAATGGGCAGCTGATAAATAAGTCTTCCTATACCCAGCTCGCTGTAGCAGATGGTCTCCTTGTCATCGAAAAAGATCTTGCCAACATCCGCAGCCATCTTTGCTTCCTTGTAGGATCTCGATACATCCTTGATCTCCTGTACTGCGGTACCGTATGCGATCCTGAAGTCCTCCTGCCCCTCCTTATGGAGATGTGCGGCAAGTCCTTCTGCCGCAGCCTGAGCTTCGGATATTGCATCTATGGATGAGATCTCCTTTATGACAACAACGTCATTTTCATCTACCGAAGTGAGGAAGTCCTTGTTGCCCGTGCCGAAATATCCCCTCGCTGCATCAAGAAGATTTCCGTCACGCGATCCCGTCTGCACAACCATGACCACTCTGGGAGAATCGCTCTTTATATGAAGCTTTTTGGATCTGCCGTAGATATCCACGAGAAGAAGATTGTCGAGCAAAAGATTCTTGATAAAGTTGTCCTTATCGAAACGCTCTTTGTACGCGACGAGAAGACCCTGTATCTGGAAAGCCGCAAGCTTGCCGACGGTATGGATATCCTCACCCGATCCGGCAGCCACGAGTATGTACTCCAGCTGTGTCTCATCGAATATCTTGAAATACTGATGTCCCTTTATCTCCTGCGAATCTGCCGCAGAGCCTGCAAACTGCAGCGCTTCCTGTACGCAGTCGGCGAAGCTGTCCGTAGCGGCTACTTCGCGTCCTTCAGGATCGAGAACTCCGAATTCAACTCTGGCTATGGACTTAAGCCCTTCCAGAGTGGTTTGCAAGATCTGGTTTGAGACCATAATATTCCCCCAAAAAAACTAGATATATGTATTGGCAAAACCCCGAACACTAGTTTAACATAAAAATAACCAAAAAATCAATTATTTTTTAGTTATTTTATACATTGGTTTATGGACTTTTTGCACAAAATAAGACCGCCCTCATAGGCGGTCTTATTTTCGTTTCATTCAATCCTGAAGTTATACCGACAGATCGAATTTCGATCCTACCGAGGGATTAACGCTGCGCTCCATCGCTGCGGAATCCAGCATAGCAACCATACCCTGTCCGAGTAACTCGTTCTGATCCATAGCCTTAGCCAGCATCTTGGTTGCTACGGTACTGCCTGAATTTGCAAGATTGAGTGCCGGAGACAGGGATGAAACACCTAAATCCATATGCACCTTCCTCTCCGCACGTACTGTGCGATCAACTCATGGCGCTTCCCTGCGCCGTTATCGATACATTTATATGATAGCAGAAGGATTATCCAATGTCCACTATCGTTATTTTGTGGACAAACCCCTTCCGCAGGTCATATTCTGTGGATATCGTCCTTTGTGATCTCGATATCGCCGTCCTTTAAGAGCTTGCCGACGGCGCGCTTAAACTGTGCTTTGCTCATACCGGTCTCGCGCAAGATATCCTCCGGGGATGCCTTGTCATTAAATCCAAGGTGTCCGCCTCTCTCATCCATCATATTAAGGATAAAAACGGCGTCATCGTTTCTCTGATTGTATGCTTTATCTCGGATGGAGAGCTCCAGTCTGCCGTCCTCAAGCACTCTGCCGATCCTGGCTTCAACGACATCGCCCACGCGCAGCATTTCCGTACGGCCGTACATTTCCTTCTTAGGGATAAGTGCACTGTATCTCTCATCGACCGCAACGAATGCACCGAATCTCTCGCTTATCTGATATACGACCCCTTTTACTTTCATGTTGGCGATATAGGGAGATCTGTTCTCGAGCGCTTCGTATACGTTCATCGTGGCGCACAATCTGTCGCTCTTATCGATATATGCGGTTACGAGTACTTCCTCTCCCGCTTTTACTTTCCTGGTCTGCTCGGCGAATGGCAGAAGGAGATCTTTCTCCATTCCCCAATCGAGAAATGCACCGATCCTGGCGACTTCCTTAACGCGAAGCTTTGCAAGTCCTCCGACTTCCACACCGGGCTTAAGAGTCGCTGCGATAAGCCTGTCCTCGGAATCCTTGTACAGGAACACTTCGACCTCGTCTCCGACCTTTGCTCCTGCGGGAACATACTTCTTCGGAAGCAGGACCTTATCCTTCTCCGGATCGGACTTCGCATCGGTATCGGCGAGATACATTCCGAAATCGACTGACTTTATTATCTTTAACTTTTGTGTTTTTCCAAGCTGCATTTATACTTTTCCTTTAAACTCCGATATCGAATACGGAGCTCCCGCTTCATCGCAGAGTGCTACAATATATCCACTCTCATTCTTATATATCTGAGGCTTTATGACATTTCCGAGAAATGCCTGCGCCCTATACTCTGCTCTGAGTGATGCAGCTTCAAATCCCGCCGGCAGGAATGCGTAGGCGAGCTTTATATGCTGTCCGTTGTTGACATGCTTATTGGTGTCCAGATGATACGGCTGAACGGTAAAGCTGTCTGCCTCAGTCATATCTCCTTCGGGTTTTATCTTTCTCCCGGAGTAATCCATATCGAGCTTATCCTCAAAGGTATAAGCTGCAATAACATCCTCAGGGACTTTCTCCGGTCTGCCGGTCTCGGTATTTATGAGGCTCCACAGAGAGTCCGCCTTTACTATCATCTCACCGGACTCATTCCAGAGTGCGAAATTACGCTGTCCGAGGAATCCTCTCATCGAGTAAGGCGCAGTTCCCACAGTCACTTTCTTACACATACCGGGACGCTCTGAGATAGAGATATTCCAGCTGTTGATGACCCACATGAGATCCTTTTCTCTCATGACAAAGTACCCTACTCCGAGATCTTCCGACTGAAGAGTCGAGCAGTCCTGGAAGAAATCCACTATCGCAGGTATCGTAAGCCGGTTGTTACTGTCTACTTCGCTGAAGCCGATCCTTCTTTCATAGGTATACATCTATCAGCCTCCGGTCAGGGACGTTACAAGATTGCTGATCACATCTCCCAGTATATTCTGGAACATGGATACGAGTATCTCACCGATATGGAACAGGAAGAAGAGGATCATTCCCACATTGAGTATCACGGTAGAGAATCTCTTGCCCTTAGGGATCGTGTATCTTCCCTTTGCAAATACGAACTTCTTCTTAACAAGGAATACGATCAGGATGACAAAGCCCGCTATTACCATGCAGCATATGAGCGCAATGTAGGCAATATAGAATATCATCACTCCCAGATTGTCCATAAAGATACTTGCGATCTGAGTGGTATCTCCGGAGAGCAGTGCATCCATCTGGCTGTCATCGAGATTAAGCATCTTCATCAGGAAGAGCGCAGCGAACGATCCGAGGAAATTGACGATCATGTGGATCGCGATCGTGACCTTGAGCTTGCCTGTTCTCGCATAGAGATATGCAAGTATGAATCCCAGGAATGTAGCATATGTACCCTGAGATGCATTGCCGTGGAAGAGTCCGAACATAAGGCCGCTGAGCACTACCGCAGTTCCTTCTCCGTACTGTCTGGCGGTTCTGTCTACGATCAGTTTCCTGAATACGAATTCCTCTATGAGAGGTGCGCATATAACGGTACAGAAGCAGAGCAGCCAAGGGCTCGTCTCACTTATGAGGCTGCCTATATCGGTCGACGTCGTATCGGCTCCGGGTATCAGATTATCAATGATGGTTCCGATGACCGTGACTATCAGGTTACTTCCTATCATGAGAGAATATCCCATAAGGAAAGAACAGATAAACTCGCTCGGTTTAAGGTCTCTCTTGAGAGGAGGCTCCGCCGGCATTCTCGTTACCAGCAAAGCAAGGACCGGGATACCTATCAGATACATGGGGATAAGGCTTAAGAGTATCTGTGCATTCCCGTTATTCACCAGCTTCCTGTTAAAGACCATCACCAATACAGCCGCAATTATCTGTGCGGCGTAGATGACGATACCTCCGATAAAGAATCTCAGACCGAGAGATGAGAAATACTTTTTATGCTGTTTCAGATCCATTCTTTTCCCTCCGTAAACCAGATCGACATTTACGTTAAAAAAAATCCTTCGGTATGCTGTTTCGCTGCCGAAGGATGATCAGGGCTACTAGGATTCGAACCTAGAAAATGACGGAATCAGAATCCGCTGCCTTACCGTTTGGCTATAGCCCTATTTGCACTACGCGAAACATTATACTAGATAGATTTCCAATTTACAAGCAAAATTTTCACGCCGCGCAGTATTACCTAAGTTGTCAGACTTCAAAGATGAGATCGCTGTATCCGGGTACGGGCCAAACGTCCTTATCCACAAGCATTTCAAGCTCATCAACCGGCTTTCTGAGCTCCTCCATGCAGACGGTCACTTCTTTTCTGAAAGCAAATGCACTCGCCTTGGGGTCGTTCTTTATCGACTGAACCTTGGCAAGAGTCTCCTCAAGCTTCGCAAGAGCTTCGGATGTCTTTCCGAGCAGATCGTTTACCCGGGCAAGGAGCTGTTTTTGACATACGGGTTCTATGCCGGTCGCTGCAACAGCGATGACCGAATCCGCAAGCTGTCCGGTGTATCTGGAGACTGCGGGGATATAGAGCTTCCTTGTCATATCTATCATCGTGAGAGCTTCGATATTGATGGTCTTGGAGTATATCTCGTAGAGAACTTCCTCTCTCGACTCGAGCTCCGACTTGGTGAATATACCAAACTTCTCATAGAGCTTAACAGCCTTCTCGGTGGTAAGTGCACTGGAAGCCTCGACCATGGAAGGGATATTGGGAAGGCCTCTCCTGGCTGCTTCCTTTACCCACTCCTCGGAGTATCCGTCGCCGTTGAATATGATACGCTGATGCTCGGTGAGATATCTCTTGATGAGATCGTGCACCGCCATATCAAAGTTGTCAGCTTTCTCAAGCTCATCAGCAGCCTCGCAGAAAGCCTCCGCAACTATGGTATTGAGTGTGGTATTGGCGTCAGCGATGGAGTCAGCACTACCCACACTTCTGAATTCGAATTTATTGCCGGTGAAGGCGAAAGGTGATGTACGGTTTCTGTCGGTCGCATCCTTCTCGACATCATTTAATGTAGATACACCGGTCTCGAGCTTACCGCCCTGGATGGAGTGATCTGCCATGCCGGTCTCAATAAGCTGCTTAACAACATCCTCCAGCTGCTCACCGAGGAATACGGAAATGATAGCCGGGGGAGCCTCGTTAGCTCCGAGTCTGTGATCGTTTCCTACATCCGCAGCGCTCTGACGAAGGAGATCTGCGTGAGTATCAACAGCCTTCAGTATGCATGCGAGCACAAGAAGGAACTGAACATTCTCATTGGGTGTGATGCCGGGATCGAGGAGATTGACTCCGTTGTCAGTAGTAAGTGACCAGTTGTCATGCTTACCTGAACC
>DFKT01000087.1 GCA_002373595.1 Lachnospiraceae bacterium UBA3638 | reverse complement strand
TGATAATCCTCGGGGAAGGATACATTTACATCAACTTCCTCTCCGATCTTTGCTCCGATGAGAGCCTCCTCAAATCCGGGGATGAACTGTCCGGAACCGATGGTAAGAGGATAATCGGTGCCCTTGCCGCCTGCGAATGCAACTCCGTCTACGAAGCCTTCGAAGTCGATAACGGTCTGGTCCTTATCCTTTACGGCACGATCGGTTACCTCTACGGTACGTGCCTGTCTCTCTCTTACTCTCTCAAGCTCTGCATCGATATCCTCATCGGATACCTTAAGATCGGGAGCGGATACTTCCACGCCCTTGTACTTGCCGAGCTCTACGGGAGGATTGAGTGCTACGGTAGCCGTGAAGATGAAGGGCTTGCCGGACTCTGCCTGGATGACCTCGATCTTGGGCTGGGATACGATCTTCTCGCCGCACTCATCGTATGCCTTGTCGTATGCATCGGGAACGAGTTCATTGACTGCTCCCTCATAGAATACTTCCTTGCCGTAAGCATGCTCTATAGCCTGACGGGGTGCCTTACCCTTACGGAATCCGGGAAGATTGATCCTGCCCCTCTCCTTGTTGTACGCTTTCTCGATCGCCTTTTCAAAGTCCTCAGCAGGAACCTCGATCGTAAGCTTAGCCATGCTTCCTTCAAGTTTTTCAACACTAACGCTCATTACAAAAATCTCACTTTCTATAAAAATTTATTTGTCACCGAAAACAGCCTTGTAGTCCGCTACGAACTTCTCGATTCCCTGAGTGGTAAGGGGATGATTTACCATCTGCATGAGAACCTTGTAAGGAACGGTAGCGATGTCCGCACCTGCGAGTGCACAGTCGGTGCAGTGGATGGGATTGCGGACGGAAGCGCTGATGATCTCGGTATCGATATCGGATACTGCAAAGATGTCGGAGATCTCACTGATGAGGTCTACGCCGCGCTCGTTGATATCATCGAGTCTGCCGAGGAAGGGAGAAACGTAAGCTGCTCCCGCTCTTGCTGCAAGAAGTGCCTGGTTTGCAGAGAAGATAAGAGTAACATTAACCTTGATGCCCTCGCTTGAAAGAACCTTGGTAGCCTTGAGTCCCTCAGCGGTCATGGGGATCTTAACGACCATGTTCTTGTGGATCTTGGCGATCTCGCGTCCCTCTTTGATCATGCCCTCAGCATCCTGAGTGGTAGCCTTAACCTCTCCGCTGATAGGTCCGTCAACGATGGAGGTGATCTCCTTTATAACCTCATTGAAGTCACGGCCTGACTTCGCGATAAGCGAAGGATTGGTGGTAACTCCGCAGATAATGCCCATTTCGTTAGCTTCACGGATCTCGTTTACGTCAGCTGTGTCGATAAAAAATTTCATCTCTTTAATCTCCTTTTTTGGTGAGAATGATTTATTCGCAAAAGCCATATAATTATACCGAAAAAGCGCCATAAAAGCAAGGAATCCCACACTTTTTGTATCTGTGTGGGATCGCGCCTTCCTGCCCTATTCGGATATGTTTTTGATGTATTTTACCCTGGTTTCGTCCGCTTCGCCGCCTGAAGGGTCCATATCCCTCTTTGCCATGGCTGCGGCAGCCTGTTTTTCCATCTTTTTAAGCTTCCTCGGGGTGGCCGTGCCTATGGTCATCATACGGTCGAGCACACTGTACATATCGGGCGGCCTGTATCCCGCTTCATCGCTCACACAGTCGTCTATCAGGAGCTCCAACGAGGGCGAGAGCGCCGGGTCATACTCGCGGAGCCTGCCGGGATACCCTTCCGCAGGGGCTTCCCCTGTGAGGAGGTACATGAAGAGCTTGCCGAAGGAGTAGACATCTGTATATAGGCCTGCCTCAGTCTCCGGGGCTGCGTAGCCTTTCGTTCCGCTGAGGCTCTTGCCCGCATCCTCCAGGAAGCATACGCTCCCGAAGTCCACGATCGCAGGCTCTCCGTCCGGCTGTAAGATGATATTCGATGCCTTGATATCGCGAAATACGGGATGTCCTTCCCTCTGCTGCAGATATGCTATGCCGTCCGCTATGCCCAGTGCTATGCGCATGGCATCGGCCTGGTTAAATCTCCCTCTCCTGTCCAGAGTGACATCGAGTCTTTCCCCGTATATATAGCTCATGAGAAGGCACCCTTTGCCATCCTCCTCCCAGGCTCTCTCGAGCTTAGGAAAAGCAGGGTGATCCGCGAGTGCAAGAAATCTCTTTTCGTTTCTCCAGATACTGAGGTCGTTAATGATCTTTAATGCTGCAGTCCTTTTTTCGCCTTTAATATGCACGGCATATACCGAGCCGAATGCACCCTCTCCTACGAGGCGCACTCCGTCGAATTTTTCCGTTATATCTATCATATCGTCTTTGATCATTTCACTCTTATTCATTTCGTCTTTATTCATTTCGCCTTTATCCATATGATTCCTGCTTTGCTAATGTCTCTGATCTCAGCAAGGCTTCTCTCAGGTCTCCCTGAAGCCTCTCCCGCTTCGATACAGTTTATTATATCACTTTCCTTTGCGCAGGCAGTAAGCTTCGAGGAAGCGATGATGAGCTGTGATCCGCTCTCTATATGCATCTTCTCTGAGGTGTCGGTACCTGTGAGGGGCAGTATCTTCTTCCTGCCGAAAGCATTTGCAATGCGATATATGCCGTATCCGTCGCCTGACTGCGAAGCGAATGCGCTGCTTCCCGATATCAGGAGGAGTGCGTGATAAGATCTGAGCGGGCGATCAGTTTTGGGAGCGAGTGGCGCAGCTGACGAGCCGCCCTGCAGTTTCTCCGGGACAGACTCTGCGCCCGCTGATAACGCGTCTTCCGTGCCAACTCTCTTTATAAGCGAAGGCATCTCATTCTGAAACCATGCGCATATCTCATCGCATATTTCTTTATTCGCAGCGCTGCGCGGGCAGAGCACGGCAAGCAGCGCCTGTTCTCCCGACACCGATATCTGCTGCAATACAAGATGATCACTCTCCGATGAAGAGTGAGCGCTCAAATAATCCATGGGACCTCCTTCAGAATCCGAAGATATTTCTCAGATCGTTGAAGAAAATGAAAACAACCAGAACGAGGAAAAAGATCGTTCCCGCGAAGTGCACCATAGCTTCCTTCTCGGGAGGAACGGGCTTTCCTCTAAGCATCTCGATAATGATAAAGAGCAGTCTTCCGCCGTCAAGCGCCGGTATCGGAAGGAGATTGATGATCGCGAGATTGACCGTCAGCATGAGTGCTATATTCATCATATTTACAAGCACGGTCACCCATCCGTACTGCTTGGTATTCTCATATGTCGCACCGACTATATTGACTGCGACACCTACAGGACCTGCAACATCGGTCCTCTTGACCCTGCCTCCGAAGAGCATTCCGAGGCTTCCGTAAGTCATCTTGAGATTATATCTCATCTCATACCAGGTATACTTAAATGCATCTGCACCTTTGAGGTCGATGAAATCACTGTTGGAAATGCCGAGCATATATCTGCCGTATTCCTCGCTGTAGAGGGGTTTTAATACAGTCTCTCCCTTTGCGCCGTTTCTCTCATATACGACGAGCACATCATCCTTGCCGTTATAGAGCGCATTAAAAAGTGATATGTCATCAAAGAGATAGATCCTCGATCCGTTAAGCGAGATGATCCTGTCTCCATCGTGCAGTCCCGCTGCCTCCGCCGCACTTCCCTCCATGACCTGAGTGGCAACGGGGTCTCTGATCTCGATCATGTTGACCATTATAAATGCGATGATAAATCCGAGGATGATATTAAAGAAAGGTCCCGCAAATACAGTCGCAAATCTCGCCCATACAGAAGCCTTGAGAAAAGACCCTGAGTGCGCTTCCTCCTCTTCATCGGACGCCTCGGAAACCTGCGCATCCTTCTCTTCCTTCTCATCGACAAGTCCGTCCATACCTTCAAATACGCACGCACCGCCAAGAGGAAGGAGCTTTATGGAATACTTGGTTCCCTTTCTTTTGAATGAAAAAAGAGTCGGTCCGAAACCGATGAAAAATTCTTTGACACCTATACCGCTCGCTTTAGCGACGATAAAATGTCCGAATTCATGTGATAAAACTACAAGTCCGAAAAGGACGAAAAACCATATAACTGTGGGCAGCAAATCAAAAACCTCCAAGTAAAGCGTGCGTACTCTTCTCCGCTTCCAGGATGTCTCCTACATCCGGATCAGCTACGCACACATGTGCATCCATTGCTTTCTCGATCGTCTCATATATGTCGAGAAATCCAATCTCGTTTTTAAGAAATCTCGCGACAGCAACTTCATTTGCAGCATTAAATACTGTCGGCATACTTCCGCCCGTCTTGGCTGCGCGAAGAGCAAGTGCCAGTCCCTTGAACACTTCTGTGTCCGGCTTTTCAAATGTAAGGCTTCCGATCTCAAAAAGGTCGAGTCTCCTGTCGGGAGAATATTTCCTCTCAGGATAAAAGAGCGCATACCTGATGGGAAGCTTCATATCCGGTGTCCCCATCTGTCCTACAACTGCACCGTCGGTATACTCTACAGCGGAGTGAAGTATACTCTGCGG
The DNA here is from genome assembly GCA_002373595.1 of Lachnospiraceae bacterium UBA3638. Taxonomy (GTDB): domain Bacteria; phylum Bacillota; class Clostridia; order Lachnospirales; family Lachnospiraceae; genus AC2028. Next base: position 10,165 of record DFKT01000087.1, on the reverse strand, counting down.
ATGGATGACCACCGTGATATCATCTACAGGCACTCCGAAGAGCCACCTTGCTTCCATGACTTCGAGGCCTTTATTTACAAGGCTTGCAGAGTCTATGGTAACCTTTGCACCCATATTCCAGTTGGGGTGCTTCAATGCCTCCGAGCATGTCTTGCCCGCAAGGTCCTCTTTCTTCATTCCTCTGAAAGGTCCGCCGGATGCGGTGAGGAGTATCTTTCTGATCTCGCTGTTACCCGCTCCCGGAACAGTCTCACCTTCCGTAAAAGAAGGGCTCCTGGACTGGAGCGACTGGAATATCGCAGAATGCTCGCTGTCTACGGGAAGTATCTTAACACCCATCTTCTTCGCAAGGGACATGATGATATGTCCCGCACATACGAGAGTTTCTTTATTGGCAAGTGCAATGTCTTTGCCTGTTTCTATAGCCGCGATGGTGGGGCGTATGCCGATCATACCGACTATACCGGTGACGAGCATCTCACAGTCTTCCATGCGCGACATCTCGATAAGCCCCTCCATACCGGAGAGTACCTTTACATCAATATCCTGTACAGCCTGCTTTAATTCCGCAGCTGCCTTTTCATCATAGAGCACTGCGATACGGGGCTTAAATTCCCTTATCTGCTCTTCGAGAAGCTTAGCATTCCTGCCTGCGGCAAGTCCTACGACATTAAGCTCCTGAGAGTTTCCGTCTGCATCTTTATATGACGCGCTCTCTCTCACCACCTGAAGAGTCTGCGTCCCGATGGAGCCGGTAGATCCGAGTATCGCTATATTTTTGCAATGGGTTTTCAGTTTGTTCATACTCCGAAAATGATCAAATAGCTTAAGATATATACTATCGGTGCAGCGACGGTGATACTGTCAAATCTGTCCATGATACCGCCGTGTCCCGGTATAAGCGTTCCGTAATCTTTGATTCCTTTATTTCTCTTGATGCCCGATGCAGCGAGATCCCCTATCATACCTGCTATGCTTCCGACACCGCAGATGAGTGACAGCACGATTGCCGTGCCCAGTCTGCCGTTAAGTCCGGCGAAGTTTACAGGATGGAATCTGCTCACATAGGAGTAACCATAGAGCGCGCCTATTATCGCAGCGCCGACTATTCCTCCGATGCAGCCCTCCATGGTCTTCTTGGGCGAGAGCTTGGGGAATACTCTGTGCTTGCCGATGAGCACACCCACGCAGTACGCACAGGTATCGCACCCCCATGAGCATATGAGCACGATCCATACAAGGTGCGAATGCTCTCCCGTCTCTCGTAAGAAGTAGATAAAGGACAGCATAAAGGGTGCATAGAAAAACGAGAATATCGAATGAGCGATGCGGTCCGCATCAAGCTCGGGAAATCTCTTAACATAGATAATCATCTGCGCGAGCATCAGTACTCCTGCGATAAGGAGCACATATGTCATATCAGGCATGATCAGTTTCCCGTCGCCGCGGGGAGTCGGTTTGTAGACAAGGTAAGTTACGACATAATATGCAACAATGGTCGTGAGTCCTATCAGATCGGATGCACAGGGCTTCCACTTTCCGTCATTCTTATCAAACACTTTGGAAAGCTCTACATATGCGATGAGAGATATCAGCAAAAGACCGGCGGCAAGAATGCATCCGCCGAAAGCGAAAAGAGTGATGATGAGAACCAAAAGTACTATGCCGCTTATCAGTCTCTTAACAAACACTATTTAAGCCCTCCGAATCGTCTCGTTCTGCCGGCATAGGCTTCGAGAGCCTTGTCCAGCTCGGTCTCATTGAAATCAGGCCATGCAACATCGGTAAAATAAAACTCTGAATAAGCCAGCTGCCAGAGAAGGAAATTGGATATCCTCTCCTCTCCGCATGTGCGGATGAGAAGGTCGGGATCCGGTATCCCTGCGGTATCAAGGCTGTCCGTGATCATATCGGAAGTGATGTCCTCCGCGCCTATCTCACCGTTTGCCACTCGCTCTGCAATGGATCTGACACCCCTCGTGATCTCGTCCCTGCCTCCGTAATTGATCGCTATCTGAAATCCGAGTCCGGTATTTCCGGCGGTCTTCTCTTCGAGAGAAGCGATACTGTCGCGAAGGTCATCTGCCAGTCTCGTCTTGTCGCCGATAACCCGCACGCGCATATTGTTCTTCATCGCGCGCTTCTCTGCATTTTTCATATAATTGCGAAGAAGGCCCATGAGCGCATCGACCTCCTCCTGTGGACGGTTCCAATTCTCCGTGGAGAATGCGTAAACCGTGAAATATTTGATTCCTTTGTTCCAGACTATCTCGCACATGTCCTCAACGACGCGCGCGCCCTGAACGTGGCCCGCATTTCGCGGAAGTCCGCGCTTCTTGGCCCATCTGCCGTTGCCGTCGAGGATAATGGCCAGATGCTTGATGTCCGTCATACGGTCATAAGTTCCTTTGTCTTGTTCTCAAGGGTGGTATCGATCTGAGCGATGTACTTGTCAGTCGTCTTCTGAAGCTGATCCTCAAGATCGCTGATCTCATCCTCTGATACCTCGGTGCCCTTAAGCTTCTTGAAAGCATCGTTCCCGTCGCGGCGGATATTTCTCATTGCGACCTTGGCATCCTCTGCCTTCTTCTTGATCTCTTTAACGAGTTCCTTACGACGATCCTCAGTAAGCTCGGGGAATACGAGTCTGATAACGGTTCCGTCGTTGGTGGGATTGATGCCGATATCGGAAGTAAGTATAGCCTTCTCGATCTCTTTGAGCATCGTCTTCTCCCAGGGAGCTATCTGGATGATACGAGCTTCGGGAACGGTTACGTTTCCTACCTGCTGGATCGGAGTGGGAGTTCCGTAATAGTCCACACGGAGCTTGTCGAGCACATGGGGATTGGCTCTTCCCGCGCGCACTGCCGCATATTCCGTCTCAAGGAATTCAAGGGCCTTTTTCATTTTGTCCTCATAGGGTTGTAATCTCGCGTCCATAAACACTCCTTTTTCAGACCGTTATCTCGGTCCCGTTGTATTTGCCTTTTGTGGCATTGATGATACTGTTCTCTTCACCGAGTGAGAATACTCTCATCGGTATCTTGTTTTCCTTTGCGAGAATAGATGCTGCAAGGTCGATAACCTGGAGATTCTGTGCGACCACATCATCTATCGAGATCTTATCATATCTCTTGGCATTGGGATTCTTGGCCGGATCGGAATCATATACACCGTCGATATTCTTGGCGAGTAATATGACATCTGCGTCAACTTCCACAGCTCGAAGGACTACTCCGGTATCTGTCGAGAAGTAGGGATGACCTGTGCCTCCTGCGAAAAATACTACCATTCCGCGAGAGAAATATTTATTCGCTCTGTCCTTGGAGAATAGCTTGGTAAATGCTCCTACTTCAAAGGGTGTGAGGATGTTCGTCATCATGCCTTCGCTTCTGAAGATCTCGGAAACGTAGATGCAGTTCATGACAGTTGCAAGCATTCCGATCTGATCCGCTTTGGTGCGATCGATGTTCTCGCTGGTGCGACCTCTCCAGAAGTTTCCTCCGCCGATCGTGATACCGACCTGCACTCCGTCATCGACGAGCTGCCTGACCTGAAGCGCAACGCGCCTTACGGTCTCCTCGTCAAAGCCGGTCTTCTTGTCTCCTGCAAGAGCTTCTCCGCTCAGTTTGAGAAGTATCCTCATAAATGATCCTCCGGTTTTAGATATTTATTTAGCTGCCTTTTCTGCTTTAGCTGCCTTCTTCTCTACCTTGTACTCCTCGAAGAATGCTGTAGGGCTGACATCAGCATAGCACTGTGAGCAGTTTCCTTCGATAGCCGCACCGTTGTTGATCTGTACGGACTTCGAACGGATATTGCCCATTACGATAGCTGTGGAATCAAGGATAACGGGACCCTTGACATCGATATCACCCTTAACTGCGCCTGCGATAGCTGCGCTGGTAGCTGTGATGTTTCCTACAATGACGGTGCCTGCTCCAACCTTCACTGAAGACTCACTGACTACATCTCCGGTGATCTTTGCATTCTCTGCAAATACTTCCTTAGCCTTGGAATTACCGATGATGTGTCCGGTAACATTAAGCTTGCCGTTGACGGTGACATCTCCTGCGATGGAACCTACAAGATCAAGTGATCCTTCGGTGGTAACGTCTCCGCTGATCCTCATGCCTCCGGTGACAACCGAAGTCTCTTCAGAATAATCTCTCATTGAATCCATTGTGCTTTCCGCTCCTTTATTCATATAATCTTCTGTCTGTATTTCCTCAGTTTCCATAACGGGTTCCTGCTCCATGGCTGCAGCTGCTGCCATGGCTCCTGCCGTCTGTGATGCTTCTATGTCTGCGAATACCTCATCGAGTGCGAGGTCTTCTGCAGCGGGCTCCTCAGTTGTGACAGCCTCTTCGATCACCGGCTCATCTGCAATGATCGGCTCCTCTGCTGCGATGGGCTCCTCTGCAATGATCGGCTCCTCTGCTGCGATGGGCTCCTCTTCAGCAACCGGCTCCCCGGGGATTGTAATCTCTTCGGAAACCGCTGTATCTTCGGGAATCACGAGATCCTCAGGTATAACAAATTCCTCTGCGGGTGTCTCTGCGACAGCTTCCTCTACGACAACCTCTTCCTCTGTAACAGGCTCTGTCGCAGCTGCGATCATATCGTCAAGGCTGAGCTGCACGGGCTCTGCGACTGCAGGCTCTTCGATCACCGGTTCCTCTGCCGCCGCTTCAGCGGTGCCTGCTTCTCTCTCATTAGCGATCCTCTCTGCTTCTGCGAGAAGAGCATCCATATCGAGATCTTCAAATCCTTCCTCCGATTCATCGGGGTCGGGGAGACTTGCCGCTACTTCAGCGAGCGAGATGGATTCCGCTTCCGGCTCTGCGACCGGTTCATCGGGGATCAGCTCGTTTACGGCCTGGGAGAGATCCTGTTTAAGGTCTCCGAAAAATCCCATATCGTATTCCTCCTTGTCCTAAGAAATTTAAGTCTTTATCAATACCCTATGTGCCTGATCGGTACGGTGTCGTCCGTGATCGGGCAAAGATCGTAGATATCTTTTTCCATAAGGGTCCTTATCAATGTGGGCAGTGCTTCGACGGTCGATCTCTTGTCTCCCGCATCATGCATGAGCACTATCGTATCACCGTCTTCATCAATTCCGTTGAGTACGTTTGAAACTATCCTGTCAGCCGAAATGCTCCTGCCTGAAGCATCTCCTGCTGCCGCATTCCAGTCAAAGTAACGTACTCCCTGATCTTCCAGGAAAGCAGCAAGAGAACTCATATCGATGTGAGCGACGGTATTGGAACTGCCTCCCGGAAATCTGTACACGGTAGGTCTGACTCCCGTCGTCTCAAAGAGCAGATTGCTGATCCTGGTATAGTCGGCTATAAAAGCCTCCTCGGATGCATAGATATCACTGTATCTGTGAGAATACGAATGCATTCCGAGTGTATGTCCCTCTTCGACTATCCTCCTGTATGCCGCAAGTGATGCTTCATCCTCCTTGCCGACTACAAAGAAAGTCGCTTTGACATTGTACTGTGCAAGTATATCAAGGATCGTGTCCGTATATATGCTGGGACCGTCATCAAATGTCAGGTAGATCTTCCTCCGTCTCACATACGGATCCTTATCCGATGTAAGTACCGCGCCGGTCTCGTTACCATCTATCCTGTAAGCATTTCCGGTGCTGCCTTCGCTGACCGTACCGGTAAGCGAGCTCCCTTCGGACGATAGTCCTGCTGCACCTGCGATGCTGTAGGCCTGACCTTCTCGCGCTCCTTCAGTGGCTGACGCTATCTCACCGGTCTGCATTCCGGCATCCTGATCTGTACCATCCGTCACAGCTTCGGATCTCATAGCCGCCATCTCGCCCTTTAATTCGCCCACTTTATACAAAAGCACGGCGCACACTACATAAGGCACCAGCAGAATGAGCAATGCGGAGACGATAAATATGAGCCTCGATGATGATGGGGACTCTTTATCAAAAGGGATCCTGATCATCCCGCCGCCTACATGCTCTCGGCTATATCATAAATGAGTTTCTCGGAAGCTTCCCATCCGAGGCAGGGGTCCGTGATCGACTTTCCGTATACGCCGCCGCCTACTTTCTGGTTGCCTTCCTCGATGTAACTCTCTATCATCACTCCCTTTACAAGCTTGTGTATATCGGGATTGATCTTGCGATTGTGAAGGACCTCTTTTACGATCCTTACCTGCTGCTCGAACTGCTTGTTGGAATTCGAGTGGTTAACGTCTACGACGCACGCAGGATTCTTGATCTCCATCTTGCCATACATATCAACGAGACGCATGAGATCCTCGTAGTGATAGTTGGGTGTATTGTTGCCATGCTTATTGGTCGCACCGCGAAGTACTGCATGTGCGAGATCGTTACCTGTGGTATTGACCTCCCATCCGCGATAAGTGAATGAATGGGGATGCTGAGCCGCATAGATGGAATTCATCATAACGGAGAAGTCTCCGCTGGTGGGATTCTTCATACCTGCGGGAACATCAAATCCGCTGACCGTAAGTCTGTGCTGCTGATCCTCTACGCTTCTCGCACCTACGGCCACATAGCTGAGGAGATCGGAAACATAGCGCCAATTCTCGGGATAGAGCATCTCATCCGCAGCGGTAAGTCCGGTCTCGGACGCTGCACGGATGTGCATATGTCTGACCGCGATGAGTCCTGCTACGAAATCTTCTTCCTTCTCGGGATCGGGCTGATGAACTATTCCCTTGTATCCTTCGCCGGTGGTACGGGGCTTATTGGTATAGATACGGGGAATGAGGATGACCCTGTCGCTTACCTTCTCATTAACACGAGCGAGTCGGTTTACATAATCACAGACTGCATCTTCGTTGTCCGCAGAACAAGGCCCTATGATAACCAGAAATTTATTGGTCTCGCCGGTGAGCACCTTTCTGATCTCGGCATCTCTGTCGGCTTTGATCTTCTTAACATTTTCCGGAACGGGATACTGCTCTCTTATTTCATCCGGAGTGGGCAGTTTTCTAACAAATTCAAAAGACATTTTTCTACTCCTTAACCTTCGATATTATACTATAGAATATGGGTTTCCGCAATGTGAGATGTATGCGATGGAAACAGCAGTTTGCAGAACAGGTAATAGTCTGAAACAGCAGTTTGCGAGCAAACCGGGGAGTTGGCGCAGCCAACTCCTATGCCCTGGGATGGGAAGAACTATAGACTTCCCTCAGGTCGCTGTGTCCGAGTTTTGAATAGAGTTTGGTCGTTGAAATATCAGAATGTCCGAGCATCTCGGAAACGCTGTGAATATCCGCTCCTCCGGCCATCAAATGTGCCGCGAAGCAGTGTCTGAGCGTGTGAGGCGTGATCTCCTGCTCTATCCCCGCCTTGTGTGCGTAGCCTTTCAGAAGCTTCCAGAATCCCTGTCTGCTCATGGGCTCTCCGAGGCAGCTGGGGAAAAGAATATCGCTGTTTTTGTCACCGGCCTCAAGGAGTTCATCCCTTGCACCCGCAAAGTATCCGATAAGTGCATTTCTCGCATTTACTCCAAACGGGATCTTCCTGTCCTTAACCACGAGGAGGTCCGTCTTGATATCTACATCACCGACTTTAAGCCCGATAAGTTCGGAAACTCTGATGCCCGTAGCGTAGAGAAGCTCGAGCATAGCCTTATCTCTGACCTCTTTGGCATCGGTTCCGGAAGGCTGCTCAAGAAGGCTCGCAACCTGCGCAGGCGTGAGGATCTCGGGAAGTTTCTTCTCAACCTTGGGCGACTTAAGTACGCCCGAGATGTCATTCGGGATACGGTTTCCGGTATAAAGGTATCTGAAATATGCGTGAACGGATGCGACATTTCTGGATATGGTCGCAGCTTTGAATTTTTCGGATTCAAGAAAACCGAGATATGCCTTGAGATTGTCCTCAGTGACATCACTGACGGTCACTACGGAGACTGACGCAAGGTAATTCTCAAAACGGACTAGATCTCTTCTGTATGATTGGACGGTATTGTCCGACTTGTGAAGGTCGTCGGAAAGATATGAAATAAAGGCGTCTAACTCACTGCCCATTAAAGAAGCTCCTCCTGCCGCAGGATCGGGTAACATAACTTTCCCCAAAGCGGTAAGTGGTATTTTATTATACGGTCAACATAATTTCAAGTCGGCATTTTGTACTATAAATCCGTTAAAATTTCTACGATTTTTCAGGCCTACAAGATGTGGGAAAATCGCACTCCACAGCGTCCATATCGTGTGCCGATACCAATGATAAATACAGTGCGATACTTATTATCTATCAGTCAATCCGGACAACATAATTGTTTTTCTATCATTCATCAAAGATTTTATTTCATCAACAGATTTTCCAACCAAAGGACTTATGCTCTCAATCGAATAACCGCTCTCAAGCATCTTTGCGATCATTGAAACGACAGCCGCCTCTTTGCCTTGTTCTATGCCTTGTTCTATGCCCTGTTTCATCCCCAGGTCAAAGCTTTCCTTTTTTTCTCTGTCTATTACATCTCCTACAGTCATAACACCCTCCAATACATCAGGATCATGTCTGATGTTAGAAACGTATTCATCAACTTCCTTTGTTGCAGCATCCACAGCGCCTTCCGGCTTGCTGTTGCAGATATATTTTAACATATTGCGTATACTCTCGCTACCTCCTGTTGCTAATCATCAATAGTATCTTGTACTTTTTCTTGTATAATGCCTCAAATATCCTTTCAAGATACAGATTGCCCCACTATCAGTACTTTTTGTATTATTCACTTTGATATCGCAATTTGCGACATCAAAAATCCCGCGAAAACAGTAGCGTTTTCCCTTAAAAAATGGTAATCTATGCACAGGCCGTTTGATGTCGCAGCCGCAGAACATATGTGTAGGAGATAACCACATTGGCAAAAGAAAAAGATACCGAAAAAAATGAAATCATTGCTGTTTCCGAAAGTGAAATCAGAAATCTGATTTATACCATCTGCGGACAACAAGTAATGATAGATAGTGATCTGGCTATGCTCTATCAAGTAGAAACCAGAAGATTGAACGAAAGTGTCAAGCGTAACATCGGACGTTTCCCGGAATCATTCTGTTTTCAAATGACAAAAGAAGAATACAATTCCTTGAAGTCGCAAATTGCGACATCAAACACTGAAGGGCGAGGCGGACGCCGAAAGCTCCCATACTGTTTTACAGAACCGGGAATAGCAATGCTTTCTGCCGTTCTCCACAGTGATACTGCGATAAATGTAAGCGTACGTATTATGAACACCTTCGTGGAAATGCGCCGCTTCATTGCAAACAACGCCTTGCTCTTTGAAAAAATCAGCAATGTAGAATTAAAGCAGCTGGAATATCAGAAACAAGCTGATGAAAAATTTGAAAAAGTATTCCAATACATATCTGATCATGCTGAATCTGAGCAACGGATATTTTACGATGGTCAGATTTATGATGCTTTCAGCCTAATAGCTTCACTTATCCAAAAAGCGAAGAAGAGTCTTTCGCTTGTAGATGGTTATGTTGATATAAAGACTCTGAATCTTCTTTCTAAGAAAAAGAAAGGGGTGGATGTCACCATATATACCCACCCAAAAACAAGTTTGAGTCAGACAGATATCAACAATTTTAACAGCCAATACCCCACTCTGACTGTCAAAAAGACATCTGCTTTCCATGATCGTTTTCTCATAATCGATGATTCTGAGGTATATCACATAGGAGCTTCGGTTAAAGATGCCGGTGGAAAATGCTTCGGTATCACATTGATCCAGGATCAGCAGATTGCTAAAGATCTGATTAAACGGCTTAAAACTATAAAATAATTTTTGATGTCGCAATTTGCGACATCAAAAGTGTTATAGCATCGTTGAATAATCAGCTTTCAGCACCCTTTTCAGTTTTTGCACAAATGTCTGTCCCTGCTCCTTAAAGTGCAAGCTGGCAACATAGGTTGTCTTCCCAATAGTTCGTCTCACAGTATTTTCGGGCAAAGAAAAAGCGCAGGTATCTTCTATGATAGCTGCGCTTTCGTGCTCCGATATTAAGTTTCTTTCATTCTCCATTTTAATCCTCCATAAACAACCAAGTGCACCTTGTATATGACCGCAACGCAGCTTGTGGTCGGCAGAGGGTACGCAGCTGACCGCAGCCGTAACAAATATTGAAATCGAGTAGGAGGGGGATTTAA
>DFKT01000005.1 GCA_002373595.1 Lachnospiraceae bacterium UBA3638 | reverse complement strand
GAGAGATATGCCAGCAAGGAAATGCAGTACATCTTCTCACAGGACATGAAGTTCCGTACCTGGAGAAAGCTTTGGATTGCACTTGCCGAGACCGAGATGGAACTCGGACTTTCGCAGAACGGTAAAGAGGTCATCACACAGGAGATGATCGATGAACTTAAGAGCCATGCCGATGATATCAATTATGATGTTGCAAAGGCTCGCGAGAAGGAAGTCCGCCATGATGTAATGAGCCATGTTTATGCATACGGACAGCAGTGCCCCAAAGCGGCAGGCATCATCCATCTTGGAGCTACGAGCTGCTATGTCGGAGACAATACCGATATCATCATCATGCGCGAGGGACTTAAACTCATCAGAAAGAAGCTCCTCGGCGTCATAGATCAGCTCGCTGCATTTGCAGATAAGTATAAGGATCAGCCGACACTTGCGTTCACCCATTTCCAGCCCGCACAGCCTACCACGGTAGGAAAGCGTGCGACTCTCTGGATAAATGAGTTCATGATGGATCTTGAGGATCTCGATTATGTTATGGGAAGTCTCAGACTTCTCGGATCCAAGGGAACTACCGGAACGCAGGCTTCATTCCTTGAACTTTTCAACGGAGACAATGAGACGATAGACAAGATCGATCCCATGATAGCCAGGAAGATGGGATTCGAAAAGTGCTATCCCGTTTCCGGACAGACATATTCCAGAAAGGTTGATACCAGAGTGGTAAATGTGCTCGCAGGTATCGCCGCTTCCGCTCACAAGATGAGCAATGACATCAGACTTCTTCAACATCTGAAGGAACTCGAGGAGCCTTTTGAGAAGAATCAGATCGGATCTTCCGCTATGGCTTACAAGAGAAACCCGATGAGAAGCGAGAGGATCGCATCTCTTTCGAGATATGTCATGGTGGATGCTCTCAATCCCGCGATCACTTCGGCGGTCCAGTGGTTCGAGAGAACGCTCGATGACTCCGCAAACAAGAGACTTTCCGTAGCGGAAGGATTCCTTGCTACAGACGGAGTGCTCGATCTTTGCCTCAATATCACTGATGCTGAGGGTATGAAGGTTTATCCCGAAGTCATCCGCAAGCATATGATGGCAGAGCTTCCTTTCATGGCTACAGAGAACATCATGATGGATGCGGTCAAAAACGGAGCAAGCCGTCAGGAGATGCACGAGAGGATCCGCACTCTTTCCATGGAAGCTTCCAAGGCTGTCAAGGAAGAGGGTAAGGACAATCCGCTCCTGGAGCTTATCGCAGCAGATCCTGCTTTTGGCATGAATCTGGACGAGCTCAAGGCGTCGATGGAGCCCTCGAGATATGTGGGCCGCGCACCGCTTCAGGTTGAAAAGTATCTTAGAGAAGATGTACGTCCTGTTCTCGAGGCAAATAAGGACAGCCTCGGGGTGAAGGCGGAGATAAATGTTTAATATCAGGAGAGATTAAAATGGTTAAAGCTGTCGTAGGAGCCAACTGGGGTGACGAAGGAAAAGGAAAGATCACGGATATGCTCGCACAGGATGCCGATATCATCGTGCGTTTCCAGGGCGGAGCAAATGCCGGACATACGATAAAGAATAAGTATGGCAAGTTTGCACTTCACACATTGCCGTCCGGAGTTTTTTACGATCATACGACTTCGATCATCGGAAACGGTGTCGCACTGAACATTCCCATCCTTTTCAATGAGATAAAGGATATCACTGGGAAGGGCGTGCCGATGCCTAAGATCATGATCTCCGATCGTGCGCAGATCGTTATGCCCTATCACATCCTCTTCGATCAGCTCGAGGAGAAGAGACTTGGCAAGGCAGCATTCGGTTCGACAAAATCCGGCATCGCTCCTTTTTACTCAGATAAGTATGCCAAGATCGGATTCCAGGTAAACGAGCTCTATGACGAAGAATCCCTGAAGCAGAAGATAAAGCGAGTCCTCGAGACCAAGAATATCATCTTAGAGCATCTCTATCATGAGAAGCCGATCGATGAGAATGAACTTTTTAATACTTTAATGGAGTACCGCACTATGGTGGATCCGTATGTGGCTGATGTTGCTTCATTCCTCGACAAGGCGCTTAAGGAAGGAAAGACGGTCCTCCTTGAGGGACAACTCGGTACTCTTAAAGATACCGATCACGGTATCTATCCCATGGTTACCTCATCGAATACTCTTGCAGCATATGGTGCAGTCGGAGCAGGTATCCCCCCTTATGAGATTAAGCAGATCATCACTGTCTGCAAGGCTTATTCATCCGCTGTAGGAGGAGGAGCATTTGTTTCCGAGATCCTCGACAAGGAGGAAGCTAACAGACTCCGCACTATCGGAGGAGACGGAGGAGAATTCGGTGCCACTACCGGCAGACCCAGACGAGTAGGCTGGTTCGACTGTGTTGCATCCAGGTACGGCTGCAGACTTCAGGGAACGACAGATGTAGCATTCACAGTTATTGATGTGCTCAAAGAGTATGACGAACTTCCCGTATGTGTGGGATATGAGATAGACGGCAAGGTTACGACCGATTTCCCCGTAACACATCTGCTTGAGAAGGCAAAGCCCGTGTATGAGACTCTTCCCGGATGGAAGACCGATATTACCGGTATCCGCAAGTATGAAGATCTTCCTGAGAACTGCCGTAAGTACATCGAGTTTGTAGAGGAGAAGATAGGATATCCCATCACGATGATAAGCAATGGCCCTTCCAGGGATGATATCATCTACAGAGAAAGTAAATTAAAGAAATGATAAAGAATATAGTCTTTGATATCGGTAACGTCCTGACTGATTTTCGCTGGAAGGAATTCCTTCAGGATAAAGGAATGGACGAGACAATGATAAAGAGGATCGCAAAGGCGTCGGTAATGAGTCCCTATTGGGATGAGTTTGACAGAGGCGCGATGAGCGAGGAGGATACGATCGCAGAATTTATCAAGATCGATCCTGAGATAGAAAAAGAACTTCATCTGGCATACGATGACATAACAGGAATGGTGGTGCCCAGAAAGTATGCGATACCCTGGGTCAAGGCATTAAAGAAAAACGGATACGGAGTTTATTTTCTGTCCAATTTTTCGAGAAAGGCTGAGAAGGAATGTTCCGAGTCACTTGAGTTTATGCAGTACTGTGACGGCGGTATCCTTTCTTACAGGGAACTGGTCGTAAAGCCGAACCCCGAGATATACAGAAGACTGTTCGAGAGATTTTCTCTTGAGCCGTCGGAATGCCTCTTCCTTGATGACACGGAGAGGAATATAGAGGCCGGACGCGCTCTCGGCATGGACGGTATAGTGTTCGGAGATCCTGCGGAAGCCATACGCGAACTTGCTGACAAGGGTGTTGATGTTGGGGGACTTGCGGAGAGTTTATGAAAGGAATGACACCTAAGAGAATAACGGCACTTCTGATCGCGATACTATTGGTAGTGCTGTATGTCACCACACTTGTTGCAGCCATATTTGATCCTACGAAATCAGGCAAGCTTTTCGGGATGTGCCTTTTCGCGACAGTGGCGGTTCCGCTCCTTGCATGGATCTACATATGGATGTATGAGAGAGTTAAGAGGACTGAGGGAGATACATCGAGAGGACTTACGACGCCTCCCGGACCCACTCCCGAGGAAGTACTGAGAGAGATCGAAAAGGAAGAAGTTACAGAAGAAACAGAAGCGGTCGAAGAGAACGAATAAACCTGACGTAAAGTACGGGGTGTAAAAATGGAAAGACTTGCGGAAGAGATAAGAGAACAGTTAGAGGTTCAGACAGCATTTACCGTAAACATAGCGGGACATGAGATAGGGATCCTTGAATCCACAGTGATAAGCTGGGTGGTAATAGGGATAATACTCATCGTCTCGCTTATTCTTACTACGGGATTAAAGAAGGATCACATATCCAGAAGGCAGGCACTCGCCGAGTTTATCGTCACCAAGTTGGATGAACTGGTATCCGGGATGATAGGAGAGGAAGGAAAGGCATATGTTCCTTATCTCGTTACAGTGCTTCTCTTTATCGGTGTTTCGAATGTGATAGGCCTTTTTGGAATGAAACCTCCCACTAAGGATCTCAATGTCACTGCAGCGCTTGCTATCATGAGTATCATTCTTGTGCAGGCCGCAGGTATTAAACATAAAAAGGTAGGAGGATGGCTCAAGAGCTTTACTCAGCCTATAGCCGTTGTAACTCCCATCAATATCCTTGAGATCGTGATCAAACCTTTATCGCTCTGCATGCGACTTTTCGGAAACGTAGTCGGTGCATTTGTAATAATGGAACTCTTAAAGGC
>DFKT01000056.1 GCA_002373595.1 Lachnospiraceae bacterium UBA3638 | reverse complement strand
ACAGCTCATGAGATCACCAACAGTAGGCGTTGTGATGAAAAGAGTGGTTTCCATCTTTTATCTCTTTTTTATAAAGTGCCTTAGCATCGTCGTATGATATTAATTGTAGCGGTGGAGTATTGGCAGTGCAAGGACATATGGGGATATCATTCATGTATGTATAGTTAGCATCTTTAACCATGAATGCGTTCCACATGTCGAAGCATCCTGCTCGTGGAGTTTCGTATGTTTGATTGTTTGAGGTATTTTTAATAGTTTTCATTTTTATCCTCCTGAAAAATATTTTTTTTGTTACGATTGCATTATCGGGCATCAGAATTAACTACAAAATTTGTCTGCGAAGCCAATAATCCTTGTTTTTTTGTAGTGCGATTAATTCTATAGATACTTATCCGGATGGTAAATTAGAGTTTGACCGATGATAAATACTTGACTAATTGGTAAATGTGTATATACTTATGGGTGTATACAGGAGGGTATATATGAGTAAGATGGAAAGAAAAATAGGAAGCCACATACGGGAAGTCCGACTCGAGCGAAAACTCTCACAAGAAGCGTTGGCTGAAATGTGTGGTTTTTCTAATACTACGCTGAGTTCTTATGAAAATGGCAGGAAAACTCCGAGTCTGGACACAATAGCGAGAATAGCAAAAAAACTTAATGTTTCGATTGAACGTTTGTATTACGGCAATGAGAACATTTCATTTATTATTTCGGAAGCGGATGAGGGACGAAAAATTGTAAATTCTGTTTATTTTTTATGGAAATCAGGAGTGATTTATCCGATGGCTGATCCGGCTCCTGGTATAAGTCCCTTTATGTTGAACCGAGATGATGAGTTGCATGGATTCTATTTGCTGATCAATAGATTTCCGCTTCCTATAGCAAGGCTACTAAAATCACTTGTTGAATATCAAAGAAATGAAAATACTTATACCGATCCTGAGCAATACTTAGAATTGTTATTGTCATCTGTTGCAAATGAAATTAATGGTGAAATAAAAAAAGAAGAGACTCAATCTAGTAGTACGAACAAGAAATGACGTGAGCATAAACATTTGATAAGGGATACTTCATGTCGGATTATGTTCTTATTATCATAGTTATATTCGTTATTGTCCTTTTTAGCCTAGGTTTTATACTGCTTGGATTTAATGGATTTCACATCGAATCCCCGGAAAAAAGAGCGGGAAGATATGGAGAAATTTTTGCAGGTAAGATAATCCGAGAGATCCTGAATGAAGATGACATCTTACTGACTAATGTTAAGATATCTGCTGATGATAAACAAACTGAGCTGGATAATGTTGTGATAAATCAAAATGGTGTTTTTATAATCGAGGTTAAGAATTACAGCGGACAGCTCATTGGTGATGAGGATGATTCAGATTGGATCAAGAATAAGATCACTCCCGGAGGAAATTTATTTCAAAAGGAAGTAAGGAATCCAATCAAACAGGTAAAAAGACAGATCTATATTCTTTCCAGATTGTTTAAGGAAAATGATATCAGTGTCTGGATTGAAGGTTATGTTTTCTTGGTTGAGAGGAACAGCCCGGTAAGAAGCACATATATTCTTGATTCGCAGTATGATATTAACAGAGCTGTGCATACTCGAGAATCAAAGAGAATATCGAAAGAAACGATGGAAAAAATAGTATCGATCCTTTCGTGATTTGATTGACATCATAGAGTTTGACGGGTACTATAATAGGCACAGGTGCTGCCGATAGACGGTTAGTCCTGGTTTGTGGTTAAGCCAAATGACCGCCCGGTCCGCCAAGACGACGATGGGCGGTCATTTTTGTATTAATTTCTTTTTTTTGTATATAACCGAAATTGCAGATTGTCACATAACAGCGTGACCGTAAAGGCAGCATAAATGGAAAATTCAGCAAAACTATATGACATACATTGCCCATCTTGTGGGGCACCTGCATATTACGATATCAAGTCGCGTAAGTATGATTGCAGATACTGCGGCGGAAGTGTCGGAATAGACAGAGCTGTAAATGACAGGAAGGGATTCAGGGCCATTCAGAAGAAAAAGATGAATGAGGCCCTTAAGAAGCTTGACCTGCAGAAAGCATCATGCACGGGCTGCGGTGCGGAAGTCGTATTTGAAAATGATGATGCCATAGCAAACTGTCCTTTCTGCGGAAGATCTCTTGTTCGCAAAGCATATGTGAACGCGGACAATATGCCTGAGCTCGCCATCCCGTTTATGCTCACCTTGGATGATGCCAAGGCTGCTCTTAAGGACTGGTGCATTAAGAATAAGAGAAAGAAAGAAGCAAAAGAGATCCTGAAACAGATCGATGATCTGCAGGGATTCTATCTTCCGTATGAGCTTGTAAAGGGACCTGTCGACTGTACCGCCAGCCGTGTCGAGAATGGAAGAGTATATGAATGCGGCGGATTTGTCGACAATGTATTTGTTAACTGCTCAAACGATCTCGATAACAGTCTGCTTGACGGCGTAGAGCCTTTTGATCTTGATGAGCTTAAAGAATTTGATTTTGCATATGTTGCCGGACACAGAGTCAAAGTTGGAAACATCACCGGTGATGAACTGGAGAAACGCATACGTTATGAGATTGAGGATGATTATGAACCGACTGTTCAGAAGGTCATGGAGTCCAAAGCAGTCTATGTTCATGTATACTCTCCGGCAGTAGTCCGCATGCCTGTGCTCCTTCCGGTATATTATCTTAACTTCGGTTCATACAGGGCTGCTGTAAACGGCCAGACCGGAAAGGTCAGTGTACGGGGACAAAAGCCTGTATATCATTACATCATTCCCTGGTGGATCAAAGCAATATTATCAACCGTGGCCGCCACCGGTATCATAGCTGCGATAATGCTTCTCATTGGAGCGGAAAAGGATCTGGTTATTGTTGCGGCAATTGCGCTTGGAGCTTTCTTCTCTATAGTCATGCTCGTAGCTTACAGCGATAATAAACATGACAGGATCAGAGTGTATGACGGATCGAAGATTTTTACTTCGGATCCTGATAAGAAGAAGCCATCCGTCAAACCGGTATTCTTTATGAATCTAACCGGCAGGAAGCAACCTGTGGAGCTGAAGTTTACATCGCCTCTCAGAGTTGCGCAGGCTATGGCGATAGCGCTGTTAGTCAATTT
Organism: Lachnospiraceae bacterium UBA3638; assembly: GCA_002373595.1. Classification (GTDB taxonomy): domain Bacteria; phylum Bacillota; class Clostridia; order Lachnospirales; family Lachnospiraceae; genus AC2028. Next base: position 7,402 of record DFKT01000056.1, on the reverse strand, counting down.
CTTCCCGGCCATCATTGCACTTTTTATCAACGGATTTAACTTTGAGATGCTCCAGCTCGGCGGGTCTGCAGTATGGCTTTGCATTACTGTACCGCTTACTCCGGTCATACTGATCAAGTATGGCAGGATAGAACTGTATGATAATCCGTGGATATATACCTATAATGATAAAGGTAAAAAGAAAAGATACAGGAAGAAGATAGAGTTTGATTTCACGGCTAAGGAAGCTGCTCTTACGATATTAAAGCTCCTCTTTAAGCCTCCTGCATGCATTTTGGTATGGTTTTGCATAGCAGCATTTTGCTGCATAGTCTATCTGACTGCTTTTGGTTTTGAATCCGGATACTGATAGTATCCGCGCTGTCGGCTCTTTGCTACTTGAGAGTCGTATCACTTTCGAGGGAGTGATCTATCAGTTTGTCGTTTTTGTCGTATGTCAGTTTGAGCGAAAAAAAGGGAGCATCTTCCAGGAGCAGCTTTAGGAATATCTTATCCCCTTCCCACACACCTATATTCAGGATGTCTTTTTTGGGAATCCATCGGAGTTCACCTTCATCGCAGTCTGTCAGTTCGCCGTGGAATGAGTCCGAAGTATAGACAAAGACATATTCGACACCGTTTCCTTCAAGCGAGAAGGTGATCAGCCCTCTGAATCTGTAACTGTCCAAGGTAAGTCCGGTTTCTTCGAGTACCTCACGTTTGATGCATTCTTCCGGGGTTTCGCCCTCTTCGAATTTACCGCCTATCCCGAGCCATTTGCCTTCGTTTATATCATTCTTTTTCTTGTTTCGGAGGAGCATAAGGTAGGAGTCTCCGTTGTCTATGTAGCATATCGTCGTCAGAAGCATAGTTTTATTTCCTTTCAAAGCCCATTTTATCACATCTTAGGTAAAAGATTGTTATATTTTTAATTAACCCACGAGTCATATTCTCTATGATATAATACAGTTGGTATTTATGCGAAGATATGCATAAGAGAACCGATTTGGAGGAAATATGAACGAAGCTGTAAACAAGAGAAATGAACTTCTCGCACAGAAGACTATTAAGGGACTTGAATCCCGCAATATGACCGGATATTATGCAACAAGCAAGGAGGAGGCTCTTAAGAAAGCGCTGGAACTCATTCCGAAGGGATCTACGATAGCGATGGGCGGTGCCATGAGTGCGCATGAAATAGGCCTGGTGGAAGTCCTTAAGGGAAGTGATTACAACTTTATAGACAGGGACAAGGCAGAAGATAAGAGGGCTGCAATGCTTGCTTCGTATGATGCAGATGTCTTTATCTCAAGTGCAAATGCAATGACGGATGACGGAGTTATCGTCAATATCGACGGCAATTCCAATCGTGTATCAATGATCGCACAGGGCCCGAGGAAGGTCGTATTTATCGTCGGAATGAACAAGATCTGCGGCGATACCGACAGCGCGATAAAACGTGCGAGAAATGTCGCTGCCCCGATCAATGCACAGCGTTTCGGTCTTGATACTCCCTGCACCAAGACGGGCGCCTGTCTGAATTGCAAGAGCCCCGATACTATATGCTGTCAGTTCCTTGTGACGAGATATTCGCGTCATGCGGACAGGATACATGTGATCCTTGTTAACGATGATCTCGGTTTTTGATGTGAATGATTCGGAGGGTTTATGAAGGTACAGAAGTTTATTGATTCTTATCTTGCTGATTACAAGAATTATAAGGAGTTTTGGAATTATGAGGACGGGTGCGTACTCATAGGTGTCAAAGGCCTTTACGAAGCAACGGGTGATAGGAAATACTTTGATTTTATCGAAAACTATCTAAAGCATTTCATTGGCGATGACGGACATATAAAGTATTACGAAAAAGAGAAATACAATATAGACAGTATCAACTGCGGAAAGATCCTTTATTTCATGCTTGATGAGACGGGGGATGAGAGATACAAAGTGGCTGTCGAAGATCTGATGGATCAGCTTCGTACGCATCCCCGAACATCTACGGGGAACTTCTTCCATAAGAAACTCTATCCAAATCAGATATGGCTTGACGGGCTCTATATGGCTCAGCCTTTCTATATGGAGTATGAGACCAGGTTTGATAACAGAGCCCATTACAATGATATCATCTCGCAGTTTGAGAATGTTCAGAAGTATCTCTACAGTGAAGAGAAGGGTATCTGCTACCACGCGTATGATGAGACGAAGTCGATATTCTGGGCAAATAAAGAAACCGGCTGCTCGGCAAATTTCTGGCTTCGCAGTATGGGATGGTATCTCATGGCGCTTGTTGATTGTATGGACAAGATGGATAAGCAGATATATGAAGGATATCGTAAACTCGAGGATATCTACAGACTGGTACTAAAAGGAATACTTCAGTATCAGGATGAGAAGAGCGGACTTTTCTATCAGGTTATCGACAGACCGGATGTATCGGGCAATTACCTTGAGACTTCGGGAAGTGCGATGATCGCATATTCAATCCTGAAGGCTTGCAGGATGGGAGTGCTTATTGAGGAGAAGTACCGTCCTGTAGGTGAGAAGATAGTTGAAGGACTGCTTAACGAGAAACTTGTCGAGAAGGACGGAAAAGTAGAACTTACCGGCATCTGCTCCGTTGCCGGCCTCGGACCTGAGGATAATACCAAGAGAGACGGAAGTGTAGAGTATTACCTCTCCGAGCCTGTTGTTTCCGATGATGCCAAAGGTGTTGGACCTTTCTTTATGGCATATGCGCAGTTTCTTATGATCAAAGAGGGAAAGTAAATTGGAAATTAAGCTCTTGATGAAATCGGCGAGAAGTGCCTGCATAGAACTTTCGGACGGTGGTATATACAATACCGTAGAGGAATATGATCTTCACATTAACGGAAAGAGCGTAAAGAAGACCGATAAGGTCATCACTTCGATCTTTGGCTTAAAGCCTGATACGGATTATGTGCTGTCTGCATTTAACAAAGCCGGCGAGGAACTCTCTTCGATAGACTTTACCACTGACTCCGAGTTTGTTACTTTGAATGTCAGAGATTTCGGCGCTGTGGGCGACGGCGTAAATGATGACACCGAATTCATACAGGCTGCAATTCTTGCATGCCCTGCCAAGAGCAGAGTGCTCATACCGGAAGGAAGATATCATATCAGACCCCTCTTCTTAAAGAACGGATTGCGACTTGAGATTGCAAAGGGTGCAGAACTCTTGGCAGATACCGACAGGAAGAATTTCCCCCGCTTTCCCGGAGTGATCCAGAGTTATGATGAGAATGACGAATACATACTCGGTACCTGGGAAGGCAATCCTCTTAAGAGCTTTGCCGGAGTGATCACAGGTATAGATGTATCCGATGTGATGATCTATGGTGAGGGAACGATAAACGGATGTGCATCCAGGGATAACTGGTGGAACAACCCCAAAGTGATGAATATAGCATACAGACCGAGACTGATCTTCCTGTCCGGATGTAACGGTGTCACGCTTCAGGGAATAAAGGTATGCAACAGTCCCGCTTGGAATATTCATCCCTTCTTTTCAAATGAACTTGGTTTCTATGACCTTACTATAGAGAACCCTTCTGACTCTCCGAATACTGACGGCCTGGATCCTGAGTCGTGCCGCAATGTCACGATAGAAGGAGTACGATTCTCACTCGGTGATGACTGCATTGCCGTCAAATCCGGCAAGATCTACATGGGCAAGAAGTACAAGACTCCTTCGGAGAATATACTGATCAGACAGTGCCTTATGGAGAACGGTCACGGCGCTGTCACCATAGGCAGCGAGATGGCCGGCGGTGTCAAGAGCCTCAAGGTTGAGGAGTGTCTTTTCAGGTACACAGACAGAGGACTTCGCATCAAGACGAGACGCGGACGCGGCGAGGATGCCGTGCTTGATGACATATCATTCTGGCGTATAGACATGGACAATGTCATGACTCCATTTGTGGTCAATGCATTCTATTTCTGCGACCCTGACGGCAAGAGTGAATATGTCCAGACCAGGGAGCCGATGCCTGTGGATGAGAGAACACCGCATATCAGATCGCTTTCTTTTGAGGATATCAAAGCAACCAACTGCCATGTGGCTGCAGCATATTTTGACGGTCTTCCCGAATGCAAGATAGAAGAGATCGTCATGCGCAATGTGGATGTTTCCTTTGCAGATAATGCCAAGAGCGGAGTGCCCGCGATGAGCCTCGGTACGGATGAATGCTCCAAGAAGGGGATCTACGCAAACAATATCGAAAAGCTTGTCTTAAAGAATGTCAAAGTCACCGGAGCAGTAGGCGATGAGATCGTTACTTGCGGAATAGATGATCTTGAATGTGATTGACGGCTTTATTACCTCAGAACAGCGCTTGTCTGTGCACCGATGGTGATCATATCGCCTTCGAGGATTGCCTTCTCGGCACCCAGATAAGCGTTGATCTCTGTAAATCGCTTTCCTGTTATCTCGTATATATCACCTATAAATGAAGATGATGAAGGATTGTGTATTACACATACATCTTTGCCTTCGTATGTCGCGACGAAACCTCCGACTTTTGAATCCGGAAATGAAAATGATATGATCTCGCCGTGAGCGATCGCGGGGTTGTCATTTCGTATCTTTATCAGCTGTCTGTAGTGATTGAGGAGACTCCAGTCTTTATCATCCTGCTCTGCGATGGTATATTCCACCTTTTTGCCGGTATCATATGTGGTTCCTTCGGGATCCGATGCCACACTATCATCTCCCCAAGGCATTGAAAGACGCCTGTTTGCATCGGTATTTGCGGACCCTCTTGATCCTCTCAGACCGGCTTCTTCGCCGTAGTATATAAAGGGAGATCCCGGAGTGAGGATATACAGATTGGCTGCCATCTGCGCGTATCCGCTTGCCACTGTGAGATATCCTGCCGCGCGGTCCATATCATGATTTGAGATGAAAAGGCAGGGACCATCCGAAGGATTGATACTCCTTACATTTGCGGTGAGACTTTCCACATATGAACAGTATTTTCCCGCATCGCCTTTCATCGCTGTATCAGCGATCACTCCGTCCGCCTGTGATGAGTCGAAATTAAAGCATCTGCCTGCAGTCAGATATTTATCCGATATGCGCGAAGAGTCCCATACTTCGGAGACGATATATATATTCGGATAATCTTTCTTCAGATCGTCGGTATATCTTTTCCAGAATGAAACAGAAAGCTCGTCATCTCCGAAATAGATATATTTTGCAGCGTCGAATCGGAAGCCGTCCACTCCCAGCTGCAGGTAATGCCTTGCAATATCTGTTACTGTTTCGTAAACCTTCTCATTATCGAAGTTCAACTCGGGCATCGAGTCGTCAAAATTGCACTCATAGAGTTCATCGCACGAACCGATGCGTGCAAATCTGCGTGAGGTATCCATATCCCCGGCACCGCAGTAGGAATAGAAATCATAAAACGGATCATCCGGAGCGTTTGTTCTGTGGGCCAGAGCAAATTTCTTGAAATATTCATTTTCTATGCTTGTATGATTGATGGGAAGGTCGAGGATGAGTTTGACATTGCGCTCATGGCATATCTTTATAAGTTCGGCAAGATCCTCGGGACTGCCGAAATCCGGATCTATCGTATAGTAATCGGTAACATCATATTTGTGATACGATGGGGAGAGAAAAATCGGAGTGAGCCATATGCCTCCGATGCCAAGACTTTTATCTGAAGCCGGATCGCCGTCATTAAGGTAATCCATTTTGTCTATTATTCCGCGAAGGTCACCTATTCCGTCGCCGTTAGAATCGGCAAACGATCCGACGAATATTTCGTAGAACACGCGGTCATTGTCCGATATATCAAACAAGGCTGAGAAGAACGAGTATTCCGAGAGATACATCTGGACAGACTTCTGGATCAAAGGTATCCCTGACAGACCTTATATCGGAGGAGAGTGTGAGAGAAACGGTGTATATATGCTCAACTTCTTCAAGTGTCAGCCGGCGCTCAATTACGGATGGAAGGATCCGAAAGAGAATTGGATGCACGGGATCGACAGCCCGGAAGCAATAGCTACCAGAGAAGCGATCAAGGATGTGATGAGATTCTGGCTGTCAAAAGGATGCGATGGCTTCAGAGTTGATATGGCTGATTCCCTTGTTAAGGGAGATGACGATGAAAAGTCTGCGACCTGTGCGGTGTGGAAGGATCTTTTTGAAATAAGGGATGAATTTCCTGATGCCGCGTTTGTGTCGGAGTGGAGCTGTCCCCGGCAGGCGATCGCCGGAGCAGGATTTGATATGGACTTCTACCTCGATCACGGCGGAAACGGATACAATACTCTGATGCGTGATTTTGAGATAGGCGGAGATGATGAGAGTTATTTCAAAAAGGACTCGGGAGGAAATATCAAAAGGTTTCTCGATGACTTTATTCCCAGATATGAAGCGGCAAAAGGGAAGGGATATATATCATTCATCACCTGCAATCATGATACATGCAGACCGAGTTATAATCTGGACAAGACCGAATTAAAACTTGCATACGCATTTCTTATCACGATGCCGGGTGTGCCTTTTATCTATTACGGTGATGAGATAGGAATGAGATATATCGCAGATCAGCCGACAAAGGAAGGCGGCTATACACGCACGGGATCGCGCACTCCGATGCAGTGGGAGAGAAATGATAATCTTGGATTCTCAGATGCATCGAAAGACAAACTCTACCTGCCGGTAGATGATGATCCGTCTGCTCCGGTCGCAAGTGAAGAGATTGAAGATCAGGATTCTCTATACAATACTGTCAGAGAACTTCTGAACTTAAAGAGAATGGATGACAGTCTCGATGCGGATGTCGATTTCGAAGTGCTGTATTCATCGGAGGATGCGGATGCTTTTATCTATCGCAGAGGAGGATATCTGATCGCAATCAATCCGTATGGAAAAGAGTTCGAACATACGCTGAAGATCAGGATCTCCAAGAAACTTTTTGAGATAGGAAATGTATTGGCTTGCGATAACGACGGAAAGGGAAAAGAATTTGTCATCACATCCGGAGAACAGTCATTTGCAGTCTTTGAATTGAAGGGTTGAAAAAATTTTCAAAAAGTTGTTGACATATAAATGATCATGATTTAATATTTGTAATCGAAAAGACAAAGGCGTCTTGGAGTTATTCTCCGAGGCGCCTTTTTCTTTTGCAAAAATCAAAAGAAATTCCGCGATGGCGGTAAAAGGAGGAGATATGGTTAAGCAGAACGTACCTGAGATCTTTGGCTCGATGGTCTTTGATGACAGAGTAATGAGAGCCCGTCTTTCCGGAGATGTATATGCATCTCTCAGAAGAACGATCGATGAAAACGAAAAGCTCGATGAGAAGGTTGCGGAAGCAGTTGCAACAGAGATGAGAGATTGGGCTGTTGAGAAAGGAGCAACTCATTTTACGCACTGGTTCCAGCC
>DFKT01000016.1 GCA_002373595.1 Lachnospiraceae bacterium UBA3638 | reverse complement strand
CCAACTGCTCCATCCAGAGCTATACTCCCGTACTTGCAGCATGGAAGTTATTCGAGCCTACTCAGGTTGTTGTTACGACCTATCAGGCTATCTCCGGTGCAGGCAAGACCTTTAAGGATTGGCCTGAGATGGTCGGAAATATCATTCCTTACATCGGTGGAGAGGAAGAGAAGAGCGAGAAGGAGCCTTTAAAGATCTTCGGACATATCGAGAACGGACAGATCGTGGCTGCATCCGAGCCTCTCATCACCAGCCAGTGCATCAGAGTTCCTGTCCTCAACGGACATACCGCTGCAGTATTTGTTAACCTTAAGAAGAAGGCTGCCAAAGAGGAACTCATCGAGAAGATGGTTACCTACTCCGGCGAGCCTCAGGCACTTAATCTTCCCAGCGCACCCGCTCAGTTCATCCGTTACATGGAAGAGGATAACAGACCTCAGATCACGGAAGATGTAAATTATGAGAACGGAATGGGCGTAAGCATCGGAAGACTCAGAGAGGATTCTCTCTTTGACTGGAAGTTTGTCGGTCTTTCACATAATACCATCCGCGGAGCTGCAGGTGGTGCTGTTCTCGGTGCTGAACTTCTCAAGGCTAAGGGATTTATCACTGCGAAGTAATACGAGATGATGAAGGACAGCGAATACAGACTTATATGTGAAAATTCCAGATATGCGATAGTCTTTTATTCATTCGAACGTGACGAGATCTCAGTCACCGGATGCTTCGAAGAGTATTTTGATTTCAAGATCTCCAAACACAAAGATATCGAGAAGTTTGCTTCCTGTATGGATGAATCATACAAGGGCAAACTTCTTGATGCATTGTATATCGAAAAGTCTGAGACAGCTGCCAAGTCTAAATATGGCTCTAACATGATGATCGAATGTGAATCGGTCGATCACAAGAAGTGGTTCCGCTTTGTCATCATGCTCTTTACCGATGAAAACGGTAATCCTGTATCAAAGATGATATCCGCAATGGACATAACCCGTGAGAAGGAGCAGCTTTCAGAGCTTCTCTACATGGCTTATTATGATTCCATCACCGGTATCTATAACAGAAACTATTTTGTAAGTCTCCTCGGAGGCTTTATAGGTCGCGCTGAGAAAGAGTCAAAAAACATCGGCCTCATGCTGATCGACATTGATGATTTCAAGAGGATCAACGACGGTTACGGAATAATCGTCGGAGATGAAGTTCTTCAGCAGGTCGGAACTTTCCTTCGCGGACTTGAAGACGACAGAGTCATCGCTTGCCATCTGGCAAATGATGTATTCTGTATCGCTATATATGACGCAAAGGGCAGATATGCTCCGGAGAAGTTCTACGAGAAGATCTCCAACCGTATGCGCAATCCTTTTAAACTTAGCACGGGACAGGAAGTGAATATATCTGTCAGTGCGGGAGTTGCCGTATATCCGGACGATGCAAAGGGAGCACTCGATCTTATCAAGTGTGCCGAGATCGTAATGTTTAGGAGTAAGCAGGCCGGAAGCGGCGGTATCAAGTACTTTGAAGCACCTATACTCAATGACTTCCTCTGTGGCGTCGAGATTGAGAGCAAGCTCAAAGAGGCTGTATTTAAGAATAATTTCGTGATGTATTTCCAGCCTCAGTACTACGCTCAGACTAAGAAACTCCGCGGTTTGGAGGCACTCGTCAGATGGAAGGATGAGGAGAAGGGTATCATTCCTCCTGCCACATTTATCCCTGTCGCTGAGAAGAACGGTGCGATCATTCAGATAGGTAATTTCGTTGTCGAAGAGAGTATTAAACAGTATGCGATCTGGAGCAGAGGTTTTGATATTCACTTCCAACTTTCGATCAATATATCAGCTCTGCAGTACAAAAAGGATGATTTTGTCGATATGGTGATGGGACTTGTGCGCAAGTACAATGTTGACCCTTCCGATATCGAACTTGAGATAACCGAAAGCATCCTCATCGATGATTTTGATGAGGTTACCAATAAACTCAGCAGACTTCGTAATTTCGGGATCAGGATATCGCTTGATGATTTTGGAACAGGGTACTCGTCTCTTTCGTATTTGAAGAGATTCCCTATCGATACGCTCAAGGTAGACAAGACCTTTGTTGATACGGTCCTGTCCGACAGCTCCACGCGCATTATCACCGAGTCGATCCTGAGCATGTCACATTCCATGGGATTTGAAACTGTTGCCGAAGGCGTAGAGAATGAGAGACAGTTTGATTATCTAAAGGCTGTTGGATGCGATGTCATACAGGGATTCTATCTCGGCAAGCCCCAGCCTCATGAAGAGATCGAGATGATGCTCAGAGAGTTGTAATTTTTCGTTCACACCGATTCAGGTATTTTTCGTGGCAGATGAAAAGAAAAAGAAATTATATATAGCTGAGAAACCGAGCGTTGCAAGAGAGTTTGCAAATGCGCTTGGTGAATCCATGCGTAACGGCGACGGATTCATGGAGAGTGACAGCAGTGTAGTTACCTGGTGCGTAGGACATCTGATCACACTTTCGTATCCCGATGCGTATGATGAGAAATATAAAAAATGGTCATTTGAAACTCTTCCTTTCCTGCCGGAGGAGTTTAAATACGAAGTCATAGACAGTTCAAAGAAACAGTTCGAGATCGTCAAGAAACTTCTCAACAGAGAAGATGTCGATACTATCTATATCTGCACCGACTCCGGACGTGAGGGAGAGTATATCTACCGACTCGTCGATATGATGTCGGGAGTACCCAAAGAAAAATCCAGAAAGAGAGTCTGGATAGATTCTCAGACAAAGGAAGAGATACTTCGCGGAATCAGAGAAGCCAAGGATTGGTCCGCATATGACAATCTGAGTGATGCGGCATATCTTCGCGCAATGGAAGACTACCTGATGGGTATCAACTTCTCACGTGCTCTTTCCAAAAAATACGGATATAAATTGAATACACTTCTGTCACGCGAAAAAGGAGCTATTGCAGTGGGGCGTGTAATGACCTGCGTGCTTGGCATGATCGTGACGAGAGAACGAGAGATAAGAGATTTCAAGAAGACTCCTTTTTATCGTGTGATAGGAAGCTTCGGACTTGAAGATCAGAGCTTTACCGGAGAGTGGAAAGCTGTAGAAGGATCGACATATTTTGAATCTCCAAAACTCTATAAGGAGAACGGATTTAAAGAAAAAACGGGCGCAGAGGAACTTATCGCACTTATCGGATCGGGCAGCGCATATGTCGATGCAATAGAACGAAAGAAGGAGAATAAGAATCCTCCGCTTCTGTATAACCTTGCGGAACTGCAGAATGATTGCTCCAGGTTCTTTAAGATAAGCCCGAGTCAGACGCTTGATATCGCACAGGAACTCTATGAGAAGAAACTCACCACATATCCGCGTACGGATGCACGTGTGCTCTCAACAGCAGTTTCCAAAGAGATAGACAGAAATATCGGCGGACTTAAAGGCTACGGACCTTGTGCAGAGTTTGCGGCAGAAGTCCTTGAGAAAAAGCTCTATACCGGCCTGGCTAAGACAAGAAATGTAAATGATAAAGCAATAACGGATCACTATGCGATAATCCCGACAGGTCAGGGACTCGGCAATCTGAGATCGCTCAATCCTACTTCGGCCAAAGTATATGAACTTATCGTCAGGAGATTCCTGAGTATCTTTTATCCTGCAGCGGTCTACAAAAAGACTGCACTTACCGTTGCGATAGATCTCCCGGACGGAGAAAAGAAGGAGAGATTCTTCTCCAATTTCAAACTTCTCGATGAGGAGGGATATCTGAAGGTGGCCGGAGGCTTCGCTAAGAAGGACGCAGAAGATGATAAAGATGCATCCGCAAAGGCTGAGTCAAAGAAAACTGAAGCAGGTGATGCAAACAATTCGGACTCGCAGGAAAATGAAGCAAACGGAGAAGGTGAAGGCGAGCAGAAAGAAGAAAACGAAAACGCAAAGCTTACCCCTGAACTTACTGAGAAACTCCTGAAACTTAGGAAGGGCGATACCGTAGATGTCAAAGGATTTGAGATTAAGGAAGGCGAGACTTCTCCTCCTAAGAGATATACATCGGGAAGTATGATCCTGGCAATGGAGAATGCGGGACAGCTTATCGAGGACGAAGAACTCAGGAGCCAGATAAAGGGAAGCGGAATAGGAACCAGTGCTACCAGAGCCGAAACATTAAGTAAGCTTACCAGAAATGAATACATAAAGCTTAACAATAAGACGCAGGTCTTAACACCTACTCTTCTCGGAGAGATGATAT
>DFKT01000101.1 GCA_002373595.1 Lachnospiraceae bacterium UBA3638 | reverse complement strand
ATTTCACCAACTTCACTATAAACCGGAATTCCAAACCTTGTATCATATCGATACCATCCGTTTTTTGCTTTATTACCATGGCGGTTGCCATAATCCGGGAATTCTGCCTTCTTATCTGAAATCTGGATTAATTCACCAATTGCAGTTATCACATTAGCCTTTGCCTTCTCATTTGCACCTCTAATAGCTTTTGTATATTTTGAATGTGTAAACTCATCCGGAAAATCTGATCCTATATATACCTTTTCTGCAGTTTCGGCAATCTCGTAGTATTCCCCGATATAGTGCATTAATATCTGTTCTATGTCATCCCAATTAATCGATCTTCTTGACTTAAATAATATATCATTAATCAAGACTATTTTGTTCCCGTCCAGATCAGTAACAATGTCAATCTTATTTTTTGCTTTCTTTTTTTCAGCAAAAATCCCCTCGAATTTTATCTGATATGCCAACAACCTCGGGATATATTCCGGCGGTGTTCTTCTTCCTGCCTCCCAATCTTCTAATGTACGAACAGGGATGCCCGTATGCTCTGAAAACTCCTTGCGTGACATCCCTGTACTTTCTCTCAGCTCTTTTATAGATTTTGCTATATCCATGTCGCTACCTCGCATTGCGTGTTTATGGTTAGAATATACCACAATCAACAGCCGTTCGCAATGCGTGGGTGGAATATAATGGACCTGTTAATTACTCATCCTGTTTCTTATCGGAATCCTTGATCCTATAGTAATCCTCAGCATCAATCGTAATCTCGATATGCTCCTTCGCGGATTTTAATTGTTCAAGTAAACAACAGACTTCTGCTCCGCTGGTCCAGGGGAACTGGTCCACGCAGCACATCTTCACCACGCGGTATCCCGCTTCATAGACAGGCACGAGATCACGTGCGAGGCTTGTCGGCTTGCATGATACATAGATCAGATATTTGGAATCATACGAAAGGATCTTCGGCAGAGCCTTGGGATGAACTCCGTCCCTTGGCGGATCGAGTATGATAAGCCCCGGTCTCTCATTCAGGTCGTCGAGTACTTTTAATACATCGCCCGCGATAAAGCTTACATTGTCTATACCGTTAAGCACCGCATTCTCCTTTGCGGCCTCTACGGCTTCCTCTACTATCTCCACTCCCGTCACATGTTCTGCTACGGATGCGACCAACTGAGTTATGGTTCCCGTGCCGCAGTAGAGATCGTACACTTCTCCGAACCCTTCTGTTTTAGCGGCTTCTGCAGCCAGCGATACATATTCTCTTACCTTGCTGTAGAGCACTTCCGCTCCCACCGTATTGGTCTGGAAGAACGAGAAAAGAGATATCTTAAATCCAAGTCCTAAGAGCCTCTCATTTATATAGTCACGACCATATAAAATCTCTATCCTGTCAGCCTTTACCACATCAGCCTGCGAGTCGTTAACTATATGTATCACACCTGTATGAGGCGCAGCATTCTTTACGACCTCCGCATACTCTTTTAGGAGCTGTTTTTCACTGTCGGGAGCCTGTGACGATGTAACGAGTGCGGTGAGCATCTCCCCGGTCGCATGTGCTTTTCTTACGAGGAGATGTCTTAAATATCCTTCGCATCTGCTTTTGTGATAAAAGGGAATATCTTTAGACTTAAAGAAATCAAGAGTTGCCCGGATCACAGCTCTGTAATCCTCGTCAACGATCATGCACTCATCAACTGTGACTATGTCATACAGCGATCCTTTTCTGTGCATTCCCAGTGCGAGCGGTCCGTCCTTATACTCGTCACCGAAGGAGAATTCCATTTTATTTCTGTATTCAAAAGGCAGAGGACTCACAAAAATCCCCTGCCATTTATCACTGATCTCATCCCCGCACTGCTTCAATACGGGAGTAAACAGATCCAGCATCTGTTCTTCTTTTATCTTTAATTCCGCTTCGTAAGGAAGCGATATATATGAGCATCCTCCGCAGATACCGAAATGAGGGCATATCTTCCTCTTCTCAGCTTCTGCCTTCTCATCAGCGCTTTTCTCGAGTACACCTGTAAGCGCGCCTTCTACGATGCCGTGCTTGTTCTTATTGATCCTGAAACTTACTCTCTGACCGGGAAGTGCACCTTTTACGATCACATTTCCTTCATCGGTCCCGACTATCCCTTTGCAGGGAAAAACAGTCTTAAGACATACGCCTTCGTAAGTCTCACCTTTCTTCAAGGTCAGGCCTCGTCCTCGTCTACAAAGAAGTCGTCATCATCCTCAAACTCATCGATATCTTCGAATTCGTCATCGAAATCCTCAAGATAATCGGGCTTGAAATAACGATAAAGGAGATATCCGATGATAGCTCCGATAGCTACTATACCAACGATAGCAAGAACAACGACCCATGCTTTTACTTTCTTGTCTTCTTTGATTTCTTCCACGATCGCTTCCTCCTCTTTCCTGCCCATAGCCTTTGCAAGCTTAGCAAGATTGGAAAGTTCCTCAAGTCCCATATTTCCGAGGGCACTGAGATTATTAATGCCTTCAAGGCCAAGTGCTTTTATGGTATCAAGTCTGGACATATCTTCATCCTCCTTATGATTTTGATTGCACATCAATCATATAATATCACATTTTCCGTAATTTTACATCATTTTTGGGCATATGCCCGGCTTCAGCACCTGACCAGCTTCGCAAACGCTGCATACATGACTTTCGTACCGCTTGCGTCAAAGTCGACTGTAACCTTGTAATCCCTTGTTTCCTTGACCATCGCGGTTACCGTTCCTGCACCGAATTTAATATGCCGTACACGGTCTCCGACTTTGTAATCCGGTTCGGATGCAGCAGTATCGGCACCCTTCTTAAGTCCGGAAAGGCCCAGCGAATACGGTTTGGCTTTGAGAGTCGCTTTGCCGACAGCCTCGCCGGCTTTTCTTCCTGTATCATACGAACGACTGACAGAACCCCTGTCATATCCCGCTCCGTACGAGTCTCCGTAACCGGATCCATATGAGTCTCCGTAACCGCCGGATAAGCGTCTGTCGTCAGTTCTGTCAATATAGCTGTTACGGCTCTTGGGGATGTAGCCGTCCAGATATTCGGACGGAATCTCCTTTACGAAGCGGCTTATTGCATTGTACTGCATCTCTCCGCGCAGCATCCTCTGCTTTGCGCACAGCAGTGTCAGATGCTCCTCAGCCCTCGTGATGCCTACGTAAGCAAGCCTTCTCTCCTCCTCGAGGTCATCGTCCGAATCTGAACTTACGGACATATAACCGGGGAAGAGACCATCCTCCATACCCGCGATATACACATTAGGAAACTCAAGTCCCTTAGCCGAGTGCAGCGTCATAAGGAGCACTCTTCCGTCTTCAAAGTTTGCTCCGTCTATATCACTTACCAGAGCTACTTCTTCAAGAAATCCGGTAAGATCAGCGATCTCATTCTCCGCATTCTTCTGTTCATCATATACGACAGCTTTGGTTATGAGTTCGTCGATATTCGCGATACGGTCGTCCGCGCTCTCCTCATCATTATCGCGCAGATATTCCTCGTAACCGATCTGCTCAGTGATATGCTTTATCATCTCAGGGACATTCTTGATATCGAGATACCCTCTGAATGATCCTATCATATCAGTGAATGCTTTTATCTTATATGCAGTCTTTCCGAGTCCGGGAATTTCGTCCGCTCTGGTCATTGCTTCGTAAAGCGTGATATCCCTAATTTCAGCAAATTCAGCCACCTTACCGAGCGATGTCGCACCTATGCCCCTCTTCGGGATATTGATGATGCGGCGAAGAGCAACATCATCCGTACCGTTATCTATCGTCTTAAGATATGCGAGTATATCCTTGATCTCGGCTCTCGCATAGAAGTTCACACCACCTACGACATTGTATGGAATGCCTGCAGTGACAAATCTCTCCTCAATGATACGCGCCTGTGCATTTGTCCTGTAGAGCACGGCGTAGTCATTATAGGAGCCACCGTCCCTAACGCCACGTCTTACATCGGAGCAGATCGTTTCCGCTTCCTCATACGCATTCTCACATTGTATGAATTTTACTTTCTCCCCGTCAGCTTTCTCCGTTCGAAGAGTCTTGTCCTTTCTGCCGATATTGTTTCTGATAACGGCATTGGCGCACTTGAGGATATAGCCTGTAGATCTGTAGTTTTCCTCGAGTTTTATTACCGTAGCATCGTCGTAATGCATCTCAAAGTCGAGGATGTTTCGTATATTTGCACCGCGGAATTTGTATATACTCTGATCATCGTCTCCGACCACGCAGAGATTGCGATACTTTCCCGCGAGTAATCTCACCAGTTCAAACTGAGCATAGTTAGTATCCTGATACTCATCTACATGTATGTACTTAAATCTCTCCTGATACTTCTCAAGGACTTCGGGATACTCCTTGAAAAGCCTTACAGTCATACAGATGATATCGTCGAAGTCCAGAGCATTGCTTCTCTGCAGGGTCTCCTGATACTCTCTGTAGCATCTCGCATAGGGAGCTTTGGTAGAGTCTCCCATTACGGAATTCTCATATTCCTGCACGCCCACGAGATTGTCCTTTGCATTGGAGATCTCGTTAAGCAGCGTCTTTTCCTTGTATCTCTTGGTGTCTATATTCAGCTTCTTGCAGACATCCTTCATCACAGTCTTCTGATCATCCGCATCATAAACCGTGAAATGCTCATCAAAACCGAGGAGGTGTATATTCCTCCTTAAGATCCTGATGCAGGTTGCGTGGAAAGTCATAACCCATATCTGATCGGCACCGTATCCCACGAGTTTGTTTACTCTGTCCCTCATCTCCTGCGCCGCTTTGTTGGTAAAAGTGATCGCCAGGATATTCCAGGGATTTACGCCTTTCTCATCGATAAGGTAAGCGATACGATGCGTGATCGTTCGGGTCTTGCCGCTTCCCGCTCCCGCTAATATAAGGAGCGGTCCTTCGGTATGAAGGACCGCCGCCTGTTGTTCATCATTTAAACCATTAAGTCCGCTCATTACTTCTTGATATCGTTCTCGTCGAATACATCACCGCAGTTAGGGCAGAACTTAGGAACGTTCATAGGATCTTCGGGCTCCCATCCGCACTTGTCGCACTTATACATGGGTGCTCCTGCCGGCTTGGGGCTTCCGCAGTTCTGACAGAACTTACCCTGGTTGACGGTTCCGCAGCTGCAAGTCCATCCTGCATCGCTCGGCTTCGGCTTTCCGCATCCTGCGCAGAACTTGCCGGTATTGTCATCCTGTCCGCACTCACACTTCCAGCCTGCCTTTGCAGCGCCGCCGGCTACTGCTCCGCCGCCTACAGTGTAATGATTCTGTGCAGGTCCCATAGCGTTTGCTGCTGCTTCGTTTCCTGCATTTGCTGCCATTCCGGCTGCTCCTGCCATGTTCATTCCGGCAAATGCGAACATAGGTCCGGTAGCGGTATTGTTTGCTGCATCTACCATAGCCTGTCCGGTAGCTACATTGAGGTTAGCTGCTCTCATATCAGCACTGCGATAAACAGCGGTCTTCTGGAGATCCTTGATCATCTGCTCGTCTTCCTTGGAAAGGATGACGTCGCCGATCTTAACGGTGTGAAGCTCGATTCCTCTCTCATCAAGCCAGATGCCCTTAAGTGCATCGGAGAGAGCCTGCTTCATCTCGTCGTTGTGATTGGTGATCTGACTGTAACGGATACCCATATCGGAGATCTTGCCGAATGCGGGACGGAGCGCATCAACGATCTCCGCTCTCATACGATCGGTAAGTTCCTGAGTCTTGTACTCGTCAGCAACGTTGGCAGCGATATTCTTGTAGAAAAGAATGGGGTCTACAAGTCTGAAGCTGTACTCACCGTTACACTTAACGCTGGTATCGATATCAAGTCCGATGTTCATATCAACAACTCTGAAGGGAACGGGATTCTTGGTTCCGAAGAGGTTGTTGAGGATGATCTTGGTATTGAAGAAGTATACTCTCTGATCCTTGCCGGTATCTCCGCCAAAGGTGAATCTTCTTCCGAAAGTCTCAAAGCTCTTCTTGATATTTTCGCCGAGATCTCCGTAGAGAAGCGTAGGCTCTGTGGAGGTATCATATACGAACTCACCTGCCTGTGCGATAACATCAACGATAGCGCCCTGATCTACGATGATAGCGCACTGTCCCTCGTTAACCGCGATGATGGAGCCGTTGGAAATGATATTGTCGTTGCCCTTGTTGTTCTTGTTGCGGGGAGTTCCCTTTCTCATAAGTACGCCGTCGGGAAGTGAATCACAGTAGAAATACTCCCTCCACTGATCGGCCAAGAGTCCGGATATAGAATCCTTCGCAGCTGCAATAATACCCATTTTTGATACCCTCCTTATTCTTGCTCTTCGTTTTCCATTTCATCTATTAAACTTTCTATGATAGTCTTTCGCAGAAAGATATCATAGCCGAGCTCGCAGATAAAAGCGAATTTTCTGAGATAATCCCTGAGATCTTCGGGTGCATCCTTGTACGCGCCGGCCATCTTCTGTACTCTCTCATCGAGGTCACCCTTAAGCTTGGCTCTGGCTCCGCGCCCCAGGTTCCTCATCTCCGAGTAGACTTCGCTCACATCATACTCGCTGTCGTCCCCGAAAAACCGCTCAGTCATGGGTCCGAGGAGTGTCTGTATATCACTTATCGAGAGGAAACTCTTGAAATAGTATATAAACATCAATTCAAAGAGATGCTCTCTGCTGTATTTCTTCCTTACGGGCGGCGCGATGAGGTCGTTTTTCGCGTAATTGTTGATCATCGTCTTGGTCAGGACCTTGTCCGCATCGGGATCCCTGAGAGTGTTCTTAAATGTCCTCTCCATAAAGGTCGTAACCTGGTCCATATACAGATCCATGGTGGGAAAATCGTCCGGCGAAACGAGCTCAAGTCTCGACAGATCGGCCATTGCGCGCTCTATTGATTTTTCAAATCCGTCTCTATCGCCCATAGGTAAGATTATACAAAAATACGCTCTTCCCCGCAAGACTTGAAACCAAAAGTGATAAGTGATAAAATTTTAAACGCTATGAAGGATAAGTTGGATTCATCATCGGTAGATTTTCTTATAGACGCGGTTCTCTCACTTAAATCAAGAGATGAAGCCGCTGCTTTTTTTGACGATCTTTTGACTGTCGCCGAGCTTAAGAGCATGTCCCAGCGTCTTGAAGTTGCGCGTATGCTTCAAAATCGCGAGACTTATCAGGACATTTCGGTCAAGACCGGTGCTTCGACCGCTACCATCAGCCGTGTCGCCCGCGCCCTCAATTACGGCAAAGGCGGCTACAATACCGTACTTGGACGGATAATCTGAGTTTTTGATTTATTTGACAAAGAGATGTGCCTAATCTATAATAAAATCAGGTGCTACCGATAGACGGTCAGCCCAAGTTGTAAGTCAAAAAATAACCGTAACCTGGCTGGGGGCGGTTATTTTCTTTTGCCGAACAAGTGTTTGTGTATTAAAAAACGCTCGTCCTATGAGGGACGAGCGCTTCAAACTCCAAAGATCAAAACTGCATATATGTCTCTTCTGCTATAACTTTGTAATCAGCGATAGAACTCATCGACGCATTTTCATTGGCAAACATTGCATCACATTCAAAGCTTGTTTTTCCGCCTGCCGTGAGATCTGTTACGCTGGTTCCTGTGATTGCAAGAACTTTTCCGTTTGCATCGTAGAATATTACATTTATATACAGATAGCCAACATCTTCTGTGGTATCATTTACTATCCTTCCGGTTACTTTAGGAGAACCATAGTTTCCTTCTCTTAGTTCGGTATCTGTTACCTCAAATCTGGTCGGTTCGCCTGTAGCCTTCATAACCTTTATCTGGGGAACAAGATTTATACCATTATCAAGCGACACACCATCATCGATTAAATTTGATCCAAGTCCATTATAAAAGTATCCTTTTTCTCCCGGCTTGATTACTGAAGGTGCACTGCTTATAAAGCTATCCGATTGAAGAAGATGCTCGTTATCATCCTCAAGATCAAATGTCGCATCCTTAAGATAAATATTGCAGCTTCCCGTATTTGTGATTTCCACATAACCGTAGTATTCAATACTTCCGATTGAATTCGTATAGTACTCAAAACTCGTATCGGTTATCTCATATTGCACGTCCCCTTCGGAATCTGCCTTCGAGTTATCTTCATTTTTATCTGAAGAAGAATCTGAAGTACCATCACTCTTACCGCTTGCAGAATTATCACTTTCAATTTTGACCGACTCTGTCGATGTCGGTTCAGATGATCCGCTGCCTAAAGAAAACGCAGCAAAAACACTCATCACAACAGCAAGTCCCCAAAAACTAGTCTTTCTCATTTCTCATTCTCCTTTTGTATAGATATATGACCAGGACGCTTGCGATCAATTCGAAAAATATATCGCAGACGTCAAATGTCCCTTTTACACTTGGTGCAATCTGTATAGTCTCCATGATCAGTTCAAAAGAAACAATACAGGATACAGTGGTCTTATTGATTCCAAACAGTGCCAATACAAGAGCCGTAAAAGCCACTGCCCATAAGATGTCGAGAAAATACCATCTCACCACTTTCAAATATATTATTTGTGTTTTTAAAGGTACGTGAAATGATATACCCAACAGTCTGTCTATCGTTTTCACAAAGATAACTTCCGGGAAAAACAAATAATATATCATCATTCCCACCAGTAAAGGAATGATCACTCCCAGGAGCATCCACCTCCGTCTCATACACCCCGTCTCTTTCAATTATCCTGTAACCTGAAAACCGAAAAGAATTCTAACACAAAGAGAATGCGTGCGTTCCCACCGTAGCGGTGGAATTATTCCTGCACGCCACTAGATCTTAGAACATCCATACCATTGCTTTTGAGAAAAGAATTAACATCTATGATACTTCCCGGGCGTTCATTAAAAGCCACCATGATCAATGCATCTCTGGGAATCTTCGCGTACAATTCCGGCATTCTGTAATATTTCAGAGCCTTCTGTGTTTCATCCAACGACAGTTTCGCAGCATAACATAGGCGCAGAATAATATCCCTCTGCCTTGTATGCTTTTCTTCCGTGATCAACTTATACCCATATCCCTCGGGAATATCAGCATCCAAAAATACATCCTGCTGTAAGAGGCCTTTCTCTTTTATCTTTCCTCTTATGTATTCAGAGAAAGGCCTTTCAGACGATAATATACTGTCTTTGTTATCCGAAATATATTCATTAAACTTATCTATATGTGTTGATCCTAATATTTTTTCCAAATCTTCTGTTTTTTTCATATTCATAGTTTGCAATTCCTCTGCTATAATGCTTCTATATTGATCGTATGAAAGGACATCTTATGGACATCGCTTCAAGATTATCTGTATCTTATTACAAGGATATCGCCACCATCAGTGAAGATCATAAAGTCTATATCGTCCAGCATATCCAAACCGGCAAAATTTTTATCAAAAAGATTCTTGATGTATATAACAAATCCATATACGACTATCTTCTCAGCAATCCCATTCTGCATACGCCCAGAATACATGCTTTATACGAAAATGCTAACAGTCTTGAAATTATTGAAGATTACATTTCCGGTGACACTTTGGAGGATCTTCTTTCTCATGGTACACACTTTAATGAAATCCAAATTAAAAATATCATCTCACAACTATGCTTGATCATAAAAGATCTTCACAACTGCAATCCCGAAATCATACACCGCGATATCAAGCCATCCAACATTATATTATCACCGTCCGGCGAAGTGTATCTTCTTGATTTCAATGCCGCAAAATATTATTCAAATCAAAAGGATGAGGACACTTCTCTTCTGGGCACAAAAGGCTATGCTGCTCCGGAACAGTACGGTTTTGGAATTTCCACTCCTCAAACCGATATATATGCTATCGGAATGTTGCTCAAAGAACTTACATCTCATATGATTCCACAAGGAAAGTCCTATGATTCCGAGTTTGAATCCATTATATCCAAATGTACCAAACTGGATGCCAAGGAGCGTTATAAAGACGTAGATTCTATTCTCCGTGTGCTTAACAAATCCAAACTTCCAAACAATAACCGGTCTAATAAACCCGAATGGACAAAATTCCTTCCTCCGGGTTTTCGTAGTCTCTCACCGCTTAGCATGATTTTGTCCGGCATAGGATACGCATCATTGTTTTGGATATGCCTTTCCATGAGCAGTACAACAGACTCAGGTGTCGTGCTCATGATAGAAAGAATTGGAATTCTGCTGTTCTTCTTATCAATCATATTTGTATCTTCTAATTACCTGAATATACAAATGAGTTTCCCACCTTGTCGAACCCAAAATGTCCTTTTACGTATAATCGCCGTCTTATTTCTCGACATACTGATATTTCTAGCATTTGCAATGATTTTATATTTCTTGGTGGCAATTGCATCATAAACAATTATAACTAAAGAATTCTCAGGCGTTCCCACCGCCAAAGTGGGAATACCTGAGAAAACGCAAATCCATATTATACATACCGAATACATCAAGGCCTAAAATGTTCTTTATCGACCGCTTCGTATAAATCCATACCCATACGATCTTCGAAGTACGCTTTTAACGCGAGATTGGTATCCCATTTGGACTGTTCATAATCACCATAGCGATTTTTTACATCTGTCATCCTGTCGATGATATCCATCACGCCTTCTGCACCTGAGATAGCATCACAGAGCTGGATCAGTTTGTCGTAATCATCCTGCGTGGTTTCCGCCAGTTTAGTTCTGATTAGTTCAGTTTCTTCCGGTGTTGGAAACGAGCCAATTACCGTATCCCAGCTTATTCGTGGAATATTTATCGTGTAGCCCGATCCTTATATCCAATCCCTTCGACGTTGCATACTGTGCCTTTACAGCCGCTGAATCATTTAAACTTCCTATATGCATTTTTTATCCTTTGTAATTTGACAAAAATAAACCCTTAACCTATAATCGACATAGGTGCTACCGATAGACGGTCAGCCCTACAGATTTAGGTTAAAATAACCGCATTCCTTGCAGGGGGGCGGTTATTTTCTTTTGCCGAACATATATCCTAATTCAAATACCGTAGCAGCAAAGCTGATTACAGCAATAAGATCAAGCATAGTCATTGGCATCACCCTCCTTTCTATAGATTGGAGGGCTTTTGCCCTCCGCAGAGGGCCAACCGCCTACCGAGTATGGTAGCACCCAATTTAATTATACTACTCTAATCACATTCGAACAAGTGTTTGTTTTTTACAATATTGCACATCTATGATATAAACAATCCTATAATTTAAAAACTCGGAGAATAAGTATGCGTATTAACCATCTCCTGTCGCTCTGGGAAGTAACTCCTGCAGCTTTGCAAGGTAATCTCTCGCATCACCGGATTCTTTGAGAACAACCACTTGCGGCTTTGAAAAAATCCCCATACTGAATCAACCTCTCACAAAAAACAATATTATCCCTGATACGGGTTGTTGTTCTGCATCTGCTGCATTAGTTCTCTTTCAGCGAAAAACTCTGTCATACCGCGCTTTACGGCATATTTGATCACGAAAAAAAGTACCACACCCGCAACTGCGAGACGACCTACTCCAAAGACCACACTAATTATCAAACTGTAACCGAATATATTGCTCATATCTTCCCTCCGCTCAAACTAATCTCCACAGATACTTTTCTTTACTTCTCCGAGAAATCAGCATCCATAGCTACCTGCAGCTGATAATCCGGATATGCTTTCTGAACATCTGCGATCACTTCATTATATACAGCTCTGCGATCCTTTGCGTTAAAGCTGACAACTATATCAAATCGTATCGTCATATTCTCTTTATCAAGGAAGAATCCGTGCATCTGCAGTACATGCTCATGTTCGAGGACCATCTCCTTTACATTATCATATGCCTTGACGATATCCTCATCTCTCGTATTTATCGAATATACACCGATAGCAGTCAGAACTACCTGATACTTAGTATATACAGCCTCCTGTATCCTTCTGATCAGGCAATCGAGTTGATCCGCAGAGTATGTATCGGGCACTTCGATATGGATAGATCCGTTCCACGAATCAGGACCGTAATTATTCAGCACCAGATCATACGCTCCCTGTACACCCTCGAATGACTTCACCGTTTCCTTGATGTCCTTTGTGAGATCGGGATCATTCCTCTCACCGAGTATCTGAGATACCGTCTCTCTGAGCATTCCCAGGCCTGACTTAATGATGATGACAGAGATGATCGCACCGAGCCAGGGCTCAAGAGACAATCCCGAAAACATAAAGATAAGCGCTGCAACCAAAGTCGATGCCGATATTACGGAATCCAGAGTTGCATCCTCGCCGGAATTGACGAGCGATGAGGAATTAACTCTCTTACCGACACTCTTAACATACCGTCCGAGTACTATCTTCACTATTACAGCCACACCTATTATAAAAAGCGAAACAGGCGCATATTCAGGTATTACGGGATCTGCGATCTTTTTGACCGATTCGGTAAAGGAGGTTACTCCGGCATATAAAACGATCATGGAAATGACCATCGCGCTCAGATACTCTATACGTCCGTATCCGAAAGGATGCTTCTTATCCGGTTCCTTTCCGGCCAGCTTTGCTCCTATGATCGTGATGAGTGAACTTCCCGCATCCGAGAAATTGTTTACCGCATCCATAATGATAGCGACCGAATTGCTTAATAGTCCGATAGTGACCTTGAACGCTGCAAGTACCACATTGGTAACGATGCCGACAAAACCGGTCTTAACTATCGTCTTTTCCCTCGACTCCATCTCATCCTGAGATATCTGATTCATTCTTCTCATACAAATCTATCCTTTTCTAAAAATTGACACCTTATTATACAACAGAAGCGCCTTTTTCATACAGTATTTCCTCATACGAAAGTCCCGCCTGGTTAGGGCGGGACTTCGTTTGGAAGGATGTTAGGATGATTAACATTCTTTTATGGAAACCGAAAGCTTGCGCCATCGGACATTCCCTGATTAACTTTCCGCAGCCTCTGACATCTCTGAAAGTGCAGCGCTTACTGCATTCTTAGCGTCCTTTTTGTCTGTCTTGACTGCTTTCTTGAACTCGTAGCTTCTGGAGCTTCTCTCGGGCATCTCCTGGCCCATGTTGCATCCGCCCTGGAAGATAGCGTGCTCATCGATCACGATCGTGGCAGTCGTAACATCGCCGATAAGTCTGGCCGTTGATGAAAGCTCAACCTTGTCGGGAGCATCTACATCACCGTTGATCTCTCCGCCGATGATGGCTGCTTTAGCCTTGACATTGCCGGTTATCGAGCCGCTGGTACCGAGTATCAGCGTCTCCTCGACTTCCACATCCCCCTCGATGCGTCCGTCTATCCTGACCGAACCGGGAGCCGTAAATGCTCCGGCGATCACCGCATCTTTTCCAAGAAGCGTGGATATCCTTATTTCGTTTTTCCTCATTTTGAATAAACCTCCGTTATCCGCTTATTTCCAATACATCCATCGGATCTATCAATTCTCCGTCAAGCTCGATCTGATACCCAAGCTTGTCGTTATCGGAGCTTATCATAATGAGAGAGTTGCCGCCCGAAACGATATCCCCCTCTTTAACTATAGGATCACCTTGATTCCTATAGATACTTACGTATCCGTTTCCGTGATCTATATATATAGCATTGCCGAATTCTGCGTCGTTGGTAATGATCTTTGTAACAGTCCCCGAACCGGCCGCTACTACAAATGTTCCGTCAGTCGCGGTAAATATGACCATGGGCTCGACAACCTCAGGTTCCTCTCCTTCAGCGGTATCATCCTCGGATACAGCCGTCTGGATCTCAAAGCTTGCAGATCCGCTAAGAGGAAAAGCATTGGGTATGGACTGCTGTTCTATCGTCTCAGCCAGCTCCGCTTCCGAAGCCACCTTGATATTGACGGTATCGCTTAATATCTGTATCTGACCGTTGAGAGCATCTATCTGATCCTTAAGATCGAGATTTTCCTTCTCCAGATCGGCGATCATATCTGCCTGACCGTTCATGGTGCTCCTGTAACGATCCCATATTTCCTTTTCATAGAAAACAAGTCCGACTGCGGAACCAACAATAAGACTCAAGACTATCACAGCGATCCAGAAAAGTGTCTTGTTTACGCTGTAGCGTCTGACCGACTCTCCCGTTCCGCTGGACGCGATGATCATATGAAGTTGAGATTTCTTCTTATGCTTGCTGGGCTTAAGTACAACGGAATACATCTGCATACCTTTCCTATTGGTTTCCAAGTCGGGCTTATTTTAACATATCCGACCATGGTACGCAACATTCCGTTAACATTTATGTAATATTTGTTATAATTTTGTCATATTCACTATTTGGCAAAAACTCATGTCTCCGCCATATATATCGAGTGCACTTCCGACAGTAAAATCGATACGATTTTTTCCAAACTCTCCGATGAGCTCAATGTCCCTAAAATTGTGGACTCCGCCGGCGTATGTGATCGTTTTTTTGTCGAAATCCGATACCATATTTAGTAGGTCTTTTTCAATTCCGCCCCTCTTACCCTCAACATCTGCTGCGTGGATCAAAAACTCATCGCATTTAGTTGACAACCTGTCAAGAAGTGAAATGTTAACAATTTCATCCGTTATCTTTTGCCATCTGTCCGTAACTATGTGATATCCGTCATCTTTTTTTCTGCAACTGAGGTCAAGGACCAGTCTCTCGGATCCTACGGCCGAAACCATCTCCTCCAGCCTCTCAAAATCGATCTTTCCGTCCCTGAATATGTAAGATGTGACTATGACATGGGATGCTCCGGCATCGAGATACTCCCCGGCGTTATCGGGATTTATGCTCCCTCCTATCTGGAGTCCCCCGGGATATGCCCCAAGAGCCAGCATTGCCTGCCTCTTTGTCTCCTCATAGTACGGGCTGTCTGCCGCATTCAAGAGGATGACATGTCCGCCCGGCAGATCCGAGTCCTTAAACATCTCCGCATAGTAGTCGGCATTTTTGTCCGAAGAAAAGTTTTCGCCCGCGGTGTCTCCTTCGTCCCTGAGACTACCGCCGACGATCTGCTTGACCTTCCCGTTATGTATATCTATACACGGCCTGAATTTCATATTTGTCCTCTTTTTTTGTAATTGTAAAGGACTTGGGCTTGTGATGTGTATTTTTCATGACCCTTGCAGGCGCATGTATGCGCCTATGCTCATTAGCGAACGAAGTCTCACGGAAATCGGTCCCGAGCGCCTCGTTCGAGCAGCTCGTGCACCATAGTACGAGCGTTGCGAGTTAAGCGAGGGCGATTTTGTCCTTAGTGAGACAAGTGAGCTTAGACGCGGAGCACCGGGTCTGAAAAATATACATCACAAGCCCAAGTCCCCAAAAAAGTAAAAAAATAATCAGAATTGGATCACATCCTGCATATCGTACAGTCCGGGACCCTTGCCGGCCAGGAATGCGGCTGCAGATACGGCTCCTCTTGCAAATACAGCCTTGGAGTATGCCCTGTGTGAGAAAGTTACCACCTCGTCCTGTCCCGCAAAGATCACATCATGGTCTCCCACGATAGTGCCTCCGCGTACAGACGAGATACCGATCTCCTTGGCATCCCTCTTCCGGCGTCTGTCCGATCTGTCATATACATACTCAAAGCTGTTTCCGAACTCTTCGTTGATGGAGTCAGCCAGAGCAAGTGCTGTTCCGCTGGGAGCATCAAGCTTTAAGTTGTGATGCTTCTCGACGATCTCTATATCGAATCCCGCAGGTGACAATACCTTTGCGGCATCCTTCAGCATCCTGATCAGCAGATTGACTCCGAGCGACATATTAGCCGACTTGAGCACAGCTACGCTCTCAGAGACCTTCTTTACCCTGGCAAGCTGCTCCTCTGAAAGTCCAGTCGTACAGAGTACTACAGGCATCTTATGAGCCTCGCAATAGTCCAGGAGTCCGTCCACTGCGGGAGCTGCCGAGAAATCAATGATACAGTCAGCTTTCTCAGTGCACTCTTCCAGACTTGCAAATACAGGATACGGATTGTGTCCGTCATCGAACTTATCTATTCCGGCTGCCATCTCCATATCGGGCTCATTCTTTACGATCTCGCTGATCGTCTGGCCCATCTTTCCGTTGCAGCCGTGCATTATTACTCTGATCATAAGATTCCGTAAGCCTCCATGCTTGCTTTAAGCCTTGCGGCATTCTTCTCTTCCATCTCTGTGAGCGGAAGTCTTAAAGGTCCTGCCTCCATGCCCATCAGATTGAGAGCCTTCTTAACAGGGATAGGGTTAACCTCACAGAAAAGAGCCTTGCAGAGGTCAAATGCCTTTAACTGCTCATCCAGAGATCCCTTTACATCTCCTGCAAAGTACTTAGCGCAGATATCGTGAGTCTGCTTCGGTGCTACATTTGCAAGGACTGAGATAACACCCTTTCCTCCGAGTGCGAGGATGGGAACTATCTGATCGTCATTTCCCGAGTAGATATCTACACTTCCGTCAGCGATGGATGCAAGCTCAGCGATCTGACTGATGTTTCCGCTTGCTTCCTTTACAGCTACGATATTCTTAACATCCTTGCAGAGTCTTACTACGGTCTCGGGAAGGATATTGCATCCGGTACGGCTGGGTACATTATAGAGGATAACGGGAATGCTGATAGCCTCTGCCGTCTTCTTGAAATGCTCATAAAGACCGTTCTGGGTAGCCTTGTTGTAATAAGGAGATACAAGAAGGACTGCATCTGCTCCGTACTCTTCGGCTCCCTTGGAGAGATAGATAGCGGTCTCGGTGGAGTTTGATCCGGTTCCTGCGATGACAGGCACTCTCTTTGCCACCTTCTCTACGCAGAACTTTATAGCATCAAGATGCTCCTCGTGACTTAAAGTGGAAGCCTCACCGGTAGTGCCGCATACGACGATGGCATCGGTGCCTCCCTTTATCTGGAATTCTATAAGTTTCTCAAAAGCATCGTAATTAACGCTTCCGTCAGCGTTCATCGGGGTTACAATTGCTACTGCAGATCCTTCGAAAATAGACATATCTACTCCTTCCTAAAACAACTCTTATCCGCGATTATACAACAACAGAGCCTCTTTGCACAGTACGAAATTTAATTCGTAAATCCTGCACGCTTTCTGAGCCTGTGATCGAGTATCTTCTTTCTGATACGGAGATTGACCGGTGTTACTTCAAGGAGCTCATCCGTATCGATGAAATCAAGTGCCTGCTCAAGTGAAAGGATCCTCGGCGGCGTAAGCCTTAATGCCTCGTCAGCACTTGAAGATCTTGTATTGGTAAGCTGCTTTTTCTTGCAGACATTGATCTCGATATCCTCGGCCTTGCCGGTCTGTCCTACCACCATTCCCGCATAGACCTTCTCTCCGGGTCCGATGAAGAGCGTTCCTCTCTCCTGTGCATTGAAAAGTCCGTAGGTGATAGCCTCTCCGGGCTCGAATGCGATGAGGCTTCCCTGCTTTCTGTACTGGATATCTCCCTTGTAAGGAGCATATCCGTCAAATACGGTATTGATAATACCATTACCCTTGGTGTCGGTGAGGAACTCTCCCCTGTATCCGATGAGGCCTCTCGCCGGTATTGAGAATTCAAGTCTCGTATATGTTCCGCCGGAGATCGAGCTCATATTCCTGAGTTCACCCTTTCTCTGACCGAGCTTCTCTATTACTGCTCCGCTGTAGTCATTGGGAACATCGATATATGCAAGCTCCATGGGCTCGAGCTTCTTGCCGTTCTCGTCCTCGTGATAGAGTACCTCAGCTTTGGATACAGCAAATTCATATCCTTCGCGTCTCATATTCTCGATAAGTACGGAGAGGTGAAGTTCTCCTCTTCCGGATACCTTAAATCTCTCGGTATCTTCCGTCTCCTCGACTCTGAGTGATACATCGGTATTAAGCTCTCTGAAAAGCCTGTCTCTTAAATGACGACTGGTTACATACTTTCCTTCCTGTCCTGCGAGAGGTGAATCGTTTACGATGAAATCCATTGCGATCGTAGGCTCAGATATCTTCTGGAAAGGAATGGGCTTTACATCTTCAGGTGAGCAGAGCGTATCTCCTATATGGATATCCGAAATACCGGAGATGGCAACGATCGATCCTATGCCGGCTTCCTTAACCTCTACCTTATTTAACCCGTCAAACTCATAGAGCTTGCTGACCTTTACTTTGACCTGCTTATCGGGCTCATGATGGTTGCAGATAACAACTTCCTGATTAACGCTTATCTTGCCGTTATCTACCTTTCCTACTCCGATCCTTCCGACGTACTCATTGTAGTCTATAGTACTGATGAGCACCTGTGTTCCGGCTTCGGGATCTCCCTCGGGAGCGGGGATGTACTCAAGTATCGTCTCGAAGAGAGGCTCCATGCTGGTTCCCTCTTCATCTGATGAGAGACTTGCTTTTCCTTCCTTTGCTGAAGCGAAAACAAAAGGACAATCGAGCTGCGAATCATCCGCATCCAGTTCAAGGAAGAGCTCAAGCACTTCATCCACAACCTCATCGGGTCTTGCTTCGGGACGGTCGATCTTGTTGATACATACAACGACCGGAAGCTTAAGCTCAAGTGCTTTTCTCAATACAAACTTAGTCTGGGGCATTGCTCCCTCGAAAGCATCTACAACGAGTACTACACCGTTTACCATCTTGAGTACACGCTCGACCTCTCCTCCGAAATCCGCATGTCCCGGTGTGTCTATGATATTGATCTTGGTATCCTTATATGTTACTGCCGTATTCTTGGAGAGTATCGTTATACCTCTTTCTCTCTCGATATCTCCCGAGTCCATGACTCTCTCGGCCACTTCCTGATTCTCTCTGAATACTCCCGACTGTTTTAAGAGTTCGTCTACCAGCGTCGTCTTACCGTGGTCTACATGTGCGATGATTGCTACGTTTCTGATCTTTTCGTTCTTCTGTACCATTTCTTTTTTCTGCTTCCTTACTTTCTTATATATTAAATATTTTTATCTCTGTTCCTAATGAGCTCTCTTGCGTTCTCGAGCGCACTCTCCGTGATCTCATCCGATCCGAGGAGCCTTGCGACTTCTCTTACGCGTTCCTCTTCATCCAGCTCACGCACTCTCGTATTGGTCCTTCCGGACTCGGTGCTCTTTTCTATTGCGAAATGATGATCAGCCATAGCTGCTATCTGCGGCAGGTGAGTGATGCAGATTACCTGATGAACCTTTGCTGCTTCGCGCAGTCTCTCCGCAACCTTCCATGCAGTCTTTCCGCTTATGCCCGCGTCTATCTCATCGAATATGAGCGTGCCCGACGAATCTCTTCCCGCCATGACGGTCTTGATGCCGAGCATTATCCTGGAGAGTTCTCCTCCGCTCGCCACTTCACCGAGAGGCTTCACACTCTCACCCGGATTGGTCGAGATATAGAATTCTATATCGTCCGCACCCTTTGACGAAGGTTCACACTCTTCGCTTCTTACCTCAAAATTCACCTCGAGGAAATTGAGCGACTCAAGTACCGATTTTAACTCTTTTTCAAATGAAGGTACAGTCTTTTTTCTAAGCTCTGAGAGTACAGCACATTCCTTATCCAGCTTTTTTCTCGCAGTCTCTTCTGCTTTCTTCAGACCTTCGATGTAGCTGTCGTAGTCCTCAAACTTCTCAAGTACGGCTCTCTGCTTTTCTCCGTACTCAAGCACATCCTCTATCGTACGACCGTATTTATCCTTAAGTCTGTTTATCAGATTGAGTCTGTTCTCAGTCTCTGCGAATTCCTTTTCATCGAATTCCATATCCTCGAGGTATCCGCTCATCTCTCTCGACAGATCGCTCATAAGTGAATCTATCTCAGAGAGTCTCTGTGCAAATCCTTCGAGTTCGTCATCGTATTTCGAAACAGTCCTTAATGCTCTGCATGCATGATCAGTGCTCTCGGATGCGCCCCCGTCTCCCGAATCGATATATCCGCAGGCTTCGTTCAATGCCTCGGCTATCTTCTGAGAATTGACCATTTTCTTATAGAGCGTTTCAAGTCCCTCGTCCTCACCGGATTTAAGGTTTGCTCTTTCGATCTCCTCAAGTTCAAAGCGAGCGAGTTCCTGCTCTCTTGCCTTGGATGATGAATCACCGCTCTCATTATCAAGTGCAGTCTTTGCATCACGCCACTCAGCATAAGCCTTCGATACTTCCTCGCGCATCTTACCGGCCTTTTCTCCGATATAATCATCAAGGATATCAAGGTGCTTTGCTTTGTGCAGGAGTGTTTCGTGTTCATGCTGTCCGTGCAGATCAATGACTCCGTCCGATACAGCCTTTACCTGCCTGGCGGTAACTGTTTCTCCGTTGATCCTGCATGAGCTCTTGCCGTCGGAAAATCTCCTCGAGAGGATGAATTCCTCGCCGTCCGGATCAAGTTCCATCTCACGGAGTCTTTCAGCGATGCGATCCTCCATATCAAAAACAAGAGTCGCAGCGCCGGCGCTTTCACCCGTTCTGAGGATTCCCGAAGGCATCTTTCCGCCGAGTGCGAGCATTACCGAATCCACGAGGAGTGATTTGCCCGCTCCCGTTTCTCCGGTAAGGATGTTGAGGCCCGGGCCGAATTCAACCCTTTCCTCACTGATCAGTGCCAGATTTTTTACTTCAAGACTTCTAAGCATATATCTCCTATCCGCCTTCTCCCTAAGCGGATGCCAATCTTCTTACTAACGATCCTGCAGCATGATCCTGATGCGTTCCATCAGGCGTCTCGTGTCGGGTGCGGTTCTGACCGCTACCATGATAGTATCGTCTCCCGCGATACATCCGACAACTTCTTCAAATTTCATCGAGTCTATGGCTGCCGCAACCGCCATAGCCATTCCCGATACAGTCTTTATCACGAGGATATTCTGTGCCATATCCATCGATACGAATCCGTCATGAAGCACACGGATGAATTTCTCTGACATATCTTCTGCGGAGCCTTTGCCCAGAGCGGCATACTTAAATCCTCCGGTCTCGCAGGGAACCTTGGTAAGTCCCAGCTGTCTGATATCACGACTGATCGTAGCCTGCGTAGCATTGAAACCTTCCTTTGTCAGAAGGTCCGAGAGTTCCTCCTGCGTTCCTATGGGTTTCTCACTTATCAGTTTTAAGATACGGTCCTGTCTGTCATGTCTCATCAATTCTCTCCGAGTTTTTTGTGAAGTGTCTCTAAGAAGCTTGTCTTTTCGAGTCTTGCAAATTCGGTGATCTTTTCGGATCTGGATATCCTGATACTGTCACCGGTATTTAATATCTTCCTTCCCGCTCCGTCAAAGTTTACTTCAACTTCCTGATTGACGCCCTCTCTTGCCTTGGGGATCTTGATCTCTATAACATCATCCGCAGAGAGTATGATACTCCTATGATTTAATGTGTGCGGGCATATCGGTGTGAGAGTCAGTATCTTGGCTCCGGGCTCAACTATCGGTCCGCCTGCAGACAGGTTGTATCCGGTCGATCCGGTGGGAGTCGTTACGATGATACCGTCTGCACGATACTGATTGAGGAACAGTCCGTTGATATATATATCAAAGTTTATAAGTCTTATCGATCCCCGTCTTGCGAGAACTATGTCATTGAGTGCCCAGCTCTCAAATCCGCCGCCCCCTGCATACTGCATACTTCC
This sequence comes from Lachnospiraceae bacterium UBA3638, assembly GCA_002373595.1. Lineage (GTDB taxonomy): Bacteria > Bacillota > Clostridia > Lachnospirales > Lachnospiraceae > AC2028. Next base: position 15,102 of record DFKT01000101.1, on the reverse strand, counting down.
TAGGAGCATCATCCTGCTGTCGACAAAGTAATCACCTGCGATGAGTCTGTCCAGAGCCTCTTTGTAATTATCCTTTTCTATCTCAGTCAGATAACCGACTCTTCCGAGATTAACTCCGGCGATATGAATGTTAAGTTTCTTTACATCTCTCGCAGCCTGCAGCACGGTGCCGTCTCCGCCGAGTGCTATGAGCATATCGGTCATTCCCGCAGTCCTTAAGAGTTCCTGATCCTCTTCATCCTCGGATCCGTCGCTTTTATAGATATCCGCTTCACAGCCCTTACTTATGAGATAATCCTTTATCTCGTTCGCAACGGCCGCATCGGGATCTTTGTATATATTTGTATATATAAGAAATCTTTTCATAATCTTTCGTGAGATTCCCCCACCAGTTTTCTTATCAGGTCTTCGTATCCGTCAGGAAGCCCGGGGACTACAGGTGCGTCACCTTCTTCATCGCCTTTCGCACTCTCCTGCACCGTCTGCATCTTCGAGGGATTCTTTTCCATGAATATCAGATATTCGATATTTCCTTCAGGTCCCTTGATAGGAGAATAGTCGAGTCCCTTTATCTCAAATCCTGTCTGCAGTGCAAGTATCACTGTCTTTTCTATTACTTCTCTGTGCACTGACGGTTCCCTGACCACTCCGCCTTTTCCGACTTTCTCTCTGCCTGCTTCAAACTGAGGCTTGATGAGAGCTACCATCTGCGCTCCGTCTTTCAGCAAGCTATAAGCGGGAGGCAGTATCTTGTCCAGAGATATGAATGATACATCCGCACTTGCAAAGTCCGCTTTATCAGGGATGTCTTCCGGAGTGATATATCTGAAATTGGTCTGCTCCATCACGACAACTCTCTCATCGTTTCTGAGTTTCCATGCGAGCTGGCCTCTTCCCGAGTCCACTGCGTATACTTTCGCCGCACCGTTCTGAAGCATGCAGTCAGTGAATCCTCCGGTGGACGAACCTATGTCTATACATACTTTTCCTTCAAGATCCGGATGCCAGACTTCTATAGCCTTTTCGAGTTTAAGGCCGCCTCTGCTCACATACTTAAGTGTCTCTCCCCTCACCTCTATATCGAGGTCTTCGGGATCTAAGAACGTGCCGGGCTTATCCTCTCTCTGTCCGTTTACAAATACCACACCGGACATGATGATCGCTTTTGCCTTTTCTCTTGATGGCGCAAGCCCTCTGTTTACAAGTAATATATCAAGTCTTTCTTTTTTCAATTTATATACCCAGCGAAAGTTTCTTTTCTATAGATGCCACGATGCCTTCAGGATCCGCGCCGAGAATGCTCCTTAATTTATCAACGCTGCCCTGCGGCACAAACTCATCTCCCATGCTTACGCACAGTATCTCAGTCGCAGCGTCCATGCTCTTGAGATAATCCGAAACAGCCTCACCGAATCCGCCCGATCTCACATTATCCTCAAGTGTTACGATGAGGTGATGCGATCTGCATATCTCATCAATACACTCTTTATCAAAGGGCTTTACAAATCTCGCATTTATGATCGAGACATTTTTTCCTTTGGACTTAAGTATCTCTCTTACCTTAACTGCAGTCTCGTTCATATTGCCGACTGCGAGGAGTGCGATACCCTCTTCTCTTACGATCCACTCCGCTTTGCCGAGCTCTACGGGATCGCGATGATCCTCAAGTCCGTCATAACTCTCTCCGCGGGGATATCTGACTGCAACAGGTCCGTCAAATGCCACGGCGAATTTCATCATATCCGAAAGTTCCCATTTATTCTTGGGTGCAAGGATAGTCATATTAGGGATGGATGAGAGGTATGAAAGGTCGAATACACCCTGATGAGTCTCTCCGTCCGCTCCAACGAGTCCGCTCCTGTCCACTGCAAATACCACATGAAGCTTCTGCAGACATACATCGTGAAGAATCTGATCATAAGCCCTCTGCAGGAACGAAGAATATATAGCGACAACAGGGATAAATCCTCTCGTTGCCATACCTGCCGCAAATGTTACGGCATGCTGCTCAGCGATACCGACATCGAAAAATCTGTCAGGGAATTTACCTCTGAATCTCTTGAGTCCTGTCCCTTCAGCCATCGCAGCGGTGATCGCAACTATCTTGGGATTCCTCTCGCCGAGTTTAAACATTACGGTCGAGAATACATCCGTCCATGTAGCGGAACCGTGCTTGGTGGGCACACCCGTCTCTATATCGAAAGGTCCTGAACCGTGAAATCTTGCAGGATGCCTCTCCGCCGGTCCGAATCCTTTTCCCTTCTGTGTGATCGCATGTATCAGTACTGCACGTTTAAATCTCTTTGCTTCTCTTATCGCGCGTCTTACCGCATCTATATCATGTCCGTCCACAGGTCCCAGATATACGACACCCATATCCTCAAAGAGCATCCCGGGCATAAGGAGTGATTTGATACTGTTCTTAGCCCTTCTTATCGTCGTGACTATCGGTTTACCGAAAGACTTATCTGCGATCCTGTTATATACGCCTTCCTTCAGATCGAGATATCCGTTGGATGTACGGATACTATTTAGATACTTCGGCACACCACCCACATTCTCCGATATTGACATGTTGTTGTCATTAAGGATGATGATAAGATTGCTGTCGGTCTTTCCTGCGTTGTTAAGCGCTTCGTATGCCATACCGCCGGTGAGGGATCCATCTCCGATGACAGCCACTATAGTCTCGTCTCCTCCCTCCAAGTCTCTCGCAGCAGCCATTCCGAGCGCCGCAGAGATGGAAGTGGATGAATGTCCGGTATCAAATACATCGCAGTCACTCTCGGCCCTCTTCGGGAATCCCGACAATCCGCCGAACTGACGAAGCTTTGAGAATTCATCTTTTCTGCCGGTCAATATCTTGTGAGTATATGACTGATGTCCGACATCCCATACGATCTTATCCTTAGGAAGATCAAGCTCCAAATGCAGAGCCATAGTAAGCTCAACAACACCGAGGTTTGCGCCAAGGTGTCCTCCCGTTTTGCTAAGCGACTCTATGAGAAAGGTTCTTATCTCTTCTGCCAGCTCTTTATATTCCGAAGGATCGATATTTTTTATATCCCCGGTTTTTTTGATTTTATCAAGAACCATTACTTTTCCCTTGTTATCAGACTCTTTATGAGTTCTTCCATAAATTCGTGATTGCCCGGCATCTTTGCAAGCAGTTCGAGCGTTTCTTTCGAAAGTCTCTCCACTTCTTCTTCCGCCTTTTCAAGCCCGTGGAGCGTTACATATGTCTGCTTTCCGCTCTCCTCATCGCTGCCGATGGGTTTTCCGAGTATCTTTTCATCGCCCTTCACATCGAGATAATCATCCCTTATCTGGAATGCGAGTCCAAGCTTCCTTCCGATCTGTTCGAGTCTCTCGAGACTTGCTCCGCCCTCGCCTGCGAGTATTCCTCCTATCAGGAATGCACTCTCTATCATCGCTGAAGTCTTGTTCTCATGTATGAATATCAGTTCTTCTTCCGTTATCTGCCTTCCGGCTTTCTCGGCCTCGACATCAAGAGTCTGTCCTCCGACCATGCCATAAATACCGGCTTTACGAGCCAGTACAGTCAGCGCATCCGTACATACTTTAAGTCTCGAATATTCCGTGCCTGCGCTCACTTCTCTTCCGCTGTCGGAAGTAGAGCACATTTCGAATGACTTCGCAGCAGTCTCAAATGCATAATTAAGGAGGCCGTCTCCTGCGAGTATTCCCATCGCCTCACCGTACATGGACCAGGTGGTGGGCTTGCCGCGTCTTAATCTGTCATTATCCATTGCGGGAAGGTCATCATGTACGAGGCTGTAAGTATGGATCATCTCTATCGCAGCCATAAAGGGATCGATGAACTTTCCCTTTCCACCGAGCATACGGAAAGTTTCCTTCATGATGACAGGACGGAGTCTCTTGCCGCCTACCAGCACGGAATAATTCATAGCCTCTATGACAGTAGCCTGATGTCCTTCCGTCTTGGGCAGATATGACCTGATGATGCTTTCCGCTTCCCCGGTCCTCTTATTCAGTTCGGCTTCAAATACTTCCTTCTCCATGAGATCTACTCAAATTCCTCTGTGCCCATTTCTTCGTTAAGTGCGAGCACTTTCTTTTCAACGGTATCTATCTGGGCTTCACATTTCTTGAGAAGCTCCATTCCTTCACTGTAGAGCTTAAAAGACTCCTCAAGCGTGATATCGTCATCCTCGAGTTTCTCGGCAGTCTCTCTTAAGAGCTCCATATTTTCTTCAAGTGTGAGTTCTTCGTCTTTATTTTTCTTTGCTGCCATCTTCGACCTCCGTTACCTTTGCGCCCAATCTTCCGTCGCTTACATAGATCTTTAGTCCGTCTCCGGTTTTAATATCCTTTACACTTTTTACAGCTTTTCCTTTTCCATCGGAGATATATGCATACCCTCCCTTGAGCCTGGAGGAAGGCGACAATCCTTTAAGTCTCTCCGCGCAGATCTCCAGTGCATGTCTCTTTTCTTTTATCCTGAGGGGCATCGTCCCTTTTAGTCTCCGGGAGATATCACTTATCTCATCCCGCCTTCTGTTTACGATATTGGCCGGGCTGTATCTCTCCAGGTCTTTTCTCAGGTGCTCGAGTTCATCGTACTTGCGCCTCACAAGAGCCTGCGGAGATCTCCTCTCCAAAGAATCACGCATTGAAGCGAGTTCATTTTTCTTATCGCGGACGATCCTCTTTATCCTGCTGTCCAGATATTCTCCGTAACCGCTTAATTCATCCAGCAGATCATCCACTTCGGGTACAGCTATCTCTGCGGCCGCGGACGGTGTCGCAGCTCTCAGGTCTGCCACGAAATCCGCTATCGTAAAGTCCACTTCATGTCCTACCGCTGAAATGATCGGGATACTGCAGTCAAATATCGCCTGTGCCACTTCCCTCTCATTGAACGCCCAGAGATCCTCTATGGAGCCTCCTCCGCGTCCTACGATCATCACGTCGCATCCGTAGGCTTCCAAATCTCTGATGCCGCTTGCTATGGATTCTGCGGCGCCCTCACCCTGTACAGCCGAAGGTCTGACTATTATCTGTATATAAGGATTCCTTCTCTTTGCTACGGTTATGATATCCCTTACCGCAGCGCCCGTGCCTGCTGTTACTACGCCCAGCACTTTGGGATATGAGGGTATCTCTTTTTTGTACTCCTCGGCGAACATCCCGAGCTCTGACAGCTCCGCCTTTAATGCTTCGAACTTCTCGTAGAGTTCACCTATTCCGGACTGCTCTATCTTCCTTACGTAGAGCTGATACTTTCCGTCTCTTTCGTATACTTCGACGGACCCTCCGGCAGTGATGCGATCACCCTCTTTGGGCCTTACAGACAGTTTGGCTGCATCGCTTCTCCACATCACGCACGCGAGTACGCCCGTCTCATCCTTCAGTGAAAAATAAATATGTCCGGAGGAGTGGAATTTAAGACCGCTTATCTCGCCCTTAACACTAATCGTGCGAAGCATCTCATCCTGCGCGAACATATTTCTGATATACTTATTTACCTGTCCGACTGTATAAGTAACCGTCGCAGCCATGTCATTCTTTATCCGGGATAAGTGCATTCTTGACATTGCTGAGTACGGCATTTACAAATCCGCCGGAGTCCGAGCTGCCGTATGATTTAGCCAGCTCAACCGCTTCATTTATAGCGACTCCTACCGGTATATCATCGTCATATACCATCTCATACACTGCAAGTCTCAGGATGGTAAGCTCCGCATTTCCCATTCTCTGCGTATCCCATCCCGTGGTATTGTCATTGATGCTCTTGTCTATCTCGGGGATCTTTGCTATTACGCTCTCGCACTTATTCCTGATATACTCTGCATCCTCCTCGGCGAAGAAATCTCCGAAAGGATCCTCATCAAACTCATGTCCCGCGTCGCCGCCGGATCCGCCGTGCAAAAAGACGTTTATCTGCTCCTCCATATCCTCGGGCGAGAAAAACTGCACCCTGAACAGGAGCTTGAAAACATTATCCCTGAGTTCTCTTCTGGTCTTTCCCATTTATTCCGTCGTTACTCCCGTGATCCTTACATTGACATCACTGACCGTAAGTCCGGTCATATTCTCAACCGAAGTCTTGACCTTGGACTGGATCATGCGGCTTACAGGCTGGATCTGGCGTCCGTACTCGATAGTTACGGGCACGGTGATCTTGACCATATTTCCGAGTATTTCTGACTTTATCGCATTCTTGGTGCCGACTTTGCTCTTAAGCTCACCCTTAAGTCCTGCAGGCTTTACAACGCCCTCTACCTCGTAGGCAGCCAGAGAAGCGATCATGGATACCACATCATCTGCGATATATACGCTTCCTACATTCTCTGCAGATCCGAGAACCACAGGCTCCTTCTCTCTTCTGCGGGAAGCGCGCTCACGGGTGGTCTTCTTATCAGTTGTTTTAGCAGGCATTTTCTTTCCCTCCGTATATCCTTTACATCTGCAATTGCAGCATTTATGTTTATTCATCTTACAAAACCGCATATATATTGATTATATAACAAATTATGCATTTTTGATATAGTTTTATGCATACAAAGCGACAAAATCCTTCTCGGGCACGGGCTTTGAGAACAGGTATCCCTGAAGGTAATCAACGCCCAGTTCGTCGAGGAGTTTTGCGTGTTTATCGGTCTCAACGCCCTCAACCAGTATCCTCTTTCCGGTCTTTCTGATCATCTTGATACTGTTCTCCAGGATGATCCTTCCGCCTTCAGTCTTCTCGGCCTCCCAGAGTATGCTCTTGTCGATCTTGATGACATCGAAATCAAGCAGGAATATCGACTGCATATTGGAGTACCCGGTTCCGTAATCATCCATCGAGAATCTGAATCCGCTGTTCTTGAAATCCGTGATGACGCTCTCGAGCATCTTGTAATCATTTGCAGCCACGGACTCGGTTATCTCAAAATTGATCTTGCCCGGATCGATGCCGTATTCATCTACGATCGTCCTCAGATTCTGGACGAAATCATTCTGTATGCACTGTACGACGGAGAGGTTTACATTTATATGATCCATGCCCAGACTGTCGGGAGTTCCGCTCTTAAGGAATCTGCACACTTCACGAACAACGAATTCACCCATCTCATTGATAAGACCCGTGCTTTCCGCGATCGGTATGAATTCATCGGGATAGAGATCACCCATCTGAGTATCATGCAGTCTTATAAGCGCCTCTGCGGCGTAAAGCTCCAATCCTCCCGTCTTGTGAACCGGCTGATAATATACCTCGAAGGTTCCTTCATTCAGCCCCCTCCTGATGGCATCTTCCACTATCGCCTGTCTGAATACGGATCCGAGTTTTTCACCCTCGTATATCCTGACTCCATCATCTGCGGGCGGAAGTACGGCATCACCCATGAGTGCAAGCCCCACCAGGCTCCTTATCTCTTCGGGATATTTGGCCATGATGATCGAAGCTTCGACATGGATCTTCTCTTTGCCTACAGTCACCCCTTCCTCAAGCCTGTTTATAACCGTCTCCGCCAGTCCCCTGGCTATATCGGCATCGGATTCCCTCAGATGGAGCATAAAAGCAGTCGGTGTGATCCTGTAAATGTTATACCATGGATGCACTTCCTTTAATGCGTTCGCAACAGATCTTATCAGGTTCGCACCTGCGCCTCCGCGGTATCTGCTGTCCGCAGAGAGCCGCCTTACGCAGAGAAGATATCCGTTTGCATTCTTCTTTAAGCGCCTCTCTATATCTGCAAAGAGAGCCTTTCTGTTATATACAAATGTTCCTATTTCTATCCACTCATCTTCGTTTTCGATAGAGAGCATCAGCCCCATCAGTCCTATTGCCTCGGCGAGGAGCTCTATCTTGATCTTAGAGAAAAAGAGCTGTACCAAGACACCCGATATGGTGATCATCTGAAAAAAGATGAGCGACGATCTTCTCTTTTTGTTCATTCCGTTCCAGTTAAAGAGAACCGTGACTATACCGACCGCGAAATAGAAAACTCCGACGACATATATGATCATCTCACCCCAATTTCTCTGCAACTGGCCGGCTTCGTAGTAGTAAACCCAGTTCGTTACAGGATTTCCGAGGACCAGCACTTCGGATATGACAAAAGGGATCAGGATCAATGTATTCTTGATCTTATTTTCTCTGTGCAGATCATCTACAACCGCGATCATATAATAACAGAAAAGCGGAGCAAGCATGGTATGTGTAATGAAGTATCCGAAATGTCCTAAAGCTGCCAGTTTGTTCTCGCTTACCGGCGCTCTCAGATATTCTTCCGCATAAACCCTGAGTATTATAAATGCGGAGGACAACATGATATCAAGAGCAAGTGCTCTGAACAGCGAATTCTGAGTCTTACCCAATCTGTGACGGAGGAATGCAAAGACATAGACTATCAGAGCCGTTGCAAAAGCGGCTATATAGAAAGCTGCTCTGTTAAGCGCGGCAAAGAAAACCATTACGCGCCTGCCCCTCCTTTCAGATACTCTCCCTGAGCAAAGTCTATACCCAGTTTTCTGGTCAGTGCTTCCTGTTCACTGTTCTCGATGCCATCGGCAAGAAGCGAAAGTCCCATTCTCTTTATCATATCGACATTGCCTTCGAGCACTGCCGCGCCGACTTCGTTATCGCCCGCCTGCTGAAGGAGACTTCTTCCGAGCTTTATCTGATCGAAATCGAGTGCGAACATCGACTGGATATTTGAATATCCTGCTCCATAATCATCAAGCGTTATCGAAAATCCGAGCTCTTTCAGTTCACTTATGGCAAATCCGAGTTTCGACTTATCGCCACGTACTGCAGACTCGGTTATCTCGAGACAGATATTCCCGGCATCAAGTCCGTATTTATCGAGATACTTCTTCATCCTCACACCGATATCTGCCTTAAGCCAGAGTGCGGAATACAGGTCTACATTGAGTCTCTTGATCTCATTCCTGTGCTCTGCAAAATAAGCGAACGAATTGTTAATGAGGTATTCTCCTATCTTTTCCAGTGTGCCGTTAGCTTCGGCTACAGGCTGGAACTCAGCGGGCAATATCTTCCCCAGCTTTATATCATCTATCGAGATGCACGCCTCTACGGAATACTCACTCTTGTCCGGCATGTGATAAATAGGCATGTATTCCATCGTAAAGTTGTACTTTTCCATAGCGCGCATTATAGCTTCGCCCACTTCCGATGAGCGGAGCAGGAATTTCAGATCGTCTTTTTTCAGGATGACACCGGGAGTGGACGCAGGTATCGGTGTGTCTATCGCCAGGAGTATATCATGCAGAGTCTTCATATCCTTCGGAACGGATATGCTGAGAATATACTCTGAGAGATGCACTCTCTTTCCTTCTATGTCGAAACTTCCTCCGAACCTCTCCTCTATCTCACCTGCAAGGTTCTTCTTGCAGGTGGTATCTCCCGCAAGAGAAACCATTGCAAATGCAAAAGGAGAAACTCTGTATGCATGCTGGAAAGGATGTACCGTCCTCAGATATTCCGCAACTACAACAGGTACTTTATCTATCACTTTTGCGCCCGCGAGTCTCTGATAGGCGGATGCATCACGAAGTCTCAGGATGGTCAGATCAAATCTTCTGCCTCTGGCTATATATCTCTCGACATCATTAATGAAAGTGGCTCTGTTATACAGATCCGTGATACTCTCTCTCATCTGAGTTTCATCCTCGAGTGCGAACATGAAGCCCATCATCGCAAGGGATTCACAGAAGAGTTCAAGTCTTACTTCACGGGATATCATCTGCAGGACTATTCCGAGTATCGTCAGCAGATAGAATATGACAACGAAGAGTTTCTTCTCAAAGCTGACTGTTTCCCAGTATTTTACAAGTATGATGGCAGTTCCTATCGCATACACTCCGGCCAGCACATAGAGCAGCATCTCAAGGTCTCCCCTGTGGAATGCGTAATTCTCATCAAAATAATAAACAAGATGATGCACAGGATTGAGAAGCACGAATACTTCCGCCAGGATAGCCGGCATCGTTATTATAATCTTTCTCCTTTTTGATATGACATTCATCGCATCGCAAAGGTATATCGAATAATACAGGAACATGAGCGCCAGGAAAGTGTGCGCGATGAAATACAGATACTGTGATGCAAAAAGAATTATCCTGCAGGCCAGACTGGTAGTGGCGTAAACCTCCGCATAGATCGCCGTAGTCGCACAGACGGCATTTATCGCTATGATCGCTATAATATGGATAAATACCCTGTTCTGCGCCTTTCTGATAAGCTTATTGGCCGCAGAGTAATAAAGCCCCGATATACATATGAGCGCGGCAGCGATATTAAATGATGATGCGTTCCACAACTCAGGATACTTCATACTCTGCTTTCAGGTTAACTCCAGTCGCCTTTTCCGAATTCGGAAAGTTTAAGGCCTTCGTTTCTCTCCAGCGTCATTCCGACGCTCCATGGATTGACAAAGAGAAGCAGCGGCTTTCCTTTCATGTCGCGGACCTTCTTCATATCTGAGGTTCCCGACAGTTTCTCAACATCTATCTCTTCCGGGTTCTCGATCCAGCGGATATGCTCATAAGGCAGGTTCTCAAGCTTGATCTCGACATTGTACTCATTTTCCAGTCTGTACTTGAGTACGTCAAACTGCAGCACACCGACGACTCCTACGATTATCTCCTCGAGTCCTCCCGAGAACTCTCTGAAGATCTGTATCGCACCTTCCTGTGCTATCTGCTCGACGCCCTTTACGAACTGCTTGCGCTTCATCGTATCTATCTGGCGCACTCTCGCAAAATGCTCCGGAGCGAATGTGGGTATTCCCTCGTACTTAATTTTCTTCTTGGGTGCGCATAGCGTATCTCCTATTGAGAAGATACCGGGATCAAAGACTCCGATGATATCGCCCGCATAAGCTTCCGAGAGGATCTTTCTCTCATCCGCCATGATCTGCTGAGGCTGTGAAAGTCTCATCACCTTGTCGCCCTGTACATGCCTGACTTCCTCTGCCGCATCATATCTTCCCGAGCAGATCCTTATGAATGCTACTCTGTCTCTGTGAGCCTTATTCATATTGGCCTGTATCTTAAATACAAATGCGGAGAAGTCATCGGAGAAAGGATCTATCTCTTCTCCGTCCGCTTTTCTCGGAAGCGGCGAAGTCGTCATGTTGAGGAAATGCTTAAGGAATATCTCTACTCCAAAGTTGGTAAGTGCTGATCCGAAACATACCGGAGTAAGCTTTCCCGCTCTTACACTCTCTAAGTCAAAATCAGCTCCGGCTCCGTCGAGAAGTTCTATCTCGGTAAGGAGCTTATCCGCAGCATCGTCGCCTATTGCCGCTCTTAAGTCCGCTTCGTTCGAAGTGGGAATGACAGTTGCCTTTCCTTCCTTCGTTCCCTTCTCGGTATCCGAATAGCATATGATGCTCTTGGACTCGCGGTCATATACTCCCTTAAATCCCTTACCGGATCCTATGGGCCAGTTGATGGGGCAGGTCGCAATGCCGAGCTCTTTCTCGATATCGTCGAGCAGATCAAATGTATCAAGCGCATCACGGTCGAGCTTGTTGATGAAGGTAAAGATGGGTATACCTCTCATTCCGCAGACCTTGAAGAGCTTTCTCGTCTGAGCCTCTACACCTTTCGATCCGTCGATGACCATTACTGCGGAATCCGCAGCCATCAGTGTACGGTAAGTATCCTCCGAGAAATCCTGATGTCCCGGAGTGTCGAGTATATTGATGCAGTATCCGTCATATTCAAACTGAAGGACTGAGGAAGTAACGGATATTCCACGCTCCTTCTCTATCTCCATCCAGTCAGATACCGCATGTCTCGCCGTTGCCTTTCCCTTAACGCTTCCTGCGAGATTGATCGCTCCTCCGTAGAGAAGGAACTTCTCGGTCAGAGTAGTCTTACCTGCGTCGGGGTGCGATATTATCGCAAAGGTACGACGTCTTTCTATTTCTTTCTTTATGTCATTTGATGCCATGTTTACAAATCCGATCTATTATTTTTCTTGTGCCCGCAGCACTGCGGTTCTGCAATGTATGCGTGTGCGATCAGTCTGCGAGGGTTCCGAAGGGATCCCAGGGCTCGAGCTCTTTAAGCGGCTGATCAAGGAGCTTTCTCGTCTCTGCGGAGAGATGCTTCTTGTTAACAACTACCTGATATACATAATCGTCAAACCACTCATCGGAAGCGACATAGTATCCTTCTCTTCCGGAATCCTTGCCCCAGCTGTTCTCGATGCGCCATCTGTCCGGATTGCCCTTCTTGTCGAGGTTTACTCCGAGGATAACCATAGCGTGGTTCATCGCACTGTCGCCGTATATGAGGCTCTCTGCCTTGCTCATGCCGAACTTTACATTAAAGAGCTGCTCTACATTTGCAGCCTTTCTGTCGAATACTCCAAGATCGCGGAGTGAAAACTTGCTGCAGTCCGAACCGAACCATACGGGATGACCGTCCTTAAGCTGCTTGATAACAGCTTCCTTGATCTCGGGCATCTTGAGATTCAAGTAAGTCACAGGGCGTCCCTCTGCTACATTTCCGAGGAACTTAACAGTGTAAAGCTTGCCGTACGGCTTATCGGGTGTGGGCGCATGGATAAGGCCTACATAGTCGTTAAGATCGAGTCCGACATACTTTTTGAAAAACTCCTGGGGAGTGATGCCGAATTCCTGATAAACCTTGTCCTTCTTGCTGCGAAGGGTGAGGTCAAACTTCTTCGGAGGCTCGCCGAGTGAAATGCAGAGCATACGGTAGATCTCGGAGAGCATCTTGGTCTTCTCTTTCCTGAGTTCGGAAGTCTTCGCACCGTCCTTGGACATCTCACGGAGCTTGTATGCATCTTCGCGAAGCTTGGAAGTCACATACTGATCAAAGAATCTCGAATTGATCGAAGCACTTGCGTCGTCGTAGTTCTCCTTGGGTACGATACCGTACTTATTTACGAGATTGACGATCATATCCCACTGTCCGCCGTCTCCGAGAGGTGCGCTGTTGATGAAGCTGTAGAGTCTGCCGTCCACGGGCTCGTTAACGGTCTTAAGTGCGCTCTCGAGGAAGAAGTTGCACTTCTCAAGCTTATCGTAGAAGAAAAGGTAATTCTGTGAAAGCTCGATGGTGTCGAGATCATATTTCTTGATGAGCTCATAACGGAAAGTATTGAGAGCCGCAAATATCCAGCACCTTCCGCTGGCCTTCTGGTTGGTGATCTTGCCCTGCTTAAGGTCTATTGAGAATGTCTGGGGAAGCTCGCCGATCCTCTTATTGTCTCTGGATGCGGTCATGACTCCGGTAGCAACAGCTGCATTCGAAGCTACGAGATTTGCTCTGTGTGAAGTGAAATCATCATGGAAATCCTGTATATTCGCCATGGTGACAGCTGCGGGATCAGTTGCAACCGTCTTTTCAGCCGCAGGCTTTTTAGCTGCCGTGCTCTTCTTAGCCGTAGCAGTCTTAACTGATTTTTTTGTGCTTGTTTTCTTTTCTGTCTTAGCCATTTTATATAACCCCTTTTTGGTATAATAAATTACGGATTGCGAACACCTCACAATCCGTAATATTATACAGTATTTTTGCGCTTTTCACAATCTTTTTGGCGCTTTATAAGGCTTCCGAAAGGTCCATTACAAAAGCGAGCTTCCCTCAAACGGAGCCTTGATACCGAAATACTCCAGCACGGTTACCGCGATGTCGGCAAAAGTCTCTCTCGTGCCTAAATTAGCGGCTTTTACCTTAGGTCCCGTCATCAGCATGGGCACATATTCCCTGGTATGATCGGTCGTTCTGGTATACGAAGGATCGCATCCGTGGTCTGCCGTTATTATCAAAATATCATCCTCGCGAAGTTTACTATCTATCTCCGGGAGCTTCTTGTCAAAATATGCCAGTGCAGCAGCATATCCGTCGATATCGCGTCTATGCCCGTAGATCATATCCGTATCCACGAGGTTCGTAAAGCACAGTCCGTCGAAGTCCCTGTCCATCCACTCTATGGTCTTGTCTATGCCGTCTGGATTGCCCGAAGTATATGTATACTCCGTAATGCCCTTTCCGGCGAATATATCCCGGATCTTTCCTATCGCGAGTACATCTTTTCCGTTAGCCTTGAGCACGTCGAGCATGCTGTCCTTGGGCGGAAGGAGTGAGAAATCATGCCTTCTCGGAGTGCGGGTATACTCTCCGCTCGTACCGATAAAAGGTCTCGCTATAACACGTCCCACACCATGCTTTCCCGTGAGGATATTTCTCGCTATCCTGCAGTATTCATACAGCTTCTCACAGGGCACTATATCCTCATGCGCAGCTATCTGAAATACGGAGTCCGCAGAAGTATATACGATGAGATCTCCCGTGCGCAGGTGCTCATCTCCGTAATCGTTTATAACCTTTGTACCGGAGTAAGGCTTATTACAGAGTACTCCCCTCCCGGTCTGCTTCTTAAACTCATCGAGCACTTCATCGGGGAAGCCGTCAGGATAAGTCGGAAGCGGATCAGGCGAATATATACCCGCGATCTCCCAGTGTCCTATCGTGGTATCCTTTCCCGCGGATCTCTCGGTAAGTCTTGCTATACGGCCCGAGAATCCCTCTCCTCTGTCAAACCCGTCAGCAACCTCCACGCCCTCGATATTAAAGAGTCCGAGTTTCCTCATATTCGGCACATCGAACTTGTCACTCGTGGTGACAGCCCTTATCGTGCTCACATCGAAGTCTCCGAACTTCTCCGCATCCGGCATCTGTCCGATCCCAAAACTGTCAAGTACGATAATGAATACTCTTTTCATCATATACCTCCGTTGTCAGAGCATATCAATATTTTCTCCATGTGGAAGGATGGAAAAGGATAAGCATCGGGAAGAGCTCGAGTCTGCCCGCAAGCATATCAAACATGAGAACTATCTTTGACATATCATTAAATACCGAGAAATTGCCGGTCGGTCCGACAAGTGAGAGTCCCGGTCCGATATTGCCCATCATAGCGACTATCGCTGTGAAATTAGTCTTGAAATCAAGGCAATTCAGGCTTATCAGCAGCATCGAAGCAAAGAATGTAAAGAAGTATGCTGCGAAATACACATTGGTAGCACGCACCGTCTCATGAGGGACGGGCTTTCTGTCCATCCTGATCTT
>DFKT01000075.1:6788-13144 GCA_002373595.1 Lachnospiraceae bacterium UBA3638 | reverse complement strand
CGGAGTTGAGGTACTTCTCTTCCTCGGGAACCTGCATTACATATCCGAGAGCACCCATGGTACGGGGAACGATGGTGATCTTCTGGACAGGCTCTGAGTTTTTCTGGAGTGCGCTGATGAGAGCATGACCTACTTCGTGGTAGGAGACTATCTTTCTCTCCTCGGCGCTCATGATGCGGTCTTTCTTTTCCTTACCTACGAGTACCTGCTCGACAGCTGCGAAGAGGTCTGACTGAGATACGCACTCCCTTCCTTCCTTTACGGCGTTGATGGCAGCTTCGTTTATCATGTTGGCAAGGTCGGATCCTACGGCACCGCTCGTTGCGAGTGCGATAGCGTCAAGGTCTACTGTATCATCCATGTGTACGTCTTTTGCATGGACTTTGAGGATCTCGACACGTCCTTTGAGGTCGGGCTTATCAACTATGATACGTCTGTCGAAACGTCCGGGACGAAGGAGTGCTTTATCGAGTATCTCGGGGCGGTTGGTTGCACCGAGGATGAGTATTCCCTTTGAACTGTCGAAACCGTCCATCTCGGAAAGGAGCTGATTAAGTGTCTGCTCGCGCTCTTCATTTCCGCCGCCGTACTTGGAATCACGGCTGCGGCCGATGGCATCGATCTCGTCTATGAATATGATACAGGGCGCATTCTTGGTTGCTTCACGGAAAAGGTCACGCACACGGCTTGCTCCGACACCGACATAGAGCTCGATAAAGTCGGAACCTGTGAGTGAGAAGAAAGGAACATGAGCCTCGCCTGCTACAGCCTTTGCAAGGAGGGTCTTACCTGTTCCGGGAGGGCCTACGAGGAGAGCACCCTTGGGAAGTCTCGCTCCTATGCCGGAGTATTTGCCGGGATTGTGGAGGAAGTCTACGACTTCTACGAGTGATTCCTTTGCTTCATCCTCACCTGCGACATCCTTAAATGTAACACCGGTCTCCTTCTGGACGTAAACCTTGGCATTGCTCTTGCCAACACTCATCGGACCGCCCATTTTCCTGAAGATAAGGCTGGTGATGAGCAGGAGCAGTGCTATGGGAAGCACGACTCCTATGAGGATCTCCGAGAATATTCCTGAACCTGAAGAGATGACACGCTGTCCTGTAACTCCGTGTTCCTCGAGTCTCGCAGTGAGGCTGTCCATGCTCTCCATCACATTGGTCGTATAGAGGCGCTTTTGCTGGAGCTCCATATAATGCTGATACTGCTCGAGAGCACCGCTGTCCGGATCGTTTCCGTCTCCGCCTGATTCTTCAAGCACGGACTGCATGGTAAGTGTTACGGTGAGTGCTGCATTCTCTGCATTCAGTTCTACCGATTCTACGCGTCCCGCTTCGAGATCTTCGAGGAATTCGGTGTATTCCTTGACCTGATTGGCACCGGCTTTGCCGAATATCATGTTGTAGAAGAGGAAAATGACAACGAGCGTGCAGAGCACAGCGATGATCATTATCCAGGAATTCGGCCTTTTGCCGCCGTAATTATTCGTTCCCTTCTTATCGGGGGTATTGTTATTATCCATTTTATCGTTCCCTATATCGGGCAAAAGCGCCCATAATCAATGTTTTACGCACACTCATACATTATAGAAGAAAAAAGGGCGGTAAATCAATAGAGAAATGTGAAAAATTAGTGAAACATCGGGCTTTTTTTGATATAATAACTCCGTATTTTTTTCAAAAAAGGAAGGTGGTCTTATGGGCATCGCGATCGGTTTCGACAACGAAAAGTACCTTACAATGCAGTCCGAAAAGATAAAGGAGAGGATCGGTACATTCGGCGGAAAGCTTTATCTTGAGTTCGGCGGAAAGCTTTTTGACGATTATCACGCATCGCGCGTTCTGCCCGGATTCAAGCCGGACAGTAAGATCAATATGCTCGCCCAGTTAAAGGACCAGGCGGAGATCGTTATAGTAATAAATGCTGCGGACATCGAAAAGAATAAAGTCCGTGCGGATCTCGGCATCACCTATGATGCTGATGTTCTCAGACTTATAGATGCATTCAGAGGATACGGCCTCTATGTCGGAAGCGTATGTCTCACGAGATTTGCCGGTCAGCCCGGAGCCGTTGCTTATCAGAAAAAGCTCGAATCTCTCGGAATGAAGGTCTACAGACATTACACTATCGAGGGATATCCCTCCAACATTCCTCTCATCGTAAGTGATGACGGATTCGGAAAGAATGAATATATCGAGACGACCAGGAGCCTTGTCGTTGTTACCGCACCGGGACCCGGAAGCGGCAAGATGGCAACCTGTCTCTCTCAGCTCTATCACGAGTACAAGAGAGGTATCAAAGCGGGATATGCGAAGTACGAGACTTTCCCGATCTGGAACATACCTCTTAAGCATCCCGTCAACCTCGCATATGAGGCGGCAACAGCGGATCTTAATGATATAAATATGATCGATCCGTTCCATCTTGAAGCATACGGAGAGACTACTATCAATTACAACAGAGACGTGGAGATATTCCCTGTTCTCTCTGCTACATTTGAAAAGATCATGGGACACTGCCCGTACAAGTCTCCTACTGACATGGGTGTCAACATGGCAGGATACGGCATCGTTGATGATGAGATCGTAAAGAAAGCCGCATGCCAGGAGATCATCAGACGTTACTACAATACCATGTGCCAGAAGGTGCAGGGCAATGCCGATGACGGACAGATCCTCAAGATCGAGCTCCTCATGAAGCAGGCAGGCATCACTGTTGATGACAGACCGGTAGTAAGTGCGGCCAAGGTTAAGGCTGAAATGACAAGCGGTCCCGCTGCGGCAATTCAGCTTCCCGATGGACAGATCATCACGGGCAAGACGAGTGACCTCCTCGGAGCCACATCCGCTATGCTTCTCAATGCGCTTAAAACGCTGGCAGGGCTGGATGATGAAGTAAAGCTCATCTCCCCCGAGACCATAGATCCCATACAGAAGCTCAAAGTTGATTACCTCGGCAGCCACAACCCCAGACTCCATACGGATGAGATACTGCTCGCACTCTCGATATGCGCAGCTACCGATGACAGAGCAAAGGCAGCCATAGAGCAGCTCAAGAATATCAAGGGATCCGAGGTCCATTCAAGCGTTATACTTTCTCAGGTAGATATGAATACTTTGAGAAAGATCGGAGTAAATCTTACTTGCGAGCCCGTTTACCAGACACGCAAGATGTATCACAGCTAAGGTCCGGATAGTGGAAGGATGACGGACCGTTTCCCGAAAAGGGAGAAAGGATGATGACAGGATGAAAAGATTCGGAAAGGTAAAGCTGATCGCTCTGGCTATGGCTGCGATCCTCGCATTCTCGGTGGTTCCGAGTATACCTGCGCAGGCTAAGGACAGAAGCAGTGCGATCGCTGTCGGTATCGATGTTTCCAGATACCAGGGTAATATCGACTGGAATGCCGTAGCTGCTTCGGGAGTTACTTTTGCATTCATCAGAGTGGGAACGCTTAATACGGGTATCGATCCGTACTTCGCTCAGAATATGGTCGGTGCCGCGGCAGCAGGCATCAAGACCGGAGTGTATATCTACTCCGGTGCGACCGATTTCGTAAGAGCACAGCAGGAAGCCGCATTTGTACTCTCTGCGATAGAGCCTTATATCGTCAGCATGCCCGTAGTCATCGATATGGAGACGAGCTATCAGAGAAATGTACCTGCAGCTCAGCTCTCCGCAGTGGCAAACTATTTCTGCATGCTCATCGAGGCAAGCGGATACTATCCGATGGTCTACTCTAATAAGTGGTTTTTCTCCAACAGACTCAACGGTGTCGTATATGACAAGTGGGTAGCACAGTATTATTCAAGCTGCCTCATCGAGGATGCCGCTGTATGGCAGTGCATGGACACTTGGAGAGTACCCGGCATAGCAGGAAATGTAGATCTTGATTATCTCTATAAGGATTACTCGAAGCTTATTATCGCAAACGGATTCATTAACAGGAAGGGCGCAACATACTTCTACGAGAATTACAAGATGAAGAAGGACGCTTTCGTTACTGACGGCGTTAATCTCTATTATGTGAATGAGTTCGGACAGAGAGTAGAGAATACTTTCTATGTGGCACAGGGAGCGATAAGATACTTCGGCAAGGACGGTGTGATGGCGATAGGTCTTCAGAATATCGCAGGCAGCACATTCTTCTTTGATACCGCAGGTAAGCTCATGACAGGCATGCAGGACTTTGGTATCGGCAAGTTCTACTTCGATCCTCTCTATGCGGGCGCTATGAGTAAGGGATGGTTCACCGTTGACGGAGCAAGCCTTAATTATGCGGATAAGGAAACCGGAATGGTAGCAAGCGGACTGGTAACGATAGACGGAAAGCTCTACTTCTTTGATCCTGCAAACGGCGACAAACTGAAAGTCGGAACCGGAGCTGAGATCACAATGATCGCGGGCGTTCCCTGCGTCATCGGAGCAGACGGAGTCGTAACGATCCTCCAGGTACCGCAGACACCTGTAACACCGTAAAATATATTAAGATCACTTGCCCATCAGGGCGTGATATTCGTCATTGATCGCATTGAAAACTGCAGAAGAGCCGTTACCGCTGTCGGGGTGATATACTTTGCACAGATCGCGGTAACGGCGTTTTATTGCAGCGTCGTCCGCACAGTCTGCAAAGAATGAAGAACCTGCACCGGCGCGTCTTACATCGGGAGCCTGGGTGCGGGATGAACTCTGTGAACTGCGGCGGTCTCTCTGATCGTATGAATCGTCTTCATCGTAGTCTTCGTCATAATCCTCATCATAATCTTCATCATCATAATACTCGTCATCGTAGCGACTGCGGCTGTTGATGCGCTTGTACTCTTCCTCATATTCGTCACGGCCGATGCCGGTCTTCCTGCGGAAGGTTTCGTCGCTTCTCCTGTGACGCTCGGACTCGTGGATCGCTTTGTCGTATCCGCGGTCAAATCCGGTGTCGTATCCTTCATCATATGCATCATGCCAGAATTCCGCAGTGCTTCCGTCTATGCGGAGCTTAAGGATGAGATAGTGGAAGAGTCTGAGTACATCGAGCACGGGACCTCCGAATATCATCACATAGAAAGCGATGAGGCGTACATCGTCGGCCATGTCCTGCGTATAGCTAAAGACGAGGAAGCCCACAACGCCTGCGGTTATGATGCCTATGAGCCAATTGTGGAATAATGAGATAAAGGTATATACGTAAGAAACACCGCCGTAGATATAGATAACCAAGCGGATGTTGGTCAGAGGGTCAGCCTGTATGTGTGCGATGACGGTATGGATATCCGTATCCCATTTGATACCGATGAGTATGAGAACGGAAAGCAGCATCTTGCCGGGGATCGCTGCGAGTTTTTTTCTAAGTTCTGCGGCTCTGACCGCTTTCATTGCATTCATCTATTTACGAAGTCCTTTCGGATAATGGTTCTTGATCACGTTTCCTGCGATTTTGCCCCAGCCGAGAGAGTAGCCTCTATAGCATACGAGCACCCAACCGTTTGAAAGAGAGCCGTCGGTAGTGAGCGTCTGCCCACCGAGAAATCTTACAGCATCATCAAGGTTTATGTCTATACGGTTTTTGACCATATCGGATGTAAGGATGAGAGCCAGAGCATGCGAAGGCTCGAAACGGTCCTTCTTGAATGAACCGAGGCAGAGACCGCATCGCAGAACTTTGAGTCCTTTGAGAGCGGGAGTCTCTCCCGGCATAATATAGAGATTATCACCGAAATATTTAAAGGACGGTACATCGTTATTTGCTTCAAAAAGAGACCTTATCAATGATAAGCCTGCATCAGTCATCACATCCGACGCAAATTCTTCCCATACTTTTCCCGGCTTTCCGGGCTTATCGGCAGGCTCAAATCCGCCGGTAGGATAGGACCTGACGATGTCTGCCCCGGGGGGAAGAGATCCCTTTACCATTACGGCAGCGAACTGTCCTTCACCTTTGTCGGTATGGGGCATCCAGCGTCTCATTTCCAAAAGTGAATATTCATCATGTGATGAGAGAAATGCATTTACAATATCTTCATTCTCAGCTCTTTCATAAGTGCAGGTGGAATAGCATATGATCCCTCCGTCACGAAGCATTTCGGAAGCGTGCTGAAGTATTCCCGCCTGTCTCCCTGCACACATTGAGACATTCTCGCGGCTCCACTCATCTATCGCAGCGGGCTCCTTGCGGAACATTCCTTCGCCGGAGCAGGGGGCGTCGACCATTATGATATCAAAGAATCCGGGGAAACATTCTGAAAGCTTCGAAGGATCTTCCGAGAGGACCAGTGCGTTAGTAACGCAGCATCTCTCAATATTGGATGAGAGTATCTGTGCGCGGGAGCGGTTTATCTCGTTGCTGACGAGGATGCCTT
>DFKT01000075.1:0-6620 GCA_002373595.1 Lachnospiraceae bacterium UBA3638 | reverse complement strand
TGTAATCCCACATTCCGCAGCATGACGCATCAGCATCGCTGCAGGTCCCGCTGCGCTCGGCTCCTGTATATAATATGCTCCGGTTTCGTGGAGGGGATTTCTCCCCGGGTATTCATCCTCACCGAAGTAGTATGTATCGTCAGCCCACTCGACGGGCTCTTTTTTCCTTAGCTCATCGGGTTCAAAAGGATCGTACGCTTCAGGCTCAAACGGATCATGCGGGATATCGGCTGCATCGCCGTCCCTCGGGGAGCCTGCCTTTTTCAGCGTATTTACGCGCAGACCTCTAAAGGGCAGATCCGAATAGCTTTTCTCAAAAGCATCGAAATCCTCCCCGAGGAGCGTCTTCATGTTTTCTTTAAAATCTGCGGGCAACATACCCTGTGATTTTACCATAATTCAGGGCCTGTGTTTAGCATTCTTTTATTTGACGAAAGCCCTTATTTCCTATAATATGTAAGCAGTATGCAGTTAAAAGGAGGTAGTGATATGGAACATGTATTTACGACCGAAAATTTCGAAGCAGAAGTATTAAAATCAGATCTTCCCGTATTGGTAGATTTCTACGCAGACTGGTGCGGTCCCTGCAAGATGATGGCGCCCGTAGTAGCCAGGATGGCAGAGCTTTTCGATGGCAGGCTCAAAGTGGGCAAGTGCAATATAGATGACAACATGCCTGTCGCACAGAAGTATGATATCAGCAGTATCCCCAATTTCATTATTTTCAAGAACGGTGCGAAGGTAAGCGACAAGATAGGTGCGGGCGGACTGGATGATTTCAAAGCCTGGATCGAGCAGAATCTGTAAAATACTCCGGGTCATTTCCCGGATCTGAAAGGACATAAAGTTATGCAAAACAAAGGACCCTATTATATTACAACGGCTATAGCGTACACTTCTGGCAAGCCCCATATCGGAAACTGTTATGAGATAGTTCTTGCAGACAGCATCGCCCGTTTCAGAAAGGCACAGGGATATGATGTGCGTTTCCAGACGGGAAGTGACGAGCACGGACAGAAGATCGAGACTCGCGCGATCGAGGAAGGCATGACTCCCAAGGAGTTTGTCGACATGACCGCAGGCACGATCAAGAGTCTCTGGGATATGATGGGCACGGATTACGATCGCTTCATCCGCACTACGGACGAGGATCATGAGCGCCAGGTTCAGAAGATGTTCAAGCGCTTCTATGATCAGGGCGACATATACAAGGGATCCTATGAGGGCCAGTACTGCACCGAGTGTGAGGCTTTCTATACGGAGGCTCAGCTTGCAGACGGGAAGTGTCCCGTATGCGGAGGAGATGTGCACGAGGAGCGTGAGGAAGCATATTTCTTCAAGATGAGCAAATATGCGGACAGACTCATCGAGTATATCAATACTCACCCTGAGTTCATCCAGCCCGTATCCAGGAAGAATGAGATGATGAACAATTTCCTTCTCCCCGGACTCCAGGATCTGTGCGTATCGAGGACCTCATTTAAGTGGGGCATCCCCGTTGATTTTGATGACAGACATGTTGTATATGTATGGCTTGATGCGCTTAGCAATTATATCACCGGACTCGGATATGACTGTGAAGGCGGATCTTCCGATCTGTACAAGAAGTTCTGGCCCGCAGATCTTCACCTGATCGGGAAGGATATAATCCGTTTCCACACGATCTACTGGCCCATATTCCTTATGGCGCTCGGAGAGCCTCTTCCGAAGCAGATCTTCGGACATCCCTGGCTCCTTCAGGGCGGTGAGAAGATGAGTAAGAGTAAGGGAAATGTCATATATGTCGATGATCTGATCAATATCTTCGGTCTCGACGCGGTAAGATATTTCGTCCTTCATGAGATGCCGTATGAGAATGACGGAACCATCACCTGGGATCTGATGACAGAGAGAGTTAATTCGGATCTGGCCAATACCCTCGGAAACCTCGTAAACCGTACTATCGCGATGAGCAATAAGTACTTCGGAGGAGAGGTTAGGGACGGAGGAGTCTCAGACGCTGCGATCGATGACGAGATGAAATCATATATCACGGGCTGCGCAGCACGTGTTGATAAGTGCATGGAGACTCTCCATGTGGCAGATGCTCTCACTGAGATCTTCGGAGTCTTCAAGAGACTCAACAAATACATCGATGAGACTGAGCCCTGGGCACTTGCCAAGGACGAGGCAAAGCAGGACAGACTCCGCACGGTGCTTTACAATCTCTGTGAAGGCATCACCATCGGAGCATCGCTTCTTGTGCCCTTTATGCCGGATACCGCAAACAAGATCTCCGCACAGATAGGTGCACCTCTTCGTGAACTTGACGACCTTGGATCATTCGGAGTTAAGAATGATGACTGGAAAGTAACGGACGCACCCGAGATCCTCTTCGCACGTCTCGACGCAAAGGAGATCGCCGCCAAGGCTGCCGATATACAGGCAAAGCAGGCTGCTGATTTTGCTGCCCACCAGGAGAAGGCAAAACACAACAGAGAGGAGTATGAGAAATCTCATAAGTAATCCGCTCTCCTTGATAATGCCGGAGCTTATCTGATATAATCCAGACTATGAAAAAAGAAGAGTTTTTCTATGATTCCAGGGACGGAGTCGACAGGATACATGCAGTCAGATATCTGCCCGATGAGGGAAGACCCGTAGGGATCCTCCAGATCGTGCACGGTATGAGCGAGTACTTCGAGAGGTATGAAGCTACCGCGAAATACTTCACAGACAGAGGGATAGTGGTGGTAGGAGAGGATCATCTCGGCCACGGAAAGAGTATCCCCGAAGGCGGAAGCCCCGGCTATATGTGCAGGCAGGATGCTGCCACCGTCATCATAAGGGATGTTCACAGACTCAAAAAGATCACTCAGGAGATTTACCCCGGTGTTCCGTATGTCATTCTCGGACACAGTATGGGATCCTTTATAGTGAGAAATTACATCAGCAAGTACGGAAGCGGTATAGACGGAGCTGTTCTCTCGGGAACAGGCAATGTATCCGGCGGAACCATCTGGATGCTTAAGGTCCTTGCGGCAGTGCAGAGGCTCATCTTCGGCGACAGACATGTTGCAAAGATGATAGAGAAGATGTCCTTCGCCGGATATAACAAAAAGATCGATAATCTCAGAACACCTGTGGATTGGCTTTCCGTAAGCAGTGAGAATGTTGACAGATACATAGCGGATCCGCTGTGCGGTTTTACATTTACCATCAACGGATACAGAGCTCTCGCTGAGCTGATCCTGAGGATGTATGACCAAAAAGGTCTCGCAAGTATACCCAAAGATCTGAAGATATACATGATCTCCGGCGGACAGGATCCGATAGGCGAATACGGAGAGGGCGTTAAGAGAGCGAAGCAGATGCTCGAAGAAGCCGGAGTCAAGGATGTGAGACTTCAGTTATATCCGGACGACAGGCACGAGATCTTTAACGAGGATGACGCCGATAAAGTCAGAGAGGACCTGTACGAATGGTTGAAGGGCAATATCCTGAAGGAATAAAAGAATTTGAATTCAGGTGGGCCGCCAAAGAAGAATGGTCCCCGGCCATGAGTATGGTCTGGAAGACTTTTATGGCATTCGAAGGAAAACAGTATACCAAGGAAGGTGTAAAGAATTTTTTTGAATTCATTACCGATGATGATATTCACAACGCCTTCCTCGGCGGCACTTACAAGATGCTGCTGGCGCTTGACGGAGACAGGATAATCGGCGTCGGCACGATGAGAAACTGCAACAGACTCTCGCTTCTGTTCGTCGATGAGGAATACCAGAACAGAGGAGTCGGAAGCGTTATCATCGAACTCTTCTCCAGATACTTGAGGGAAGTGGAAAACGAGAGAGTCTTCACGGTCAAGGCCGCACCGTATGCGGTAAAGTTTTATTTAAAATGCGGCTTTGAGATCACAGGTGATGAAAAAGATTATTCGGGGATAAAAGCGGTCCCCATGGAAAAGAGGCTTTAGAGATTTATGAAATGGCTCAGTTTGGACAGTCCGTTTATGGTGGCACTGGGAAAGATGGCGGATCTCATGTGGATCAACATCCTGACCTTACTCCTCTGTGTCCCTGTAGTGACGGCCGGTGCGGCATTTACCGCGATGAATTATGTAGCGCTCAAGATCGTAAGAGATGAAGAGTGTTATATTACCAAGGCATATTTCCATTCCTTCAAGCAGAATTTCCTTCAGGCAACGGGCCTGTGGCTCATAGTTCTGGCGTTTGTCGGAATGATCGTAGCGGATCTCTATCTGATAAGCACCGGTGCGATAAGCATTCCTTACTTTGCAAGGTGGGCACTTTTGGGTATAGCGATCATCGTGCTCATGATAGCGATAATGATATTCCCGATACAGGCCAGGTTCAGCAATACGGTGATGGGAACGATAAAGTCTGCGTTTACGGTCGCTATCCTTCAATTCCCCAAGACACTGGTTGTTCTTGTTATGTATGGTATTTCTTTCGCAATTGCGATATATTATATACAGATACTTCCGCTGTTTATCGTATTTGGATTCTCGGCACCTGCTTTTGTTAATGCGAAGTTCTGCGATAAGCTTTTCAAAAAGCTTGAGGACAAGTACTACGAGGAACATCCCGAACAGTCTCCCGATTATGAGGCTGAGACCGGGGACGAGCATATTTTCAATGATAATGCGGAGCTGATCTCGACAGAAGGAACCAATGAAAAAGGGAAATAAAAAACAAAAACTGATAACCGTAGGCGGAGTGCTCTTTATCGCAACTGTCATAATATGCGGTACCGTGCTGACGATGAATGTTGCGGCGAATGTCAGATCCGAAGTAAGGAACATCGTCGGAGAGGAAGTTCAGGCAGAGATCAGGAGCACCACAGCCAAGACGGATGCGTCGATGCAGAAGGCTGCGGCAGCCATGGACACGGGAGCTGCTCTTGCCGATTATCGAGGAGGTTCCGATAAGATGGAGCTCCTGACTTCACTCCGCATAGGAAGCGGAGCGTATAATACGATCTTTTTCTCGGCAGCCGGAAATGCGACCGATGATGCCGGCAATACATTTACTCTTGAGTCCAGACCCTATTCCAATATCATCACAGGATCTAATAAAGGATTCTATTATATTCCCGATGACGGAGCTTCGGGAAAGAATGCGATCGCGTATGTTGCGCCCATGAAGGACGGTTCGTTCTATGTGGCTATGCTCGATCCGGGCAAGATGTTCGGTGCGCTTAACACTATAGACAATGCGCAGCATGCCTGCTATGCCGTTATCGACAAAGAGCAGAAATCTCTTTTCTCGGGCGGTAAGAAGACTTCCGGTGCTACTGCTGACGGAGAGGTCTGGGAGAGAGTTAAAGTAGGTGCGGTCAATACGACCGAGTGGATGATATTCAGAGGAAAAGTCTTCAGCGGACAGCCCTACCTCGTAGAAGCAAATATCGCAGGCGAGACGGTAATAGTATTTGAGCAGCCCGTACTCGGAAGCGATTGGACACTTCTTGTTCTCATGGGAAAGGATGCCGTAGCGGCCAAGACCGAGAATGTGTACAGGCATCTCGGGAATTTCAATAAACATCTGATCGCTCTTGCCATTGTGCTGTTTGTAGGATATGTGGTACTTGTTATCCTCAGCAGATCGAATTCAAAAGAGGAGAGCAGGAAGCTTGAGAGCAAGGCTGAGACAGACCTCCTTACGGGATGCAGCAACAAAGTATCTTCCGAGAATCAGATCAGGACTTATATGGAGGAACACCCGGACAGGGCGGCACTCTTTATACTTATCGATATAGACAATTTCAAAAAGATCAACGATACGATGGGGCATGCATTCGGAGACGAGGTTTTGAGACAGCTTGGTACGGGTCTTCGTTCCATGTATCGTAATACCGATATCATCGGAAGACTCGGAGGAGACGAGTTCTGCGTATTCCTCAAGGATGTCAACGATGAGGAGATCTATAGAAGAGAGGCACGCAAGCTTATCACTTTCTTCCACGGATTCGAGGTGGGAGAGTATGTTAAGTATTCCGTTACCGGTTCGCTCGGTGCAGTCGTATTCCCCAAGGACGGTCTTTCATTCGAGGAACTCTATGAGAATGCGGATGCTGCACTTTATGCAGCAAAGAAGGGCGGCAAGAACAGATTATTGTTCTTTGCGGACAAGGATGACCCCTCCAAGGCGATGAAGGGTACTGATTAGGTACTTGTGCAGATTGACCATTACCCTGCGCCTTGTTTCGTCATGATGACGGAAAAGTTGTTCAAAATCCCTTTTTAAGGGCAAAATATATAATAAATTCCCGCATATTTGTTGAATTATTGCATAGAATTGAGCACACGCAGATTGTATAATCTGCTTTGTAGTCTAAATCCTACTATTGAAAGGAGTAGAAAAAATGGCTGGATTGTCACTTAAGAACGTATGCAAGGTTTATCCCAACGGCTTCGAAGCTGTTAAGAACTTCAACCTTGAGATCAAGGATCAGGAGTTCATCATCTTCGTCGGCCCTTCAGGATGCGGAAAGTCAACGACTCTTCGTATGATCGCGGGACTGGAGGATATCTCTTCCGGTGAGCTCAGGATCGGCGACAAGGTTATGAATGACGTTGAACCTAAGGACCGTGATATCGCGATGGTGTTCCAGAACTA
>DFKT01000071.1:16508-20608 GCA_002373595.1 Lachnospiraceae bacterium UBA3638 | reverse complement strand
ATGATGACGATGATGACGACCATGACCACGAGTGCTGCCATCATCATGATCACGATCACCACCATCACCATGCTGACGAAGTGTTCGACAGCTGGGGGATCGAGTCCGCTAAGAAGTACACTCCCGAAGAAGTCATGGCTATCCTTGACGGCTTCGACAGTGGAGAGTATGGAGATATCCTTCGTTCCAAGGGTATGGTACCCGGCAAGGATGGCGAGTGGATCTACTTCGACTATGTAAAAGAAGAGAGTGAAGTCCGCACCGGCAAGCCTCAGGTCACCGGCAAGGTATGCGTCATAGGCGCGAACCTTCACGAGGATAAGTTAGAGGAATTATTCAAGTAAGGCAATAACCATGAAATCCGTGTACATGATTAATGGCTTTCTCGACAGCGGGAAGACCGAATTTATAAAGTTCACATTGGCTCAGCAGTACTTCCAGATCAAAGGGAAGACTCTGCTTATAGTTTGCGAGGAGGGAGAGAACGAGTATCCTCAGGATCTCCTTGCTGCCAGCCGTACCGAGATGGTCATCATCGATGAAGAGGAACTTATGACTCCCGAGCTGCTCACCAATCTCGAGAAGAAGCATAAGCCCGAGCGTATCATCATCGAGTGGAACGGCATGTGGAATTACAAGAACTTAAAGCTCCCCTGGTACTGGAAACTTGATCAGCAGATCACTCTCATAGACGGATCCACATTCCCTATGTACTACACCAATATGAAGAGTCTGCTCGCAGAGATGATCAGAAAGTCGGAGATGATCATCTTCAATCGTTGCGACAATGTGAGAAACGACCTTCCTACATACAGGAGAAATGTCCGCGGAGTTAATCCCGGAGCAGAGGTTGTATTTGAGGATAAGAACGGAGAGATCAACGAGATATTTGAGGAAGATCTTCCGTATAGTCTCACAGATAATGAACTTACTCTGGACGGCAAGTCCTATGGTATCTGGTATCTTGATGCCATGGATCACCTCGAGAGATATGAGGGTAAGACTCTTGTTTTCCAGGCTCTCGCTATGACACCTCCCGATTTCCCTGCAGGGTACTTTATCCCCGGCAGGATGGCTATGACCTGCTGTGCGGACGATATGGCATTTCTCGGATATGCATGTAAGTACGACAAGGCTTCCGAGATTAAGGACAAGGACTGGGTGGTAGTTACTGCCGAGGTTAAGAGAGAGTACTTCAAGGATTACGGCGGAGAGGGACCGGTCCTCTATGCGAAGAGCGTGGAGAAGTCCGTAGAGCCCAAGGATGCCGTCATCAGCTTTTCCTAGAAATACGGGTCAAACATACAAGCCGACAACGTGGATTATGACAATGCCTTACACATACAACTGGACGCAGTGGCTTTTCCTCTTTTATTTCTACAGCTTCGTAGGCTGGATATGGGAAACGTCATTCTGCTCAATTAAAAACAGAAAATTTGAGAACCGCGGATTTATGCGCGGTCCTTTTTTGCCCATATATGGGTTCGGTGTCATCACGATGATGCTCTCAACCTGTATGTTCAGGGGAAATCTCCCTCTCGTATTTATATCGGGAATGATCGGCGCCACGATACTTGAGTACTTTACCGGAGCACTGATGGAGGCGCTCTTTAAGGTCAGGTACTGGGACTACTCGGACAAACCGCTAAATCTGAACGGACATATATGTCTTTTCTCATCGCTCGGATGGGGACTTGCATCGATCATAGTGGACAGACTCCTCGAAGGACCTGCGGATATCATGGTCAGCCGCATACCTGAGAGAGGGCTGGTCATCATGACGGATGTCCTGACGATGATCATATTCGCTGACTTCGCACTCTCATTCAAGGCGGCTATCGACCTGCGCCACATCCTGGAGTCGATGGAAAGGGCCAGAGAGAATGTACTGCGTGAGATGGCTGAAGCCAGGAATGATGCCAGAGAGATGATTTCCAATGTGGCCGAGAAAGCAGCAGACAGCATTGAAAAGGCCAAAGATAATGCTCTTCGCGAAGCATCGAATTACAGGAAGAGAATGGATGTGGTCGCTGCGGTAGCCGATGATGAAGCGCACAAGAGAAAAGAAGAGATCACAGCTAAGCTTGATAAATGGAAGAAGGATATGGAGGAGAAGTTCCCTGTGCGTGATTACTTCATCAGAGGCCAGATCTATTCCAATAACGTAGTATCCAGAAAATACGCAGAGAGCCTCAAGGAACTCTCAGACCGTATCACTTCCGTAATACCCGAGAAGCTCAGGAATAAACACGGGGAAGATGAATGAAAGATAAGCTCATAGCTTTTTTGAAAAAAGATCTCATGCTCACGGTGTCGGTGCTGGCCGCCGTCGTGTCGCTTTTCATCACCAAGCCGACCGTAGAGCTCTTTAAGGACTTGGACTGGCACACTCTCGGAGTGCTGTTCATGATGCTCTGCGTGCTCGAGGGATTCAAGCAGGAGAATATCTTCAGACCGCTGATACTGCTGTGCACGAGATTCAAGTCGATGTTTACTATATCGCTGTTCCTTGTGTTCGGTGTTTTCTTTACTTCGATGTTTGTCACCAATGATGTCTCGCTCATCATCTTCGTACCGCTCACAATCATACTTTTCAGAGGCGGTAAGAAAGAAGAGTACATACTTCCGGTTCTCACATTTGAAAATATTGCTGCGATAAGAGGGTCTCTCCTCATGCCTTTCGGAAGCCCGCAGAATCTGTTCTTCTTCGGACACTTCGGCTTGGATGCACTTTCTTTTATCAGGATGATGGCGCCGCTATGCCTGATGTCCGCGGTACTTCTCATCATCTTTATCGCATTCCTCTACAGGAAGGATCTGAAGGAAAGGTTCGATACCAAGAGCAGTGATCTGACATCGGAGTGGGAAGCTGAATATCGCGTAAGAAGAGTGGTATATATCATCCTGTTCCTGCTGATACTGACCGTGATCGTGACGCGTACGGATCTCTGGCCCTTCGCGATACTCATCGTCATCGCAGGTATAGCAGCCGTAAATATAAAGCTTTTCGTAAAGGTCGATTATGTGCTGCTTGTCACATTCCTTTGCTTTTTCATATTCTCGTCCCAGATAGCGGCATCTCCGGGCATCTCGGAATATCTCAGGAGCGCGGTCGCAGGAAGAGAGTATTTCTGGATACTGGGCCTTAGCCAGATCATATCCAATGTGCCCGGATCAATAGTGCTGTATCCTTTTTCGACCAATAATTCGGCGCTCATATACGGTGCGGATACTGCGGGACTCCTGTCTCTCATAGGATCGCTGGCATCCGTCATCAATTACCGCATATATGTCCGCGAGTATCCGGGAAAAGGAAAGGATTTCGTGATCAAGTTTACACTGATCAGCTGGGCATTCTTTGCAATCGTCGTCATTCCGGGGTATCTGCTCTGCATGAGATAAAAATCGCGGGATAACCTCTCATGGATTTATAGACGGGAGGCACAAGATGTGGTATCATAAACGAGGATTTTGAGTCCAAAGCACAAATAAGCCGAAAGAGTAAGGAGGAATCTATGGAAGCGATAAGCTGCATTAAGACAAGACGCAGTATCAGAGCCTTTGATACGGATAAAAAGGTCCCTCACGAACTTATAGAAGAAGTGATCGAAGCGGCAAGCTTTGCTCCGAGCTGGAAGAATACTCAGGTTACTAGATATATCGTACTCGAGGGTGAAGCAAAGGAAAAATTGGCTGCATGCACGAATATCTGGGCTAAGAACGGCGATATCATGAGAAACGCTCCCATGGTAGTTGCTCTTACCGTTGTTGAGAAGCGCAGCGGATATGAGAGGGACGGATCTTTCTCCACTCCCAAGGGAAGCGGATGGCAGATGTTTGACTGCGGTACAGCTTCGGAGGCATTTTGTCTCGCAGCTCATGAGAAGGGACTTGGGACCGTTATCCTCGGCCTCTATGATGACAACGCATCGGAAGTGATCGGAGTTCCTGAGGGACAGGAACTGGTAGCTCTTATTCCTGTTGGATTTCCCGCAGAGTCACCCGAAGCTCCGAAACGCAAGAGCGTTGCTGATCTTGTTTCATACAGAGAATGATTTTTTTGGAGGCGGCTCTACCGCCTCTTTTTTTGGAAAGAAGGA
>DFKT01000071.1:8061-16368 GCA_002373595.1 Lachnospiraceae bacterium UBA3638 | reverse complement strand
CGGATATCGAAGCGAATCCCGGAAAGTATGCGCATAAGTGTGAAGGAAGGATACTGGCTACATGCTTCTACGAGCCCAGTACGCGCACGAGACTTTCCTTTGAAGCTGCGATGACCAGACTCGGAGGCAGAGTCATAGGATTTGCGGATGCTTCCTCATCTTCGGCTTCCAAAGGAGAGAGCGTAGCGGATACGATCAGGATCATCTCATCATATGCTGACATATGCGCGATGAGACATCCCAAGGAAGGTGCACCGATGGTCGCTGCCGATAACTCCCTCATCCCTGTTATAAACGCAGGGGACGGCGGACATCAGCACCCGACACAGACGCTCACAGACCTCCTCACGATAAGGAGCCTCTACGGTAAGCTCAGCGGCTTTACGATCGGACTGTGCGGAGACCTCAAATTCGGACGTACCGTGCACAGTCTCATTAGCGCACTTTCGAGATATGACAACATCAGGTTTATCTTCATATCACCGGAGGAACTTAAGGTTCCCGACTATATCACTTCGATGCTCAAAGACAAGGGCATCGAATACAAGGAAGTTGTTAAGCTTGAGAACTGCATAGATGAGCTCGATCTCCTCTATATGACCAGAGTTCAGAGAGAGAGATTCTTCAACGAGGAGGACTATGTAAGACTCAAGGATTTCTATGTACTCGATACAGCTAAACTTGAACTTGCCAAAAAGAGTCTCCTCATTCTCCATCCGCTTCCGAGAGTAAATGAGATCGCACCCGAGGTGGATACGGATGAGAGAGCGGTATATTTCAAACAGGCGAGATACGGAATGTATGTGAGGATGGCACTGATACTTACGCTTCTGGAGGTAAAATAAGATGCTTAACATTGGAAAGATAGAAGAGGGATTCGTACTCGATCATATCCAGGCCGGAAGAAGCATGGATATATATGAGCACCTGGGACTCGATAAGATGGACTGTACAGTTGCGATCATCAAGAACGCACGCAGCAAGGTGATGGGCAAGAAAGACATCCTTAAAGTTGAGTGTGATATCAATACTCTCGACCTTGATGTACTCGCTTTCATAGATCACAATATCACTATCAATGTCATCAAGGACGGAGAGATAGTGGAGAAGCGCACGCTCTCGCTTCCCAAGGAAGTACGCGGAGTCATCAAGTGCCACAATCCCCGCTGCATCACTTCAATAGAGCAGGGACTTCCTCATATCTTTGTCCTCGCGGATGAAGAAAAAGAGATCTATCGCTGCAAGTATTGCGAAGAGAAGTATTCGCAGAAGTAAGGAACGGGCTTTTATGCCCGGTATGGATCGGAGAGTGTACTTTTGAGTTTCCTGGTCGTATTACAGCAGATGGGCGTCATCTGTCTGCTCGTAGCCATAGGCTTTTATCTGAATAAAAAGGGAGTCGTCGACGGACTTACATCCAAGAAGATCTCTGCGATCGTCGTTGATGTAACCAATCCGGCTCTCATCATGGCATCCATTCTGTCCGGCAATGTAACGGCGTCCCATGAGGACCTGATCGTCGCAGCGCTTTTGGGCATCACTTTTTATGCGATCGTTATCCTGCTCGGGCTCATCCTGCCGAGGATACTTCGCGCAGCCCCCGATGACAGGAGATTCTATAATCTGATGTGCGTTTATACGAATATCGGATTCCTCGGTATCCCCGTAGCCAGAGCGATCCTTCCCGAGAATGCGATCATCTATGTGGTGGTCTGCAATGTCTTCTACAGCCTGCTTTTCTATACGCATGGTGTGACTGTCCTCGGAGGAGGAAAGGAGAAGGTCGATCTAAAGAAGATTATCAGCCCCGGAACCGTGATGGCTGTGCTCAGTCTCGCAGTATTCTGGTTTGGGATACAGCTCCCGCCCATACTTTCAAATACTGTCCGGTACATCGGAAACTCTACGATATTCCTGTCGATGATGCTGCTCGGCGTAGTGATAGCCAGGTCAGACCCGGCATCTTCCGTAAAGGATATCAGGATCTGGGTATATATAGTGCTCAGGATGATCCTCATCCCCATAGCGACATTCTATATAATGCAGGCGCTTAAGTTTGATCCTGTCGCAACGATAACGATGTGCCTCATGACGGCTATGCCCGTGGGAAATCTGCCGCTCATCCAGGCGGAGAAGACCGGAGAGAAGACGGAGATACTGTCATCCGCCATAGCACTTACCACAGCGGTGTCGATCATATCTGTCACAGTGCTGATGTCCGCATTCTCTGTTATACTGTAATGTAGCGTCAGGTGCAGGAGAGGATACGGATCCGAGATCCCGGGATACATAAGAAAAGGCTGATACAATGGACAAAAAGAGAGTACTGTATTTTGATTATTTAAGAGTCATAGCGTGTTTCCTTGTAATTATCATCCATACCGTAGCAAACTATGAGGAGCGCCTTGTGAGGAGTTCTTTTACATATTATGCCGGAGACCTGATGAAGACGATCGGTTTTAGCGGCGTGGCTATATTCTTTGCGATCAGCGGTGCGATATTCCTTAGCCCCGAGATCTCGGGAGAGGGTGTTAATATCAAAAAACTCTGGACCAGGAATATCTTAAGACTTGTACTTTCGTATGTCATATGGTCCTGGTTCTATACTGCAACTGTCTGGTGGGGGAAGTTCCCAATGAACCCGGAGACGGTAAGTCTTTTCTTCCGGGAATTCCTGTACGGAACTCCTATGTATCATCTGTGGTTCATACCCGCTCTGGTATCGATCTACATCATCGTGCCTGTATTAAAGCCCGGATTTAAGGAGCAGAGCGTAGCGAAGTATTTTGCAGTAGCTGCATTTGTCGTTCAGATCCTGCTTCATGATATCTATAAGTATGATTATTTCTGGGAAGCAGGATTTGACGCAGTATATCACAGATTCCCTCTTATCATGCTGACGAGCAATCTGGTGTACTTTGTGCTCGGTCTGTATCTGTACAGGCAGGATTATTCCGGGAAGCAGAGGATAGTTATCTATTCATTCGCAGCACTGCTCCTGATCATAACCAAAGCTGTCGACTACAGCCGGGATGTCATAGGCAGGGCGACGGAGCTTAACTCCCTTACCGTATACTTCACAACATTTGCACTTTTCGTGCTGTTTAAGTATATGCCCATCAGGGAGACCAAATTCCGGAAGTTTATCGCCGGCCTCTCGAAACTCACATTTGGCATATACCTGCTGCACCCCAAGGTACTTGACACTATAGGTATCCCGGCAGCCATGAAACTCCCGATACCGTATATCGTAAGACTCCCCATGACTGCGGTGATCACATTCGCTGTATGTGCGGCGATCATATTCGTACTGTCCAAGATACCTGTCATCAACAAGTATCTGATATAAAATCTTAAAAAAAGATAAATTATTCACTTGACAAGCGTCAAAATGCCCCTTTTCGGGGCGGAAATTCCTTGTTTTTTGATTGATTTTGTTGTAAAATTACCTAGTGTGCCCGCATGGGTAGTTTTTTTGCGTATGCACAAAAGTATCTAATCTTTATAGGAGGAAGAAAAAATGATCAAGTCACGCAAAGCTCTTGCGTTACTGCTCGCCGGTGTCATGGTAATGGGCACCGTTTCCGGATGCGGAAACAACGGCGGCGCAGGCGATGCAGGTGCGAACCAGCCGGCTCAGACCACCGGTGATCAGACTACGCCTGATACCACGGCCGAGCCCAAAGAGCCTGACAACAGACTCGCAAAAGATGTTTATGCCAACTACGATCCTTCAGGTTGGTACAACGAGTCCGAGGTACTCTATGATGCAATCCTCGGAGATTTCGTTGCTCTCTATGACAAGGCAGAGGAAGCAGACAGTCTCGCTGAGAGATATGCTTACCAGGCTGCTGCAGAGGCAAAGATGCTCGGACAGGGCGTCATGATCCCTCTCACCACCAGAGGCGGAAACTATGCTATCCGCCGCATAGCTCCCAGATCTGTAAACAGCACTCTTTGGGGAGCAAACGAGTATCGTTATGAGACCATCATCGTTCTCAACGAGATGCTTAAGAAAGAAGACAACCAGGCTCTTCGCGATCTCTGGAATGAGGTTTCCGGAACCGGTACCTACGATGAGAAAGCAAAGGCTTATCTTACCGAGAAGGGATACACCTTCAAGGATTCTTACAACTACGGTAATTACACCGCAGATCCTGAGACCTGGGATGTACTCGCTTCCTCAAGAAGCGTTGTTACCGAGCCCCTCGCAGTTACCGTTGACGGACTCTTCCAGTACGATGTAGAGAACGTTCAGCAGCCTGCACTTGCTACCGGGTACACTGTATCCGATGACGGACTTACCTATACCTTCACCATCCGTGAGGGTGTAACCTGGGTAGACTCTCAGGGAAGAAAGGTTGCTGACCTTACCGCAGACGATTTCGTTGCAGGATTCCAGCACCTTCTTGACTGCCCTTCAAGCCCTGCAGGACTCCTTATCGGAGTAATCAAGGGTGTAAACGAGTACCTTTCCGGCGATATCACCGATTTCGAGCAGGTCGGAGTTAAGGCTGTAGACGATCACACCGTAGAGTACACTCTCGAGAGCGAGTGCCCTTACTTCATGAGTATGATGTCTTACAACATTTTCCTTCCCATGAGCAGAAGCTACTACACTTCTCAGGGTGGAAAGTTCGGAACCGAATTTGATGATGCTGCAGATGATTATCTCTATGGTAAGGATCCTGAGCACATCGCATACTGCGGACCCATGGTAATCACCAACTATACCGCAGCTAACACCATCGTATATCAGGCAAACAAGAGCTACTGGAATCCGGATGCTCTTAACGTTCACACCATCACCTGGCTCTTCAATGATGGAACCGATACCCTTAAGGGATACAACGATTGCGTCAATGCTGTAAACGACGGCATAGGTCTTAACACCGAGGCTGTTGAGAAGGCTAAGAGCGAGGGATACTATGATGATTATGTAGTTCTTTCCGATACCGATGCTACTTCCTACATGGGATTCGTCAACCTCAACAGAAAGAGCTATGCTAACTTCAACGATCCCAGCGCTGTTGTTTCGGAGAGAACTGTTGATGAGGCTGACCGTACCGTAGCAGCTATGCAGAACCTCCACTTCCGCAGAGCATTCTGCGCTTCCTTCGACAAGGCATCTTACAATGCCCAGTCTGTAGGAGAGGATCTCAAGCTCACCTCACTCAGAAACTCTTACACCCCCGCTACCTTCGTCAAGCTCCCTGAGGATGCTACCATCACTGTAGACGGCGCTTCCGCTACCTTCAAGGCAGGAACCTACTACGGCGAAGTACTTCAGTACTACCTCGATGCTGACGGCGTCAAGGCTAAGGTTTGGGATGCTGCTTCCGCCAGCGGAGACGGATTCGACGGATGGTACAATCCTGACTACTGCAAGTCCGAGTTGGCACTCGCTGTTGAGGAACTTGCTGCAGCAGGCATCGTAGTAGACAAGGAACACCCTGTACTCGTTGACTATCCTTACTTCATCGAGTCCACCGTTCGTGCTAACCAGGCTAACGCAGTTAAGAAGTCCATCGAGGCAGCTTCTGACGGACTTATCTCTGTTAACCTCGTAGCATGCTCCACTCAGGATGAGTGGCTCTACACCAGCTACTACACCGACAACGGATACGAGATGAACGGCGAGCTTTCAACCACTTCCGGTTGGGGCCCTGACTACGGAGATCCCAAGACCTATCTTGCTACCTTCGTACTCGACGATGACGGTTACATGCTTTCTAACTGCGGTCTCTTCGGACACTAAGGTTTAGTAATAAAGCATAAAAATGCGGGAGGGCAGCCCTGCTCTCCCGCATTACCAAAAATAAGGGCAATAAAGACAAAGAACGGAAAAAGTTATGGCAAAGTATCTTACAAAGAGGATCATACACGGTATCATCTCAGTCATTATCGTTGTCGCGATAGTCATGATACTTATCTACTCATTGCTCAATAAGGATCTGATATTCAAGAACGATCCTCAATTCCAGAAGGTACAGAGTAACCAGAAGACGGTTTACAAATATCAGAAATGGGAAGAGTACGGATATCTCGATTACGTATCCTACTCGGATTATCTTTCTGATCTCGTAAAATCAGGCGAGATCGATCAGGAAACCCGTGATGCGGCTGCAACCATCGGCAGAAAGCCGGAGAAGGACAGCGATGCAACCGCTGAATATGTAAAGAAATTCACCGAATATTATGAAAGCAAGGGCTATACCGTAACGAGACTGGATGCGATCATGGCAGGAAGAAAGCTTGCCACCGGAGGAAATCCCCAGCTCTTTGCGGCGAAAGACACGCCTTTATATAGCAGACTTTGGAAATATTTAAGAAGCATCATCACCGTAGACAATATTCACTATGCAGAAGGCTACGAAGGTGAGAGAGGAATAGAGTTTACGGCACACGATCCGATGTACGGAGGAGAGAAGTTCGCTCCCGCGATACTTGGAAACGGTACTTATCACAGATATCTTCTTTATACAGACAAGAAGTTCCCCTTCGTTCACCAGAACCTTGTCACCATCAATCTCGGAAAGTCATACTCCGTAAACCAGGGTGTCGACGTAACGGATACGATGTCCAGGAGCCAGGGCTCATATGTAATGCAGGAGATGACCTATCCCACAGGACTTAAGGAAGAGTCTGCGGACAATCTCCATACCGCTGTATGGCAGCCCGGATCTCTTGAGAATAATGCAGTATATACCGACAGATTTGTCGATGATTATACCAATGTACAGATGTTCAAGAACGGAAAGAGCAAGATCGGATACTCCTTCACCATAGGTATCATCTCGGTCATCATGGCATACGTACTCGGTATTCCCATCGGTGTATTCATGGCCAGAAAGAAGGACAAGATCCCCGATAAGATCGGAACCATGTATATCGTATTTATCATGGCAGTAC
The DNA here is from genome assembly GCA_002373595.1 of Lachnospiraceae bacterium UBA3638. Classification (GTDB taxonomy): domain Bacteria; phylum Bacillota; class Clostridia; order Lachnospirales; family Lachnospiraceae; genus AC2028. The sequence goes on along the minus strand of DFKT01000071.1, from coordinate 9,456 downwards.
CTTCACTTGCATATATCTTCCTCTTCAAGGCAATCGGAGGAAAGGCAGGACTTCCCACTACATTCAATATGGAAGTCGGCACCTGGGTAATGTATGTACTTCCCGTTATATCACTTGCGCTTCCTTCAATGGGAGGACTCATGCGCTGGATGAGAAGATACATGATCGACCAGAGCAGTGCTGACTATGTTAAATTCGCCCGTTCGGGCGGTCTCTCCGAGCAGGAGATATTCAGAAAGCACATCATGAAGAATGCAGCGATACCCATCGTACACGGTATCCCCGCGAGCGTACTCGGAGCCCTCATCGGAGCCATCATCACAGAGCGTGTGTATGTCGTTCCCGGTGCAGGTAACCTCCTCACGACCGCTATCAACTATTATGATAACGGAGTAATCGTAGGCGTTACGCTTTTCTATGCATCACTTTCCGTTATTTCGGTAATACTTGGTGATGTACTTATGAGCATGGTAGATCCGAGAATTTCATTCTCTTCGAAGTCGAGGTAAATATGAGCACTGATAATTCTAAACTTATAGACTTAAGCGAATACGGACTTTCGGATGCGGAGCTCTTTGAGCATATCGATCACAATGAGCTCGAATCCGAGAAGATAACCGCTCCCAGATATTCATATTGGAAGAGTGTATTCCGTGTATTCTTCAAAAAGAGGATAAACGTAGTAATGTTTGTGATACTGTTCATCCTGCTTTTCTTCACATACGGATACTCATCCATTATTGAGTATGACAGATTTGCAAACATCATGGATCCCGCTTCCAAGCACCTCTATCCCCATCAGGCGATACAGAAATTCGGTGCGACCATTCACTGGATACTCGGAGCAGGAGCTTCCGGACAGCCCACTTTCGATTCTGTATGGGTAGGAGCCAAGATATCCGTTTCGCTCGCATTCATCTGCGCAGCGATCAATATGACGGTCGGAGTTCTCTTCGGAGCTATCTGGGGATTCTCCAAGAAGATCGATATCTTCATGACCGAGGTTTATAACATCGTAGCTAATGTGCCTTACATACTCCTCATCTCAGTGCTCATCATGATCTTCGCACCGAGCTTCTGGACTATGGTACTCGCACTTACCATTACCGGATGGATCGCTATCGCGTACTTCATCCGTACACAGGTCATCATTATCAGAGACAGGGAATACAACCTCGCATCGCGCTGCCTCGGTACTCCGATCACCCGTATCGCGACCAAGAACATCCTTCCCTTCATGACCTCCGTAATCGTTACTCTGCTTGCTGCGGAGATACCTTCATACATATCCTATGAGGTATACCTGGCATATATAGGACTGGGACTTAACGAGCCCTCCCTCGGACGACTCATCTACGAGGCGGAGAGTGCGATGGTAACTCCCGGATGGCAGTT
>DFKT01000071.1:0-7943 GCA_002373595.1 Lachnospiraceae bacterium UBA3638 | reverse complement strand
ACCGGCCAGAACCTCGGCGATGCCTCCGACCCCCGCACTCATATGTGACTTTGTAAAAGTATTGATTTTTGTTTTTTGATCTTTGTTATTTATGCAAATAAGGCTTTCGACGGATATATATTCCTGAGGACATTTACGAGATCAAGCGTTATCTCGGTCCGAACGGAATATATATCCGGCGAGAGCCGTAAAGAATACATATATTTAAGGATTAACCATGGACGAAAAGAAAGTATTATTATCAGTTAAAGACTTGAATGTAAAGTTTCGCGTGAGAGGCCGTATCCTCACCGCGATAAGAGGTATCAGCCTCGATATATACGAGAACGAATCCATCGCCATCGTAGGCGAATCCGGATCCGGCAAATCCGTATTTACCAAAACATTCGCCGGAATGCTCGATCAGAACGGCTTTATCTCCGAAGGCGAGATAATGTTTAATGACGACGAGCTCGCCGAGACCTATGTCAGCGTGGGAACCTATGGCGCGAGAACCCTTGCCCGTATCGAGAATAAGATAAACGGCTATTCCAAGCTTGAAAACGGTGCGGATACCTGGAAGAAGATCCTTAACCTTAAGTCTGAGAGAAAGGCTAAGGAGACTTTGAGTGATGAGGAAGATGAGAAATTCGCCGCCCGCATCAAGGAGCTCCAGTTTAAGAAGACCGAAGAGTATAACAAGAAGCTCACTTACGATACCAGAAAAGAGAAGGACCTCATCAAGAAGTCCGAGGAAGAGATAGATAAGTATGCTGCCGAGATCAGGAAGGTTGAGGCTGAAAAGGCTGAGACCATCAAGGCTCACAAGGCTGCTCTCGAGAATGACACTGAGTACAAGACCAGGTTTGACACCGAGATGGCCAAGCTCCTTGCACAGTACAATAAGGAGATAGAAGAGGAGATCTCGGACGATAAGAAGAAGAGAAACAAGCTCCTTGCAAAGGAGATATACCTCTCCGTAGGAAGATATAAATACAGAACCCGTATCAAGGCTATCCGCGAGATGCTCGGCACCTGTCATGACGCCATGAAGCTTGGAGCCGATCTTGATACAGAGGAAGGCAGACTCTCCGTATTCTCCAACGGAATGTATGTATCATACATAGACGAGAAGGACGGAAAGCTTCACGGATTCTGCCACCTCAATCTCGCAAAGATGAGCTATCCCGGAGACTGGAGCCAGGTTCGCGGTAAGCGTATCGCTACCGTATTCCAGGATCCCATGACTTCGCTCAACCCTATAATCACTATCGGAAAGCAGATCACATCGATCATCCTTAAGCATCAGGACTGCAGTGAATCTGAGGCAAGAGCAAGAGCACTCAAGCTCATGCATCAGGTTGGTATCCCCAATGCCGAGAAGAGATTTGACGATTATCCCTTCCAGTATTCCGGTGGTATGAGACAGCGTATCGTTATTGCGATCGCACTTTCATGCCAGCCCAAGATCCTCATCTGCGACGAGCCTACTACCGCACTTGACGTTACCATCCAGGCGCAGATACTTAAGCTCTTAAAGGATCTCCAGAAAGAGTACAATTACACGATCGTATTCATCACGCACGACCTCGGAGTCGTTGCAAATATCGCAGACAGAGTAGCCGTTCTCTATGCAGGACAGCTCATTGAGCTCGGAAACGTAGACGAAGTATTCTATGATCCAAGACACCCTTATACATGGGCGCTTCTTTCCAGTCTGCCCCAGCTTGCGGAAAAAGGAGACAAGCTCTACTCAATCACGGGTACGCCTCCTTCACTTTACAACAAGATCACGGGAGATGCTTTTGCGCCCAGAAATCCTTACTGCATGAAGATAGACACCCTTGCAGAGCCTCCTATGTTTAAGGTGACGGATACCCATTACGCCAAGACCTGGCTCCTCGATCCCAGATCACCCAAGACCGAGAAGCCCGATATCATCAAGGATATCCACGGCAAGCTCTTAAGGACATATCACCTCGCGTAAAGCGCAGCTGCAGATAAGTATTATAACGAACGGAGATTTATAAAGTGATAGGCAAGAAAACAGTACTCCCCGAGCATGGTCCCAAGGACGAAAACGGAAGAGAGAAATTACTCGAAGTCAAGAATATAGATATAACCTTCGGCAAGGGAGAGTCCGCCGTAAAGGCTGTAAAGAACGCGAGCTTCGATATCTACAAGGGAGAGACATTCTCGCTCGTAGGAGAGTCCGGATCGGGTAAGACGACCATAGGACGTGCGATCATATGCGTTAATCCCTGCTCTGCAGGTGAGATCAGATATAAGGGCGTAAAGATATCGGGCAAGATCCCCCGTTCTCTTGACCGTGCGCTCATCCGTCAGATCCAGATGGTTTTCCAGGATCCGGCCGCATCTCTTAACGAGAGAGCAACGGTAGACTATATCATCTCCGAGGGACTCTACAACTTCCATCTTTTCAAGAATGAAGCGGACAGAGTCCGGAAGGTCGAGAAGATCATAGAGGAAGTAGGACTGCTCCCTGAGCACCTTACCAGATACCCTCACGAGTTCTCCGGCGGACAGCGTCAGCGTATCGGACTCGCAAGAGCGATGGTAATGGAGCCTCAGCTCGTAGTAGCCGATGAGCCCATATCCGCACTGGATGTGTCGATCAGAGCACAGGTACTTAACCTCCTTAAGAAATTCCAGGCAGAAAAGGGCGTTACTTACCTCTTCATCGCACATGACCTTTCGATCGTAAGATATATCTCCGACAGGATCGGTGTTATATACAAGGGAAATATCGTTGAGGTCGCTCCCACTGAAGAGCTCTTCAACTTCCCGCTCCATCCGTACACTCATTCACTCATCTCTGCGATCCCCATTCCGGATCCTCAGCTTGAGAAGAATAAGGTGCTCTATACTTACGATCCTTCGATCCATGATTACAGCGAAGAACAGCCTGAGCTCGTATGCATAGGACATGATCACTATGTATACGGAAGCAGGAAGGAGATCGAGGAGTACAAGGCTGTACGTGAGAAGAATGAGCCTATCAAGTCGATAACGATCAAAGGCATCAACGCAACCGCAGAGGAGACCAAGGCAGAAGAGAGCAAAGCGGAAAGCGAGAGCAAAGAGGAAGATATGCCGGCAGGAAGCGGCAACTATATCCTTGATACGCCTCTTCACGATACCGGAAGCATCTGGTACGGCGTGCTCGGATTCTTCCTGCCTGTGATAGGTCTCATCCTCGGTGCGATATTTAAGCATTTCAAACACAGGAAAAATGCGAGGATGTGCTTTAAGGGCGCACTTGCGATGCTGCTTATCCTGGCAGTGATCGTAGTTCTGTTTGTGTTCTTCCTTCTCCTTGCATTAAGGTAGGATATGAAGATACTCAAGAAGATAGGAATAGCTCTTTTAGTACTTATATTCGCCCTATGCTTAGGGGTGATGGTATGCGCCGCAAATCCGGCTCTTTCAGAGTCGCTCGGCGCATATTTGAATGGTGACGAAACTCATCCCGGTATCCTTACACATGATGAAAACGGTAAGCTTGTTATCAATAAGGGTGAGAAGGAAGACAAACCGAGTCTCTGGGAACAGATAAAAACTGCATTCGGATTTGGCGACGATGATGAGAGCGAGGACGACGGAAACTCCGCAAGAGGACTGGTAGCGGAGCTTGATCCCGCTGTTACAGGCGGACAGACCATAGGTCAGCTCCCCGACGGAATGACCGGAAGGAGCGGAGCACAGCCTGTTCACGGCATCACCGAGTCTATAGGAGAGGATGAAGCAAAGAAACTCGCTTCGACTGTAGGCACGGGAGAGACGGGATCCGATCTTGATTTCGATGCGGTCACATATCCTTTCTATGAGATGCTGACAGATGTTCAGAAGACTCTCTATAAGCAGATCTATGCGAATGCGGAAGCTCTAAACGCATCATTTGTTCCGACCGTAAATGTCACACCCGACCAGACGGAGCAGACATTTGAAGCAGTATTTGGAGACCACCCCGAGCTTTTCTATGTGGCTACCGAATACACCGTAAAGTACACCAAGGCAAATCAGGTAGTTGAGATAGACCTGTCATACTATACGATCGCAAATGATCTGTCATCGGCAAGGGTTAAGTTTGATGACGCTGCGCAGCGCATTATTTCGGGCGCTTCGGCATATTCCACGGATTATGAAAAAGAAAAATATGTACACGACGCAGTCATATCCCAGGTCGAATACAATGACTCCGCAGCGCTCGGACAGAGTGCGTACGGTGCGCTTGTAGACGGATCGTGCGTATGTGCGGGATACACAAGAGCGTGTCAGTACATACTTCAGAAACTCGGAATTCCGTGCTATTACTGCACGGGAACATCCGGAGAGGATCATGCGTGGAATATAGTGGGTCTCGATGACGGATTCTACAATGCAGACCTTACATGGGATGATACCAATCCTTCGACATATGATTATTTCAATAAATCGGATGATGACTTCAGAGGAACTCACAGGAGGACCGGACTCTCGGTTAACCTCCCTCCCTGCAACGGAAAGAAGTACTCGAATCTCGAGAAGGAAGCACCGCCTGCAGATCCTGTAGCTGATGCGGATGCGATCAATCAGTCGAGACCCGAATCGCTTGAGGACTACTATGACAGGACGAGGGATCCCTTTATCAATCAGCATCCCATCGAGCCCTTGAGGTACGAAGATCCCACCAGCGGACAGGTTATAGATATCATCTCGCAACCCGTAGAAAGGGATGTTGATAAACTTAAGGAGATAGGTCTTAAGACGGGTGATGTGAGCTGGAGCCTCAGACAGTATTATCTGGACTGCCTGACCGGAATGGTAGCCGCGGGAACGGGAGAGAAGACCTTCGTGGCTATAGTCCCCGAATCCATCTATCCTACGATCGAATCTGAATACGGCAAGGGCAATTACAAGGCCGGATATCTGAACGAAGCGATGAAAAGGCTCGGCGTAAACAACTGCAATATCATGATACAGGCAGAACGCCTCGGTTCGGGAGTATATAAGCTCTATCACAATGTCTACACCTGGAATGCGGATAAAGACGGGAATGAGATAGCGGCTTCAAACAATACATATAAGTCATCGGACGGAGACTACAAGGCTATCTATGAGGCCTACTCCGCCAAGATAAAGGAAGCCTCGGAAAAACTGTGCGGCGAGTATACCGAAGAAGCCAAGGGTAATACAAACGGTACCACCGGACTGGCAGATATCTACTACAATAAGCTCCTTTCACTGGCTTCGCCGGAAGTCGAAGGAGTGCTCAAGATGGCAGGATACAGGATCAGCATAAACGGCAGCGCCGAAGAGTTTGACGAGTGGGTTCAGAAGCTCACGGATGTGTACGAAGATGAGGCTACAAAGCTCACGGACCTGTATCTGGGCTCGCTTGACGGTGGTAACTGATGGGGTATAATTATCTGGTATGAATATTATAATAGTCGGCTGCGGCAAGGTCGGATCCACACTGGCTGCCCAGCTTTCGGGAGAAAAACATAATATCGTTGTCATAGACCTTACCCAGGAAAAGGTAAGTGCGGTTACTGATACAGTTGATGCCAAGGGTGTCGTAGGAAACGGTATATCATTTAAGGTCCTTCAGGAGGCCGGTATTTCACAGGCAGACCTGCTCATCAGCGTTATGGATTCCGATGAACAGAACCTCCTTTGCTGCTGTATCGCAAGGAAGGCCGGTAAGTGCCGTACGATCGCCAGAGTAAGAAATCCTCTGTACAACGAGGATATCACATTCCTTCGCGAGGAACTCGGCCTCGAGATGATCATCAATCCCGAGCTTACAAGTGCGAATGAGATAGCTCGTATACTTCAGTTCCCTTCGGCGGTTAAGATAGATTCTTTCTCCAAAGGACTCCTTGAGATGATGCATTTCAAGGTCACGGAGGACTGCGTGCTCAACGGATTCACACTTATGAACATCAGGTCCAAGCTTGATATGGATCTGGTCATCTGCGTTGTCACAAGAGGCGACGAGGTCATCATCCCCAGAGGAGATTTCGTATTCAGAGAGGGTGATGTGGTAGGCTTCGTTTCCAAGCCTCAGATCGCTACTGAATTTTTCAGAAAGATAGGTATCGAGAAGGAGCGCACCAAGAATGCGATGATAGTCGGAGGAGGCAAGATCTCCTATTATCTCGCTCAGAGACTCCTCCTTAGCGGTATCTCCACCAAGATAATAGAGTCTAATCCTGCGAGATGTCAGGAGCTTGCAGACCTCCTTCCCAAGGCTACCGTCATATGCGGTGACGGGACGGATGAGAGACTCCTTCTGCAGGAAGGTATACAGAATGCGGACGGGTTCGTCGCGCTAACCGGACTCGATGAGGAGAATATACTCATTTCGCTCCTTGCCAAGAAGCTCTCGGGCGGCAAGGTCGTGACTAAGATAAACAGAGTCAATTTCAATGCCGTGCTTAGCGATATGCAGCTCGATACGACTGTGTTCCCGAGACTCCTTACCGCAGATACGATCATCAAGTATGCGAGATCCCGTCAGGAGTCCATGGGAAGTGATATGGAGAATCTCTACAGACTTGAGAAGGGAAGAGCGGAGGCTCTCGAATTCTATATCAAAGAGAAATCTGCTGTTACGGATGTCCATATATCCAAGCTTCCCTTAAGGAAGGACATCAATATCTGTTCGATAAACCGCAAGGGAAGGTTCATACTTCCTACCGGTAATGATGAGATAAATGTTGGTGACAGAGTCGTTGTCGTTACGACTCGTCTGGGAATGAACGATATCCGTGAGATACTCACTAAATAGTGAGATTTCACGCGGGATGACTGTATGAATTTTGTCGTTGTATTATATATCATCGGTTGGATACTCGAATTTGAAGCTGTTTTCCTTTTGCTTCCTGTGTTTGTGGCCGCTTATTACGGTGAGGTCCCGCAGGTACTTTCTTTTTGTATAGCGGCATCGGTCAGCTATATCCTCGGATTTTTGCTCAAGTTAAGAAAGCCTTCATCCAAGGAACTCTATATGAGAGAGGGCTTTGTTACTGTTGCTTTCGGATGGATCTCCCTTAGTCTCATAGGTGCGATTCCCTTTACTCTGTCGGGCGATATACCGCGCTATATAGATGCGGTATTTGAGTCGATATCCGGATTTACCACAACGGGAGCCAGCATACTTACCGATGTTGAAGTGCTCTCCAAATCAGGCCTTTTCTGGAGAAGCTTTACGCATTGGATCGGAGGCATGGGTGTATTTGTATTCATCATGTCCATACTGCCTCTGATGGGAAGCTCTACCATGAACCTCATGAAAGCGGAGAGTACGGGCCCCAGCGTTGATAAATTCGTTCCCAAGACAAGGGATACCGCCAAGCTTCTGTACGAGATATATCTGGGACTGACTGTCATAGGATGCATTGTCTTTATGATCTGCGGATTGCCTTTTTATGATGCAGTGACGATCATCTTCGGTACGGTCGGAACCGGTGGATTCGGTATATTCAATACCAGCATAGGCGGATACAATCCTGCGGTACAGTGGGCTGTGACGATATTCATGCTGCTTGCCGGACTTAATTATACTTTCTATTTCTGTCTCATCAGTAAGAAGATAAAAGAAGCTTTCGACATAGAGGAGATAAAGTGGTACCTGTTCCTGGTCGCTGTCTGCATCATCCTCATCACTGTGAATATCTCAAAGGTATACGGCTCGATAGGAGAGGCTATAAGGCATGCTTCATTCCAGGTGGCCTCTATTGTTACGACCACCGGATTCTCGACCGCCGATTTTGACGCATGGCCCGCTTTTTCGCAGACAATACTCGTGATCCTTATGTTCGTCGGTTCGTGTTCCGGATGTACTGCCGGCGGTATCAAGATAAGCCGCGTGGTAATCTTCATTAAGAGTATTCACAAAGAGCTCTGCTCGATGGTTCATCCCCGCCAGGTGCTTAAGATCAGGATGGACAGAAAGCCCG